>CP064968.1:703144-1054716 GCA_016699245.1 Candidatus Kaiserbacteria bacterium | reverse complement strand
CGGTAAGTGCGGTTGCGAGGTTTGCGGAGGTGAGACCATTCGTATCAAGTGAGGCAACGTTTGAGGTGTATGAGAAGAAACCATGGTCACTATTTGCCATCTCGGTTGCAATAATGTCCGTACCGAGGGTTGCGGTAAGGACGCCTGCGGTATTAGTGAGTCCTGTGCCAGTGAGAGAAGTAAAGGGTGAATTATTGATAACGAGTGTCGTGGTGGTTGCGATGAGTGAGGTGAGGTTGGTGATTGTTGAAGAAGAATTTGAAATAATACCTCCCGTGAATGTAAGGAGACCTGAGGCAGAGTCGTCTACATCGCTACGCAGGAATGATGTGGTGGCAATACCAGAAAACGTGGTTGCATTCTTTGCCTCAAACGCGGCAGGCACGGTGCCGAGCACCTTACGAGGGCTCATCTCGCCATCCCACGCCAGTGTTGAGGTACCCCCTACTTCTACTCCGAGGTACAAGGTCTGATTGAAATCAACTCCTGTGAGTGGACTGGTGCTTCCAAGCATCACACTGAAGAGACCATTGGTGACTTGCACTTTATTTGTGGTTGTAAGTGACTCACTCCATACCGCACTCGTCGTTGCAATACTTGGTGAAGTGAGAAGCCAGAAACGCATGTTGTATGTGCCATCTGCCACAGCGATATTGGCCGCGTTGGTGAGTTTCCCCTGATAATTCATCTGGTAATTAGGCGCAGCATTCGTTACTGGTGCGATAAGCACAAGGATGAATGCAAGTACGCCACACACAGAAGCAAACGACATAATCGCGTGCTTGTGTGTGTGGTGTATTTTGTTTTTGTTGTAAAGATTCATTGTGTCTTCATGCTTCCCTTCTTGTGCTTTTTGGTGCGGGTGGTGTACTTTCTTCATTATTGCCGTTAAGCACTCGAGGGTCACTTTTATGGTGACCCGTTTCTATTTCTCTCAACAGGGACCATAAGGAAGCGGTAATCCTCTCCTTGCTTACCATCCTTGAAAACAGGGGTGATGATGCCGGTGTTTGGATTCTCGGGGTCGACTGCTACGGTGACGGGGTCTGAAAATGAATCTTGAATTGACTCGATGGTCGTTGCAGTAAAAAGTTCATCGGGAGCAACAATAAGCGAGGAGTATGTCGTCGTACCCACACGTGCACTTATGGCGCTTTCTTCCATGGGTACGGAGGTTGTCGCAGGAAGTGCCACCTTCACCACCTCTGTGCGGGATGGCATCACCAGGTCATACACAGCGCGCGCAATGCTTTCAAAAAAGCCCGCGGCTTCGCTCACCGCCGCTTGTTGTTGTGGCATCCCAGAGATTCGTGCAACGCTCATTGAAAATGCAATCACCACAACGGCGAGAACTCCGAGTGCAAATGGTGCACGACGGGGAGAAACTTTTTGTGCTGGCTTTTGAGTTTTTGTGTACTCTCGCAACTCTGCCTTGCGCTCTTGACTCACCTGCTTCTTGCGAACTTCACGCTTCGCCTTGGTAACGCGGAAGTGACGCTCCGCCGAAGGAATGTTTACGTACCACTTGTTCCCTATTTTTTGACCCTCAATGTGACCCTGCTTGATGAGCATCAAGAGGTAATCTTTTGTGTACCCAAAATGCTTTCCTGCAGCAAGTGCAGGAACAAATTCTTTTCCGTCAATGATGAGTACACTCGACATGTATAAAAAACTAAATGTACATATATTCTATAGGTTTTTCACTTCATTTAGAATGATGTATGTGGGTATAACTCGGCATGAAAATATGATGGAGATGGAAAATTTTTACAACATTTCAAAAGTTTTTTTATGCGTACTATTCTGGACTGTACATGCAAAAAACTTCCCTAGAAATTCAGAAACTCTTGAACAAAAGATACGCAATGAAATCTGTCTTAAAAAATTAAAAAACAAATACAAAACCTAGAGCAGACAATGAAGAAATGCTCAGCAATACTGATTATGATTAAAAGACTGAGAGTGCATGCAATACAGAATATTTTTTTAACTCAGGACACAAAAAAATAATCCTGCAGAGTACACAGAATTACTACAAAACTATGTAAAAAATATAAAGACCTTGCGTATCCGAGATACCTATATTTTACTTGATATTATCGAAATTGCTGTACTGATAGAGAATGTATATGACACTTCCGTCCCTATGATGCCTCCGTCAAGAGGCGTGTATGTCATACGCTTCCCGAGTGGCAATGTGGCGAGTGATGTAAGGAGTACCACGAGCACAATAGCGACACAGGCGAGTACTGATATCTGTGGACGTTGCTCTTCTACTCGAGATACTTTGCTTTCTAGGGGTACATTCTGTGTAGCCTCTGCAGTAGCCGGAGCGACCTTTGCTGGATCAACAGATACATTCGATTCTAAAAGTTTCTCTGTAAATGTCTTACGCTCGATTATCGGTGCTATTACCACACGAGGGAGTACTTTCTGCTCTAACTTTTTATTTCTCATTTCTGACTCATCATTTTCTGAAACTGAAGGCCGGATACGTGATGGATGAAGTACTACGGTGTCTTCATCAGTAGGACCGTCGGTCACATCTATCACATTGAGTGTCCCGGACATACTCACCGTCTTGCCTTTGTTTTCAAAACTGAGATCATCAGACTTTTCTACCTCACGTAGGGAACGCTGTACGGGAGCACTTGCAACAGGGATTTTTTTGGTCTCGGGTAGTAGAGACTCATCATCATGCTCGTACCGAATCGCTATATTTGTATAGTGATTCGTAGTTTCGGCATTGTGTTTTCGATGCTCTTCAATGGTTCGCTTTGCGTACTCACGTGCCTTTGCTTTTGAAGTGCGTTTCTTCTCTACCTTGTGTGTACTGAGATGCTCTTGATTGACATACCAGGTGCGACCGATGAGGTGTGCATCCACTTGTCCACCGCGACACAACTGCCCTACGTAGTCGGTGGCATAGCCAAGTTCCTTAGCAGCCTTTGATGCCTTAACATAACTCTTGCCATCAAGAACGAGGACTTCCATATACAAATTAGTATACACGCATACACGGCTACTTGCATAGCAGGTAGCCGTGTATATCGCCCACGCGAGTTGTGACTATGAGAGATGTTTTTTAAAGAGTTCTAGAAGCACCTTTGGGTTTGCAGCCCCTTTAGATAATTTCATACCTTGTCCTACCAAGAACTGCACTGATGCTTCCTTTCCAGACTTATAATCAGCAACTACCGATGGGTTTGCTTCTATTACCGTGGTTATCACGTCTGTTAGCCCCTCCTCAGAGTTGTTTTGCAAAAGCCCACGAGTGGTAGCAAGTGCCACAGGTTCATTCCCTTCAATAACGACGCAAAGCAATATGTCCTTGGCTACACGTGATGTGATTTTACCGTCCATAAGCATTTGCATGAGAGACATAAAATAGTCCGCATGCGCAGATGCGAGTACGTCATCGGACTCAATGCGAGGGAGTAAATCAGTAATCAAATAGTTTGCGGCAAGACGGGATACCTCTGCATCATTCTGTGCACACTCGACTACACGCAAAAAGAAACAATCTGTCGAAGATTGAGCGATTATTATCTCAGTTTGTTCTATCGTTAGGCCAAGATTCTTATATTTTAAGCGCTTTTCTGATGGTAATACTGGCATATGCTCTTCTATGCGAGATAGTGAGAGACGCTCAGACTTTGTTAAATCAAGTTTTGGTAGGTCTGGGTCTGGGAAATAGCGGTAGTCATTTGCAGATTCTTTTACACGCTGTGAAAATGTCTTCCCCTTTGCCTCGTCCCAGCCACGTGTTTCTTGTATGAGCTTTTCTCCACGCTCGAGTGCATCTATCTGACGCTTTATTTCAAATGCAATTGCCCCTTCTACTGACTTAAAGGAATTGAGGTTCTTCACTTCAACTTTAGTACCAAATGTTTCTGAGTCGCTCACTGAGATATTGGCCTCAACGCGCATTTCCCCTTTTTCCATGTTTGCGTCTGATACGCCGAGTGTGCGCAAAAGGAGTTGCAGTTCGCGAGCAAAGTCGCCTGCAGTTTTTGCATCATGAATGACTGGCTCAGTCACCAATTCCATAAGTGGTACTCCCGCACGATTGTAGTCAATAATACTTCCCGACCCTTGGTCATGCAGTGAACGAGCAGTATCTTCCTCAAGATGCACACGGGTAATAGCAACTCCATTAAGCGTCCCACCTTTCACGAGTGGGTAGAGGTACTGACTAATCTGATACCCTTTAGGGATGTCGGGGTAAAAATAATTCTTTCTATCAAACTCAGTGTACGTGGCGAGTTCGGACTGGAGTGCTACACCCACTTTAAGTACATACTCGACCGCAGTCATATTGATAACAGGAAGTGTTCCCGGGTGCCCCATACAGATAGGACAAATGTGTGCATTCGGCTCTGCGTAATGCGGATCATTTTTGGAATCACAAAACATCTTTGTTTCGGTCTTGAGTTCGGCATGAACTTCAAGTCCAATGGTTGGTGTGTACGTTTTCATAACACCATATAGTACCTAAAGGAGCACATATCGACAAGTACTCAGTTTTAAGGTTTCCCCACTCACTCATATGATGACTGAGGCGGACAATTTATGAATATGTATGACCCTATTCGTGTGCTTTTGATTTAAATAAAGACACGAAACTCATTTTTGTAAAATCAATTGTATAATGTTTTTAAAAAAAATATCACTAGTTTTGTATGTGCTCAATAACCTATTAAATACAACATATTTTAACACTACATACACTTGACATATTTATGTTTCGTGTTTTTAAGATACATTATAAATATATAAAATTCCCCCTCTCAATCACGAGATAGGGGAATTTTAGTAGAAATAAATGTAATTAGTACGTTTCTACACAGTTTCCAAAGGCGTATTTTTCTGTCGAAGGTGTGCAATAAGTTCATCACTCAATGTCTTTACACCATCCATGAGGATTCCAGAAACGGGGTACACGTGCGTTATGCCTTCTTTTCGGAACTGCTCTACCACCTTTGCACAATGCTTTTCATCGAGTGCGTCTGTCTTGGTGAGGAGTACCCATTCTTCCTTCTTGAGTAACTCCGGGTCAAACTTTTCAAGTTCACTGCGAATTGCTTTGTACATCGCGAGAGGGTCTTCATTTTCAAGTGAAACGCAGTGAAGAATCATTTTGGTACGCTCAATATGTTTAAGGAATTTGTGTCCTAAACCCTTCCCTTCAGACGCTCCTTCGATGAGCCCGGGAATATCAGCAAGAATGAATCCGTATAGTTCTCCCAAGTGTGGCTCGACAGTGGTGAACGGGTATGAGCCGACCTTTGCCTTGGTGTTGGTGAGGGCGTTCAGCATCGTGGTCTTCCCTGCATTGGGGAAGCCTACAAAGCCAATGTCGACAATGAGTGAGAGTATGATGGTAAAAGTGCCCGACTCACCTCGTTTGCCAAGCGTAGATTCTTCGGGCGCACGATTGGTAGCAGACTTAAAGTATTCGTTCCCAAGGCCTCCACGGCCTCCTTTAAGAACCTTGTGCACTTCCCCTTCATGGGTAAAGGTATAGACGCGTTCACGCTCTATTTCGGTCACTGTGGCCCCCACAGGCACATCAATATATAAATCCTCCCCGTTGAAGCCATACTTACTGCGCTTTTCACCAGGGTTTCCTGGCTGTGCATCAAACTCCTTTGAACCCGTGTATTTAGAAAGGAGGCTCAAATCGCGGACAGCGCGCATGTATACATCGCCACCTTTTCCGCCGTTACCTCCTGCAGGCCCTCCCTCGGGAACTGATTTCTCACGGCGCCAGCGCACGACCCCGTCGCCACCACGCCCTGCTTTTGCTGTTATGGTAAGTTCATCTATAAACATAGTACCTGCCATAAGAACACAAAATCACCCCCATTGCAAGCAATGATTTTGATTTTCCGCTATTTCCTATTCGCGAAGGTGCTAATAATACTGATGAGGATGGAACCGAGCAGAGCGCTCCAAAAATTTTGAATCTGCACGCCTTCTACAAACGATGCAACGAAAAAGAGGATGCTCGCATTGATAACAAGAAGAAAGAGTCCGAGGGTGAGGATGGTAATCGGCAGTGTAAGCACAATGAGTATCGGACGAACGATGGTATTAAGAATGATAAGAAAGAGTGCCACAATGACCGCAGGAATCCATCCCGAGACCGTGATACCGGGTACCACATACGAGACAATAAGAAACGCTGACGTGGTGATAGCAAGACGAATTAAAAAATGCATATACGTGAAGTGTATCACGTAGTGAAAATAGGAAAACCCTCAAGGCGACGCCTTGCGGGTTTATGGCCGACATCGTAAGTCGACCATATTAGTGAAGGGCTTTCTACTTTTCTACCACTTTCCATTCCCCACTCGCTAGAAGCGGTTCTGCTTTCTTAAACTTCAGTGTCTCGGTATCGGTGCCATTGGTGATAGTCACAAATTCATTACGTCCAATTTTTGCTCCGCTCACAACAGGTGTATGCGCAATCTCCTCGGCCACGCGCGCCACCTCACTACTCCCTCCTCCGAGGGCAATGCGTGCCTGAGCCTTCTTAAGCGCCTCCTCTTCACGCTCTACCGCCTCGGTACGCACCGTAGGGACTAATTCTGCCACGCGATGGAATGAAGCCTCCTGCATCTCTCTAAAGAGCCGTAAGCCCTCTTTACGGTACTCAATGAGTGGATCTTGCTGTCCGTATGCACGAAGCCCCACACTCGAGCGTGTATGTTGCATGACCTCAAGGTGTTCTACCCATAGCACGTCATTGACCTGAAGCATCAATTTACGCATCACTTCATACCACGCTTCCTCTCCATACTCTTTGATACGAAGCGCAATCTGCTCTTCTACTTCGGGAATAAAGGCAATAAGTTCCTGCGCGAGTTCTTGCACATCGGTAGCAGAACCAAGGAGAAGTTTACGGCGCTTTTCGTAGATAATCACCCGTTGCTGGTTGAGCACATTGTCATACGCAAGCACGTGCTTACGGGAGTCAAAATGAAATCCTTCAATTTTCTTTTGTGCGGACTCGAGTGAGCGTGTGATAACGCCGTTTTCAATAGGCTGATCTTCAGGGATACCAAAGCGTCCCATCATATTCTTTACCGCCTCCCCCGCAAAGACGCGCATGAGAGAGTCATCCATAGACACATAAAACTGTGTTTCTCCCGGGGTCGCCCTGACGGCCGGCGCGGCCGCGCAACTGATTATCGATACGGCGGGCCTCATGACGCTCAGTACCAAGTACAAAGAGTCCGCCAAGGGTTTTAATGGTCTCAGCCTCCTCCTTTGTTGCTTTTGTACCACCGAGCTTAATGTCGACACCACGACCAGCCATGTTGGTCGCGAGCGTCACCTTTCCTTTTGTTCCCGCATCCGCAATAATCTCGCCTTCACGTTCATGATTTTTGGCATTAAGCATTTCATGTACGACACCTGCCTCCGTGAGTGCGGCACTGAGCATTTCATTTTTGTCGATTGAAGCAGTACCGATGAGTATTGGCTGTCCCTTTTCATGCACCTCTTTCACTTTCCGAATAATAGCAGCAATTTTCCCTTTCTCCGTTTGGAAGATAAGGTCGTTGTGATCGAGACGCTGAATAGGATGGTGTGTGGGGACTGGAATTACATCGAGTTTGTATACGGAGTAAAACTCTTCTTGTGACGTGAGCGCGGTTCCCGTCATGCCTGAAAGTTTTTCATACATGCGGAAATAGTTCTGGAAGGTAATGGACGCGTACGTGCGTGACTCTTGCTGAATAGTGACTCCTTCCTTTGCCTCGATTGCCTGATGAAGACCATCCGACCATCGTCGTCCTGGCTGCATACGGCCGGTGAACTCGTCCACAATGACGACTTCATTATCCTTTACCACGTACTCCTTATCGCGCATATAGAGCGCACGAGCACGTACCGCAGTCTCAAGGTGGTGTACATACTTAATACCTTTATCAGTGTAGATATTACCAATGCCGAGCATTTTTTCTGCGGCTTCGATACCACTATCCGTGAGTGTTGCGCTTTTAAGTTTTTCATCAATGACGTAATCAGTCTCGGGGTTGAGGCGTGACGCAATCTGCGAAAAGATACTGTACAGATTCTCTGAATCCTGCGCTGGTGCAGAAATAATAAGCGGTGTACGTGCCTCATCAATAAGAATAGAGTCCACTTCATCGATGATAGCGTATGCATGTTCACGCTGACGTAAATTTTGTATTTCAAATTCAATGTTGTCGCGAAGGTAATCAAATCCGTACTCATTGTTGGTACCATACGTGATGTCTGCAGCATACGCTTCTTTACGGGTACATGGTCGCAAAAAATCATACACAATTTTATATGCACCTTGACTATCACGTGTTGCATCACTCTCTACGTGCGTAGTGTCATAAAGATATGAACCTGTTTGATTGATTACACCTACCGAGAGTCCGAGATGTGCATACACTTGCCCCATCCATACTCCATCACGCCGTGCAAGATAATCATTCACGGTGATGACGTGCACACCTTTTCCTGAGAGTGCATTGAGGTATGCAGGGAGGGTACCCACAAGTGTCTTTCCTTCACCAGTACGCATCTCGGTTATTTTTCCACGATGCAGAATGACGCCACCGATGAGTTGCTCATCATAGTGTCGTTGACCGAGTGTCCGCTTTGCTGCTTCGCGTACAAGTGCGAATGCCTGTGGCAGTGCATCATCAAGCGATTTACCGTTCACCACCTCATTTCGGAGCGCATCGGATGCCGCAAGCAACTCACTATCTGAAAGTATGGTAAGTGATGGCTCAATCGCGTTGATTGCCTCGATTATAGGGCTTATTTGCTTGAGTTCCTTCTCGTATGTGGGTCCGAAGAATGTATCTAGAAATGACATAATATATGGTTAGAATCCGCATAGCATACCATGAAACTACTTGAGAGGCACCGCCTTCACACGTATGAGACAAACAAAACACATTCCAATGCAGGAATGTGTTTTGTGTGCTTTAGATGGCTTTGCGGAAATATTATTTTCGCTTTGCTACCTTCTTTGCAACCTTCTTAACTACTTTCTTAGTAGCCTTCTTTGCGGCCTTCTTTGCAACTTTCTTGACTACTTTCTTAGCAGCCTTCTTTGCAACTTTCTTTTTTGCTGGCATGATATAAATTTTTGAAATTTTACTCATTAACGTTTCGACCGCATTGTTCCCTTTTCAAAGAGCATTGTGCAAAGAGAATGTTTGCTTATGTATAATTATCAGTCATTACAAAAAATGCACAAGAAAAAAAATAAAAAATGTGGGGATAAAAAAATAAAATAAAAAATTTTATTTTATTTTTTTATAATTTTATTTTTGTATAAAATGTTTTGTGTATGAAAAATATTTTAAAATATTTTTCATACACATATTTTTTCACAGCATCCGCACCTCTGGTTCAATCACGATACTCGTTTTTTCATACACCAATGCAATGATGCGCGCTACAAAATCAGTCACCTCACGTGCCGTCGCACCATGCTCACACACAAGCACGAGTGCCTGTTTTTCATAGAGTCCCACCTTCCCTTCACGGTAACCTTTCAGTCCACACACCCTATCGAGTATCCATCCGAGTGACACCTTCACATCACCATCCTGTTGCGGAAAGCCTGGTAATTCTGGATATCTCTGGACAAGCGCCTCATACACAGCAAGAGGCACAATAGGGTTTTTAAAAAATGACCCTGCGGTTCCTATCTCATGCCAGTCAGGTAATTTCTTTCCTCGTATCGTAATAATTGCTTCACGTATTTCATGGAGCGAAGGTTGTGTCTGTGTACCAAAATATTCGGTAAGGTCTTTATAGGTGAGTCGTGGTGCCCGCATATGCACTACCGTAAAGGTGACTGAAAGAATAATATATTTGCTGCCCTCAGCTTTTTTAAAAAGTGAATCACGATATCCAAAAGCACATTCTGTGTTTGTGAGTGTTCGTGTCTGTCCACAAGAAGTGTCGTACACGAAAACTGATTCAATTATCTCTTTTGCTTCCACACCATATGCACCAACATTTTGAACGGGCACTGCGCCCACATGACCTGGTATCGCGGAAAGATTTTCAAGCCCCCACAAATCTTTCAACACAAGTTCATGAATAAGTGCATCGAGGATAACTCCGGCATCAGCGGTCACCCGTACCACATCAGCCCGTTCCTCATACGCAATCTCCGAAGCCACGTATCGAATCACCAATCCTCGTATCCCGTTTTCAGAGATAAGCACATTTGAACCACACCCTAAAAGAGTAATAGGGTGCCCTTCTCTCTTTGCCCATATAACGACCTCTTCGAGTACAGCAACACAATCCACCTCAGCAAAAAATTGCGCAGGGCCACCCACACCAAGAGTGGTGTGGGGAGCAAGGGGTATATCAGTTCGTATACATGAAGGCATGAAATCAAGCAGTGTGAAGGGCACTAAAAAATGTATGCGTCATTCTCTCTAAGACTATTCTGTGGGCACAGGAGCCACGGGAGCAGTCTCCTTTATGCCGAGATTCTTGCTCACGATACTTTGCATGTACTGATCAGCTTCTGCTTTGAATTCAGGAATATCTTCTCCTGCCTTCTTGAGCACCTCAATCGCGCCTGCGGTATCATTCATCAAATCATTGAGTACGTATGCAAGACTTGCACGTTCCTGTGAGACGGTAGGCTTCAACGCAATGCGTATTTCAAGCATTTCTTTGAGACGTCCATACTGCTGCACCTGGTGCATTGCCTGGAGCGCGTTGTCGTTGTTTGCGAATGCTTGTTTTTGCTCTTCGGTCGAAATGAGTTCATCGACGATAGCCATATTCCCCGCATAGGTTGCAGCCATTGCATACATCACTCGTGACTCCATAAATTGTGGACCGAGATCATATGCCTCTTTAAAGAGTTCCATAGCCTTTTGTGGCTCTTGTTTTTGGAGGTACGCAAAACCTTGCTCAAAAATAATGATTTGTTTTTTTGGAGAAAGTTTACGCGCAGTATTGAGGTGTTCGATTGCTTTTTCGAGATTGCCTGTAGCACGATAAAATGAACTTATAAAGACTTCAACACGCGCATCGCCTGGCTTTTCTGCTTCCTGCTTGAGAAGTTCTTCTTCTACCCGAGTCTTAAATTTTTGTCTTATTTCTTCAGGTATTTTCTCATCCGAAAGCACTGCCTGTGCTTTCTGTGTCATTTGCTCACGAATTTCTTGAGTACCAAAGGAATCTCGTGAAAGTGCGGTTTCAAACGACTGGAGCATTTTTTCTGGATCCTGTGTTTGGAATGCCTTGATAATATCCTTTGATGCCTGAATACCCGGAACATTGACGGAGTACACGACTACAAACGCAAGGATACATACCACGGGAACAACCACCTGTTCAACAATACGTATATCTACTTTACGCTTCACCAGTGCGGAACTTGGAAGTGCCACTCGCGCATGAATGTATGCGAGTATCACGGCATAGAAGATGTAACTGACGATGTTGTCGAATACGAATATGTTGTGTACGAAGTAGCCTGCAAGAAGCCCAATGAGCACTCCGCGCTCCACTACGGTAAAGGCATGATCATCTTTTCTAAAGAGAGGTCGGAAGAAGAGATAGTACAGAGCTGAGAAAAGAACAGACAAGTATGCAATAAGACCAAGTACCCCTCCAGCAATAAGCCAGTCCATGACGATGTTGTGAACACGGTCAAACCACGCTTCCCCACCATGGAGTTCTGGACGATAATACTCATTGAAAACGTAGTTGTAATTACCCTGACCCCAGCCGAGAATTGGTCGTTCCTTTACTCCTTCAAAGGCCATGCTCCAAATATTAAAACGATTGCCACCTTCAGCGAGGGAAATAGTTGCGATACGTTGAAGATAGGGGTTGCCCTGAATGAATGATGATTCTTTAAAGGTAATGAAGATTGCAACAATCGCAATAATAGCCACGATTCCCCCTGTCGCAATCTTGCGGAACATGGGATATTCTCGCGCAAAGAGCGCGATGTAGGTAGCCATAATGAATGAGCCGCCCACAAGGCCAAGGATAGTACCGCGCGTTGCTGTCTGTATGAGGAGATAGATGAAAAGAACTGCAAGCCCACCATAGACAATACGTGCTCCCTTGCTCTTTGCACGGAAAAGCATAAAGAACGTAATGAAGATATGGAAGAGCATGTAGATGGCCATGTATGCAGAGTTTCCTAACGTACCATCAAGACGCACGCCTCCCTGATTGATGGTGATGTTGCCCGAGAGCTGTGCAAATGCATAGAGTGAAAGTACGACAGCCACACCAATGGTTGTCATAAAAAATCTGTCCCACACTTTCTCTGTGGTCAAAACGGTACCGGCAATGAGCATGTACAAGAATGTGTGCACAAGTGTCACGTACCCTTCCATACGTTCATAGTTGCTCCAGAAACTTGATTGTGGCGATTCACCAAAGAGGTTGGCGAAAAACATCACCACGAGAAGCGCGCTGAAACTACCAAGTATCCACGAAAACTTAGGGCGGTAGAGTGGCTCATAGAGAGCAAGGATCACCCAGCCTGCAAAGATAATTTCAACAATAATTCTGAAGGTAAAATTCTTCCCCGTAATAAAAGGGAAAAACATAGTATTAGAAATAATGAGCACAATCGCTGGAATCGCAAAGATACCCGCATACACAAGTCCTTTTGTAATGTCTTTCATAATGATGAAAACTATACCATAGTGGAGGTGGTGCTGTACAAGTGAAAAAGGCGCGACCGTAGGGGCGGCGCCTTTTTCACATTTTATTCCTCACTTCGTCAAGATGTGTCCTACCTTCGCACCAAAACGCCGCGTGTATAGAGATGTTCAATAATATTTTCTACAATCTCTTCAGGCGTGCTTTCTACAGTTTTTGCAACCAATTCTGGTGCTTCCGGTACCTCATACGGGTCGTCAACTCCCGTAAAGTTTTTAATAAGTCCTTGACGTGCTTTTTCATACAGGCCCTTCGTATCACGTGTTGCACATACATCCACTGGTGTATCCACAAATATCTCAATGAATTCCCCATACTGCTCCACCATAGTACGTACGTGTCTCCGCGCGTCCCTGTACGGTGCAATAAGTGCTGAAATAACGATTCCTCCGTGCTTTATCACCTCACGGGCTACAAAGCCTACACGCTTTACGTTTTCATCTCTATCCTCCTTTGAGAAGCCTAAGCCCTTCGAAAGGTGCTCACGAATAATATCGCCATCGAGGAAGGTTACATCTCTATCCTGCAGTTCTTGAAGCCGTGCATACAGAAGTTGCGCAAGCGTCGACTTGCCCGAGCATGAAAGTCCCGTGAAAAAGAACGTCACGCCGGGGCGCGTATCCCGCTTCACACTCTCGCGCAAAATTGCGATACTCTCCTTAAAGGAAAACCATTCAGGTATCTCCTCATTCTCACGCAAGCGTCGACGAAACTCAGTACCCGAGATATTGGCAATATCTTCCCCCTCTTCTACCTCATGTGCCGACACATACTTTTCTCGTGTCTTTGAGTACGCGAGTTCGTCCGAGTCAACAATAATAATACCTACCTCATCAGCATGGGTGAGTGCGAGCGTACGCGCATCATACGGACCATAAAAATCCTTTCCATCACTTCCCTTGCCCGGGCCCGCGTGGTCACGCCCCACTATGAAGTGCGTACATCCGTAGTTTTTGCGGATGATCGAGTGCCACACCGCCTCACGCGGGCCCGCCATACGCATCGCAAGGGGCAAGAGTGAAAGATGCGTAAAATCCTTTCCGTAGGTGTTGCACACCACATTGTATGTGCGCACGCGGGTGACGTAGTCTATGTCTCCTGGCTTTGTCATCCCCACAA
Source organism: Candidatus Kaiserbacteria bacterium (assembly GCA_016699245.1). Classification (NCBI taxonomy): domain Bacteria; phylum Candidatus Kaiseribacteriota; species Candidatus Kaiserbacteria bacterium. The sequence goes on along the minus strand of CP064968.1, from coordinate 1,040,883 downwards.
CAGGATGCACGAGTACCGGTGCTCCTATTTTTTCACTTGCACGCTTTACAAGTTCAAAGTGGGCGCGATGCATGGGATTGCGTGTTTGAAAGCCCACGACCTTATCCCATCCTTTTTCTTTGAAAAGCGCTTTGAGTTCTGTGGGTGTTTTGCGGAATTGTTTAAAGTCGTTTCGTTCAGGGAGTGCAATCTTTGTCACCGTACCCCCGAGGTAGGTGTCCTCCATTTCATCAAAAAGGTACTGCACGCCGGGGTGCATTCTGTCCTCGGTGCCATACACGCGAAGCGCTTCCTTTGTCTTGTCGGGTGAAAAGCGTGAGGTAATCGCCATGACCGCAAGCGGGTTTCCAAACGCATCACAAAGGAGTATGCGCTCCCCTACCTGATACGAATTCTGTGCCGACACATCGAGCACGATAGGTATCGGGAAAAGGGTTCCATCAGCGAGACGCATCGACTCCACCACACCGTTATAGTCCGCCTCATCCATAAAGCCCACGACGGGCTCAAAGCCCCCAAGGAGCATCACCTCAAGGTCGTGGAGTACGCGCCCTTTGAGGTTGAGGCGTGGGAGGGTAAGAATATCGTGCTGCAAATCTGGTGAACTCATGGATGAACAAAATTAGTGACTGATATAGTACTGAACAAATACTATAACATCCCCAAAATCAAAAAAGTAGCGCGACGACACGCCTACCCAAGAAGACCTTGGTTCACGTGTCCTCAATACAACTCGCTGTGTGTGCCAATTTTATAAAACTCAATCGTATACTCTTCGTATGTAAAGTGCGCTCGATAATCACCAGTTACATTCATACTCAAAAACGTATCCATGTCCCCAGTGAGTCTGTGTACATTGAGAAGAGGATCATGTGGGGATGCAATGAGTACACTCAGACGCTCAAAAAACGTTTTCTGGATGTGAGGAGGAAGTTTCTTAAGTTGCTTTTTAAACTTTTTATGAAACGTTACCTGCATACCATTATTTCTTAAGCCATGCTATAGCATCATCAACGTTCGTGAATGCGGGCGACATATTTTTGCCTGCACGCGCATCTGCGTACATTTTCTTAAGTTCTTTCTTCACCTCAGGACGCAACTCTGGCTCGCGTGTCACGCGAAATTCTCCCGAATATATAAAATCCTTCAGATAAGCATTTACCACTATTGAGAGTGGTATACCGAGGTGTTTGGCGAGTGCCTGCGCTCTCTCCTTCACATCTTTGTCCGTCTTCACATTGAGTACTGTTTTCATCCTATACAAAGTTATCTAATAATTATGAGTGTATCCCTATTCTCTCCTGCCTAAAAATCGATACCTATGCATCCACTTTCACAACTGTGAACAGGACAGGTAATATAACCATTGTATATACAACAGTTATATTGTCAATACTCAATTCCCTCTTAATTGCTCCGGTCAAATCCTCAACGCAACTCGAGAAATCAGTAAAGAACCCCACCCCAGAGGGGATGGGGCATTTTCCACCCGTCAGTGCTGGGGTGGGACCTGGGGTTCTTTGCTAGCTGAGGATTCGGCTCCGCCGAAGCTATATATTTGTCCATTCATCCACGGGGTCGAACCCCGTGGCATTCTGGATGAATTAGGTCAAAACCCCCTGATATTGCTATTCGTTTCATAATATTATTATAGTATTACCAAATTAAATATGAAAAGTTACAAATACTCAAAAAATATATATGTTCTAAGGTCCCCTGAACCAATTAGGAAAACTTTATTTTTTCCGCACGACACAATATAACACTGCAGCTATTTCAACAGACCGAGGACAGTGATTAAAAACTAAATCAAGAAATTTTATTGGAAAGGTTACAAACATTATCAAATTAAGAAGTATTGAAGCGATTTTATGCGAGCCAAATGAAAAAATTATTGAAAACAGATGATTTAAATAAACGGTAAGTGCAGAAAATGGTCCTGCTCGGACCCCAATTTCTACCATTTCAAAGTCTTTAAACAATTCCCGTAATCCCTCATCTGTCCAGCGTTGATAGTCAGAAGGTGACGTATGGAAAGGGTATAAAAATGGTGTGGAGATATATGCTAGTCCGTCTTTACATAGTAAGCGTCTCATTTCCAATACTGCTTTAGATGGAAGTGACGTATGTTCAAGTACATTATCTGAAATAATACGCGCCACACTTGCGTCTGGTAACGGTACCGAATTTATATCAGCAACTATTTCTACTCCTGTGTATGGATAAAAATCAACATTTACTACACCCTTGGATAAAATCCTCGGTCCAGAACCCAAGTTTAATACCTTACCTTCAGATGGATAACGTTTTAAAAATGCAACTGCACTTAATCCACAAAACATCATAGGGCCAAATACATTTGCAATAAAAAAATAGAAAAATTGCCAGCGTTTAAAGAAATTTCTTATGTCAAAATTATCGATATTCTTTTCGTATTCTATCTTCGCCATTATATATTTCGACTATTGCTAAATATGATCTGGTTGCAAGTCCGAATGGGCTCATATTTTATCATGTTACTTTTGTAACGCATACAAGAGTTCACCATTAAAATCGGCAACAATAGATAATTCATCTATTTGCTCCAATCTTTTTTTAGTTTCGTCATAATATTGGTACTCCTTACTGAGCAAAATATAATCAATTTCATATTGTCTCAATACATCTATTGGTGGTTGGGATTTAACATCAATCCATCGACTGTACATTCTCTCACTAAGACTATCTGAAATACGTTCTCCAGGAACATACTCATTGAGCGTAACTAAAGCAATAATCTTCTTCCGGTTCTCAGCAGATGCGTAACTGTCAATGTAACGATTTCCCCAATACTCTCGATGCGCTTCTTGAATTGTGCTCGAGCTCATGTTGAGGTCGAACAAATGTTGTGCCAACCAGCGATTCTCAACCTCATGGTCTGAAGCTGGATAAAGCGCAATATAGAAATTATAATACACTTTATTTTCAGTATAAACAGGTAGAGTAAAATCATACATCCCACCAAGCGAATACACGACTGAATCTGACTGTGTGTTAGTTCGTAACCATGAAAAGACGTCCATCTTTTTCTGCATAGCGACGAGCTCCACTTCTGAGTATGGCATCCGAGCGATGTGCATAAATTCATTTCGCTGATGGTACACAATAATGCACATTAATAAAAGCAATGCCACTCCAATAATCTTACTACTGATTCTTCCGACTTCATTATTAGTGATCAAACGCTGATGGATAATCATAAGTACTGAAAAAATGATTGGAATGGTAGTAAATTGGTAGTGAGGAGCAAACTGAAGCGAAACTCCAGTTATAATATTTTGCCAGTTGAGAATAAATATAGTTATTACTCCACTCATGCAAAAGAATCGCTCCTGCAGACTGAGTTTTCTACTTGCTAGAACAATTACTCCACCAGCAAGTACTGCCAAAGCCACGTTGGTAAAACTCCCTGGCAAATGTGTATACATAATTCCATAGCGTAGTGCGGTCTCTGCGTATGAGATACCTTGGGATGCTTTGTATTGGAAATATAAAAAAACGAGTAAAAAGGGAAAAAAAGAAACTGAAAAATATAATAGGTCTTGAGTAAATAATCGAGATTTCTTGTTGATACATACTTTTGCTAGATAGAGTGATGAGTACAAAACAAAAAGTGTTGTAAAAAAATAAGGTGAAATAAAACATGTTATACCGGTAATAAGACCGGCAGAAACATGCCATCGTCTAGAATAAATACTTTCCCGGAAATAAATAAGAGCAATGGGTATCAACCCTGCAAATAGGAAAACATAATTTAACTGTGGACTGATAGGTCTTCCTAATGAAGCAAGTATACATACAACGAATATGACCGTATACAGTAGTGCAATTGTACGATAACCACCTGAAACTATGAGAAAAAAAGTATATATAAGTATGAAATCAATAAACACAATAACGAAATCTCCGAACGCTGCTATGAAAGGTACAGATGCACCCGTAAGCCAGACTCCACATGCCATAATTAATTCAGCAATCGGTGGCATTATAAAAGCATCATCCATATGCTCTTTTATATAAGGATTTCCTATTGAATATTTCCCTTCTGTCACTTCCTTTATTCGAGCTTGATACGTAATCTCATCATCAGTAAACACGGGGTACACTCCTCTGAAATTTTCAGATCCGATTGTATTCCAAGACCGTATATTTGGTGAAACAACAAAAAGGGTCATAGCAAATCCCAACGCAAGCATCAAAGAATGTCTTGCTACAACCATCCACAGTCTCTGAATTGGACCATTCATAATATCAAAATAGATTCTCTATACATCTAAACAAAAATATATTTTCGGTTAATGTAGAACGTGATCATGGCTAGAAGAATAACATTAAGTGTTTGTGCATACAAATATGGCCATTTTATGACAGTTACCCAAAGATACATAAGTAATGTATTTACGATAAGATAACCCACCGACAAGACGATAAACCATATAAATTGTTTTCTAGCAACATTTGTATCATAATTAGAAAAGACAAAATATTTTTGAACTAAAAAATTCACTATCAATGTACAAATATTTGCAAGGACAACAGAGAATAAATACCATATCCCAATAATCTCAGTGAAAAAAAACAGTGACGTAAGTAATACAAATATTGCAATCAAACCAGTAAGCGAAAACTTCATTATCTGTCTAATAAGTAAGGCATATTTTAATTGTAAATTTCTATAGGACTTAAGTAATTTCTTCATATCTTTCAACTGCCTTCTATCTCACAATTAATTTAAAACAAGAAATCAGCCTACATTTTAATTCCCACCAAAATCCACCCCGATTTATTTGGTGGTGGAGAAACAGTTATATCCGTAAGGGGGAGGTCTGCGACCAGTGCCCGCACTTCTTCTTTTTTCCAGTAATGTGCAACATCAGGAATGAGTTGGTCGAACACAATACTGTGCACATGCCAAAAATTGAATGTCGAGAGTTGCTTGAGATACGCGCTCGGACCTTTGCATATTTTTACAAACGCATACAACGGAACAGAACAAAAATATGAGAGGAGGTGCACAAGGGGGAGCGGCAGTTTTGACGTGATATGAATACGTACAGGATCGACATACCGCACTATCCACTCATTCCCCTCATACCCATATACCCATACCAAAAGTTTTCCCCCTGATTTAAGCGCGTCTATCATATTGGCGAGTGCTTTTTTTGGGTCTCGTAAATGGTGAATCACGCCAATTGAGAATGCAACATCAAACTCATTCTTCCACGTAATATCATAGATACTTTGAAAGTGCACGTCGCAGTCGGATATTCTTTGAGTGTCTCTTTTGCTCGTGCTACAGAGCGTTCATCAAAATCAAATGCAGTGACGGAGGCAGCACCAAACTTCATTGGCCACAAACTATTTCTACCCATACCACAGCCAGCATCAAGCACCTTCTTCCCTACCCAGTCGGAAGGTTGCATGGGGTTTGTCCAATTCAAAAACTGCTTCTCGTAATCCCGGGTTACCCAAGAATATTTTTCCCATTCGTATCCAAATCTATTTTGTGATGACATGTGTACGTGTTATTAGACTTTCTTAAAAACAACTCCCCCCCCCCCCCCCCCCCCCAACCCCCAACCCCCAATTCCACCTGCAGGGGGGGAAGGCCCCCCCACCCCCCAAAAAAAATTTTTTATTTTTTTTAAAAGGGATTTCCCTCCCCCCCCCCCAGGGGGAAAAAGGGGGAAAAAACAACCCCCCCCCCACCCACCCCGGAAAAAAAAAAAAAAACCCCCCCCAAAACTTCTTTTTGTGGTTTTTTTTATAAAAAAGGAAAAGAAAAAAAAAATCCCTCCCCTCCCCCCCCCTGCCCCCCCAGGAAACCCCCCCCCACTGGGGGGGGGACCCTCCCGGTTTTTTTTTTTTTTTTAACATCCAACCAAAATCCCACAACACCAACCAAGGTTTTTCCCACAAACACACCCACACCAAACCCAACAAAAAAATCAAAATATATTTCACACCCCGCCCCCCACCCCGGCCCCCCCCCCCCCCTGGGGGTTGGGGGACCGAAACCAACCCCATTTTCCATCCCTCTTTTTTTTTTTCCCCCCGGCCAGGTTGGTTTTTTGTTCATTTTTATTCATACCATTCCTCCATCCAAAGTGCTAACACAAATAATGTCCAAAGTTTCTTCCTGTTATCAGATACACCATCCTGGTGCGATTGAAGCAGTATAGCAAGCCCCTCGCGCTTGAACAGACCACTTTGTACCAATTTCCCCTCTAAAAGCGTTTTGGTGAATATATCCCGGAGTTCTCCCCGAATCCATGCACCAATAGGAATACCAAATCCTTTTTTCTTTCTTCCCACAATACGAGCCGGTAGATATGACTTCATCAGTTCCTTAAGGATGTACTTTTCTGTACGCCCCTTCAGCTTGTACGTGAGCGGAAGTGTGAGCGCAAAGTTCACGAGCGCAATATCCAAAAACGGCGCACGGACTTCGAGACCATGTCGCATCCCTGCTCTGTCTGTTTTTACCAAAATATCTTCTACTAAATATCCTTTCATGTACTCCATCTGCACGCTATCCCAAAAATTCGTGCCTTCTGTGTACAGCGCATCTGTGGGGGCAAGAATATGCGCGTCATCAACGTCAAAGTTACAAATTGACTTCAGTTCCTCGGGTGTAAACGCACTGAGCCAGTAGGTATTACGGCGAGCCCTTGTCGTACTGAAAACCTGAGATAAATTTCTTTGCCTTAAAATCAAAACTCATGTACGCATGTGAGACAGGAAGTCGTTCCACCACATAACGTATTACGCGCGTAATACACTTTGGTATTTTTTCATACCAAAGTCCCACACGGTGTGCAAAAAATGTGCCGTACCCAAAGAAAATTTCATCGGACCCATCTCCCCCAAGCACCACCTTCACCTCCTTACTCGTGTACCGAGACAATATGAGTGATGGAATGATTGAAGAGTCGGCGATTGGTTCATCGAGTACCTGGGGTATCTCGTGAATCACTTTGAGTAATTCTTCTGGACCCACGACGTACTCATGGTGGTCAGTCCCAAGAAATGTTGCCACTTCCCGAGCATACTCACGCTCATCAAAACTTGTATCCTTGAAGCCGATTGAAAATGTCTTAATCTGGTTTGTGGATGATTTTTGTGCAAAGTATGCAATCGTACTTGAATCAAGACCACCACTGAGAAAGACGCCTACAGGAACATCCGCGACCATGCGTTTTTGTACCGCAGTCTGAAGAAGCGCATGGAGTTCGTCTTTCGCACTTTCAAAATTCTTTGTGTATGCTCCCTGTGTCGAGATAATCCTGCCAAACGTCCCCTGCGTCACATTTTTCCCGTCATAGATAAGATATGTCCCCGGATCAAGTTTACTCACGTTTTCATAAATAGTCGCTGGTCCAGGAACATACTCATACACCAAGTACTGTGCGAGTGCGGTGGTGCTTATTTTCTTTGGACACGAAGGATGCTTCCTGAGTGCCTTGAGTTCGGAACCAAAAATAAATGTGCTGTCATGGTGAGTCCAGTACAATGGTTTTTTCCCGACATGGTCTCGCGCAAGAAGGAGTATGCCTTTCTTCGTATCATAAAGGGCTAACGCAAACATCCCCTGAATTTTTGTAAGAAAAGTTTCCCCCAATTCTTCATAGAGATGGAGCAGTACTTCCGTATCACTACTTCCCCTAAATTCGTATGATCCTAAAAATTCTTCCCTGAGTTCTTGGTAATTATATATTTCACCATTAAACACAAGTGATACATCTCCCTTCTTTGTACACATAGGTTGATGCCCCGCGGGCGATAAGGTCAACGATAGACAACCTCCGTTGTGCGAGACCCACAGGGCCAATCTCGAAGCACCCCTCCATCATCAGGACCTCGGTGCGTGAGCGTATTATTCATCTCCTCAAGGATAGCCCGCGAACCTGTCCCCCAATAACCGGCAATACCGCACATACCTAAAAGTTGATTGTTTCTTTAATGAGATATGCTTTCTTACCTTGCGATTCGTAGTAGGTACGCATAATCATTTCTGCAAGGATTCCCATAGTCACCAGTTGCACACCTACAATGATGCAAAGTGCAGAGAGCACCGGAAGTGGTGTCTGTATCATATATACATTATAAAATACCCGAAGTACGATTGCCCCTATTCCCGCGAGTACCCCCACGCCACTCATGAAAAAACCGATAAACCCAAAAAACTGAATTGGTCGGTCCATGTACTTATACAGAAATTGAAGTACGACAAGGTCGAGGAGTACGCGGAGTGTGCGTGAAAATCCATAATTACTCTTTCCATACTTTCGCGGTGCATAGGATACCTCAATCTCTGTGACGCGCGCCCCCATACGTGCTGCATACGCAGGAATAAATCGATGCATTTCTCCATAGAGGTTAACTCCCTTGAATCACCTCACGGCGATATGCCTTAAGTGTGCATCCATAGTCATGGAGATGTACGCCGGATACATACGAGATAAGTTTATTCGCAAGTATCGAGGGAAGTTTACGCACGAGTTTCTTATCAGCCCAGCGCTTCCTGCGCCATCCAGAAACCACATCAAAGCCCTCATCCATTTTCTTCAAAATATGAATAATATCCTGAGGGTCATTTTCTAAATCAGAATCGAGCGGGATAATGATATCACCCGTCGCATGTTCGATACCTGCATGAATCGCTGCCGTCTGACCCGCATTCACCCGAAAATGAATTACTTTTACCTGTGGGTCTTTGGAAGCAATTGCGGTCAATTCTTGTGCACTATTGTCTTTTGAACCATCATTGACTGCAATTACCTCATAGGGATAATTAATTTCTTTCATTACCTTCGTAATACGTACAAAAAGTTCCGGGATACTCTTCCCTTCGTTATATATAGGTAAAATGATTGATAATTTCATTATGCGAGAATCATACCACTCGTCGTTACTTTGTACATTGAGAAAAAATGCTTACATCTGCTCTAATACATCAAAAATTCTTTTACTCACACCATTATCCCACAAAGGAATGTGATTGGACTTAAAATCTGTACGCGCAAGATGCGTCTTGATACTTAGGACGTCCATCGACTCAATAGGAAAAAGTACGTTTGATCCAAGCATAAGGGTAACGGGCCGTTCCGTATTATCCCGTAGAGTACAACACGGGATACCGAGATGAGATGTTTCTTCTTGTATGCCACCTGAATCAGTCACGACACCCGAGGAATCAACAACCAACTTCATAAAATCAAGGTACCCGAGTGGCTCAATTATTTTGATATTTTTGAGCAAATCACCAAACCCATAATTTTTAATTTTCTGCTGCGTTCCGGGATGGAGAGGCATCACGAGTGTATGTGTTTCCGCTATGCTACCCAACATATCTAAAAATCTTTTTAAGGGTGATTGGGTCATCAGTATTTTCTTGTCGATGAATCGTCGTTACCACATATCTTCCCTTCTCCAAATCTAAATCAGACAGCACACGTGAATCATCAAAGTTTGATTTGAACATCTCGATGCTTTCAATCATTATATTCCCCACCACATGGATTTTTTCCCGCGCAATACCCTCACGTTCCAAATTTTCAAGACCACTCTCTTCAGTTACAAAGAGTACATCACTGATGTGATCAATGATGGCTCTGTTAATCTCCTCGGGCATACGTCTATCATGACTGCGTAATCCTGACTCCACATGTATGATTTTCTTACCAAGTGTTATCCCCGCAATCGCGCCCGCTAGTGCTGAATTGATATCACCAAACACAATAACGCCATCAAATGCACCATTTTCGATTGTAGACTTGAGTGCGGTAAACATTTTGCCAATCTTTTCAGTATGAAACTCGCCTTTGATATCAAGTTGTATATCGGGCTTTGGGATACCCATCTGCTCAAAAAAAATCTTCGACATGTTATCGTCAAAGTGTTGTCCTGTGTGGACGAGGGTAAAAGAAAACTGTGGATACTCTTTTGCCCGATTAAAAAATGGTGCCGCCTTCACAAAATTAGGCCGAGCTCCCAAGACAACAAGATATGATTTTTTTTGAATAGTTTCCATGTTTGATATTGTGCGTATTGTAATCTAAGTCTGTCTTAAAACACAGGGGTGCCAAACCTTCCTACCATTCATATATATCTCTACATTGATTTCGAAGCAACACTGTTGCAATTAAGTCAATAGTTTCACTATTAAAAAATGTTCTATTTTTTTGTGCGATTGCGATATCTTCAATGGTCATACGTACTCGTTCACACCCACCTAAGACAGGGTTCTCAGCGAGCGTAAATTGTTTTATAACAAACAAATCAATGGGAAATTGAAACTGGTCTCCAAAGCCATACGACTGACCAACAAAAATCAAATCTTCGGGCAACCCCTTCATCCCTAATTTTGTATCGAGAGACCGGAGCGCTCCCTCAGCACCACTCTCACCCACATTACAAAAAGAACCCACGGCCTTGAGTGCTACTGCATTATCTTTTGTTTCTTCTCGCCCTTTCTGAGACAAGAAATACGCGGCAATAATCTCCCCCTCTTCATTCATTTCAAGTGGTAACACATTACAAGCATTCGCAGAACGTGTCATTGGGTACAAACTTCCATTACTCATTTCTACAACGTTCAATTGAAAATACACCACACCATTTTCTCCTTGATGATGGAATTTTTGCCCTGCAATAAGTTGTGTTGAACCTACAATATCGTGATTACTTTTTTCTTTCTGATTGTTACTATCCATACTCTGTATTTATGCAAATAATTTCTTAAGCGCATCAAGGAATATTTTTCCTTGAATATCCCACGTGTAACCTCCTACTGCTGTCTTTACTGCATTCTCTCCCAGCTTTTTCCGAAGGACAGGATCCGTAAGTTTACCCATTGCTTCAATAAAACCCTCAGTATCCTCAGGATTAAAGGTAAGACCATTTTCTCCGTCCACAATGATTTTATGCATATCACTCGTACGACTCACCACCACAGCCTTCCCCATGGCCATATATTCCATAAATTTTGATGGGTACGTGAGCTCGTTTACCCGTGAAATAATACGCGGGAGTACAAGCACATCACAATCAATCGTAAAACTCGAAACTTTTTCATGAGGAAGTGCATCCGTCACCTGTATGTATGATTTATCAGGAGTTGTGCGTTTTTCACTCAGTAATAGTGCAAGCCTAAACTGAGGATATCGTTCAACAAGTTTTTCAAACGCAGTATAGAGAAACGGAAGTCCTTGCCACTTCTTACCGTCACCTGCATACCCGACGACTATGGTGCCTTCAGATTTCTGTATGTACCCTCCAGACTTCACTTCAGGGTTAAAGAGTCCTAGATTAACACCCCCATACACACTCACCACATTTTTGTTGTACTTCTTGAGGTACTCAGTCGCACTAATACTACAGGTAGTAATCAAGTCTGAGAGACGGTATATAACACTATAAAAAAACTTATCCCGCCAATATTTATATTTTGAGATACCTCCATACAGAAGTTCTTCCTCTTCACGAAAGCCATGCATCTCAAGCACCATTCGTGCTCGTGTACCAAACTTCACAAACGGCAGATAAAACGAAGCGGCCACACTATGAAAAATTACTACATCAATATCGTGTTGTTTCACAAACTGCCTAATTTTTTTAATATCGTCCACATGTGCATGGGTAATAGTGATATGGGGCAACCCAAGTGGACTCTCACTATCAAGCGTACACGTGTGCCATGCGAAAAGAGAATCCTTCATGCCTTCCCGTATCAGACTCTGTACCCGAAGCGGCGTCCCCCGATTTTCCAGAAGTGGTGAACGGTACACCGACAAAACGTTAATTTTTTTCATATGAGTAGTTACCATAATACACGACTTTTCTGTAACTTTCTGTATACAACTATTGCAGTCTGCCTATAGTTTTATATCGGAACACTATATACTATTACGACTATGCGTACACAAGGCTTCTTACATATTCAGAGACTCCTCACTCGTCTACAAACATTTTCTAAGACTGATATTCGCTACCTTCTCAAAGGAACCGCACTCCTCAGTATTGGCCAAATATTTGCGACACTATCAGCGTTTCTTCTTACAGTAGGATTGGCGCGTGTACTTGATCAGGCAGAATATGGTCAGTACGCCTATATCCTTTCTTTAGCGGGTGTTGTGGGTATGTTTACCCATTCAGGCATGGATACCGCTGTTGCCCAATCTATTGCGAAGGGGTTTGATCGTTCCCTATTACTTGGTTTTTGGTCAAAACTGAAATGGAGCACCCCCATTGCCATTATTACCATGTGTGCGGGAGGTTACTACCTTTTCAAAGATAACGAAGTCCTTGGCTATTCATTATTAGTCACTGGTCTCACCACTCCATTACTCGCGGGATCATCTCTCTATGGAGCATATTTTAATGGGAAAAAACAATTTAAAAAAATTGCGTATGATAACGCCCTAAAAAATATTGCAATTTCCGCATCTATTCTTCTTACGGCGTTCATGACGCATAGCGTCTTGTATGTTGTATGCGCATATTTTCTCTCAAGTACGCTCATTTCAGCAGCACGCTTTTATTTCCTTACAAAGAAAGTTCCCCCTGCACGTGAACATGATGCACTGGCTGCATCCAGTCTCGTAACGGGAAAGCATTTTAGTCTCATGGAACTTTTTGGAAATATTTCCATGTATGTTGACAAAATTATTGTATTTCAACTTCTCGGAGCAACGTCACTCGCATTTTATTCACTTGCACTTGCTCCCACCAAACAACTACAAAGCGTCTCAAGGATCATGCGTGCACTTGCACTTCCAAAATTTAGCACACGTTCAATCCGTGAATTAAAAAGTGCTATGCGTCATAAGATAGTGATGTTTTTTCTAGGTTCACTCTTTCTAACCATTTTGTATTGTATTCTTGCACAATTCTTTTTCATCGCTATTTTTCCACAATATACAGAAGCACTTTTGTATTCACAGGTCCTGTCATTAACCCTTTTATTTATGCCCTCAATTCTTCACGTACAAGCTCTTACTTCTTTGAATCAGAAAAAAGCGCTCTATGTGGTAAATATTGTAAAGTCGGTAACGAAGATTAGTTTTATGGTACTACTTATTCCACTCTTTGGAATTTGGGGAGCAATTGCTTCATTCTTACTGACACAAGTAGCAACTAGTTTTAGTGTGTATTATTACTTTCAAAAAATAAAAGAAGAATGAGTGTTTTATTTTTTTAAAAACACCACAAAACTTCCTGCAAACATTGCTGGCCATACTTTTTCTAAGAATGGAATACCACGATACCCATGAATGTGATATTTCGTATAGCCGAGCGCTCGTAACCACCACCTCAGGTCGGTAAGTGTCCAAAAACGAAGATGCTCATTTGGAAATTTAATCCACTGCATTGGCATTCTTCCAAAGAGAAGGCGGAGCCGATACAGAAAGTTTCCTGAATTTGGAAATGAGAAAAATACTCCCTTCCCCGCTTTCTCATATATGGTTTTGAGCACCTTTTCTGAGTTCGGAATATGTTCGAGTATCTCAAGGAGTAAAAAATAGTCTGCGGGTTTTATTGCTCGAATGTCTTCGTCAGAATTAATATCAAATTTCACCCCCGTCATGCCAAGAGACCGCGCAACATCAAGCGCATAGTCGGAACTCTCATAGCCGATGTACTCTTCTATCGAAATTTTATCTTTGAGGTAATCAAAAATAACCCCTGGCCCTGAAGCAATGTCCCCAATAGTTACCTTCTCCTTTTTCCCAATAGTTGAAGCAACGTAGTCCGCACGCTTCTTTTCATTACCCGTGATGTGTCGGGCTCTATTTCCTTCCTGAGTTCCACGCTTTTGTTTCCAATACTCATCGTAATCAAGTGAGGCCTCCACCGTAAGTGTTTTTTGCGGATACGTAAAAACAAGGGTGTACCACTGCTTTAAAAAAAATAGTTTTTCTTTGAGTAAGTGAAGCATAATAATATTACTATATCATTTTATTAAGGGATTTCGGTATTATTTAATTAATGTTTTTTCAATTTCTTCTATTGCCCATGCACTTCCATTTTGATATGGGTTACCAAAAAATCTGTTTTGCAAGTCTCTCAAAGTCTCCTCTGAAACGTCGGTGCTCTGCTTCACTCTTTGTATGAGCCCCTCGGGATTTTCTGCAATAAACGTATGCTCGGTATCATACTCTTTTAAATCAAAATAATCTCCCCACTTCGGACGGAAAACTATAGAGAGTGATATACCTTTATCTTCAATAAGTGCTTTGAGATACGGAAGCACTTCTTCAGGAACAGCAAGTTGTTCTGAGACCAACAAAACGTTAATTGGGCCCGATGGTAATTTTTTTGAATAAGCTACTGCTTCATTTTGCATGAGTGGTCGCATTGGCCCTGACACATACAACTGCTCTTTTTGGTACACTCGGCTATGGGCAGTATAGTACTCCTTCCACCACTCACTCCACACTCCATACTTGTCAACCGAGAGTACCTTGTCTCCGTCATACGTAGGCATAAAGTCATATACATTATAGTGTTGTGAGGCGACTCCGTGCAAAATTCCAATGATAGGGATTTTGTTTAATTTACACGCCAAGACTGTTTGAAAATTTCTCCCCATAGCAGCCACAATAAGTGCTGACTTAACCCCCGTAACACGGAGGTATACCTTCATAATCCGTATCGCCCATACATCATCGTACACACACAAAAGATATTGTGTCGCGAGGCTTAATTTAAATTGTTTTTCTGAATCATACCCACCTACGGTGCTATAGTTTTTGAAAAGACGTTTTGCTCGGAGACGACCCCCTGTTGCATAACTGATGAAACGAGCAATAAACAAAATTGCATCTGTATACACAACAGGTCTCTTTCGACGAAAGGCATGCGTAATAACTGTGGACCACGATTCAATACTTCGAATATATTCGACAAAGGAAAGATTTTTTGCACGAAGGGCTTCATAGATAAAGCCCATTCTAAAGTGATAATCTTTAGACCCATGAAATTCATCGCTAATGTACACCATGATTGGCCGTCTCTGTATGATAAGTACCGGTAAAAAAAGAAACGTGAGCATTATTTGGCAAAAAACTCCTACGGGTAAAAATGAGGGGCTTTTTATTTTTCGTTCTTTAATAATTTTAAAGTTTTTACGATACGCAGTCATAAAAGACTCAAAAAGTCTCGGGTATGGAGGGTTATACAAATGGATATCGTCATAGATGACGAGATGTTCAAGCAATCTTTTGTATTGAGAATATGGGAGACAGTACAAAAAATAGAGTGTATCGTAATTCATCCACCATAACTCATATCCTTTATATATGAATGATTTTGAAACACGAGTACCGTCATGAAACGTAAGAGTAGAAAGTTCTTGCACAAGTGTATTTGCAGTATAAATACTTCCCGCCTCAACGTACTCCTCGAGCGCGAGATAGGTATACCCAAGCAATGTGATTTCGTCTTTGAGTTCAGCAGGAGCAATAACAACCTCGTAGTGAGCAGTATTTTTAAAAAAATTTCTCTCTTTTTCTGAGAATGTTTTTTTAAAGATTACGAGGGCTGTTTTTTTCATGCAGCTACGTTATATGCACAGGTATCAACGCCATGGATAAAATACTTGTACCCGTGCGCTGTAAGTAATTCCCTACTCGCTGATAAATCTTCGGCACTGAGCAAGCAGTGTTCATAATTAATGATATCGGGTGCAAAGCGGTCAAATTCCAGTTGTGTGAGTATCGTGTAATCTGCACCTTGGCAATCAGTAAGTAGAAAATCAATATGGTCTATTTTAAACTCACGAAGGAGCGTCGGAAGTGTCTTCACCATTACCTGCGTTTCTTGTATATAGTCATCAGGATTATTGGAAATATGTTTAAGAATTCCCGTATTTTTGGGCGGAAGCCTATTCATAACATTTCCGACAATTTGCTCTCTGAAAAAAGAGGATCCGCTCGATGCCTTATACTCTTTCCCTGGCATAACCAACTCAGGCTTGATTCTATAAAAAGGCATCTGACCATCTTTTTCTCCTACCGCGACATTTGCGAACTGCAGGTTTTTATTTCCTTTGTAATTTTCCTTTAGTGCATTAAATATATCAGGCTGTGGCTCTACGAGAAGCCCCGGGAGCTGATACTTCAGTATGTATGTATAGAGTGAATCATGTGTCTTCCCATCATTGGCGCCGATTTGTACTACAAAAGGTCGCTTCGTTCTAAAATATGATTCAAAAAAATTATCTCGCGTAATCTCATTCGGAATAATTTTTTTTAAACCAAATCGTTCAAGAAATCGTTCTTGTGAAGTAAAGATGTAGGGAATTTTAAGCATTGTATGATTTATGTAACGCTTCATCCATCATCTTGAGAGAATTGATATGTATTTTATCCCAACACGATGGACTACTGTTTGTATTATGGCATGACCCTGTGACTGCATCCATTGATCGTAAAGGATTATCGAGAGAAAGTGGCTCGTGCTCAAAAACATCGATTCCCACTCCTGCTATCACACCATTCTGTAGTGCCAAAATAAGGTCGCTTTCTTTAATAAGAGGACCGCGAGCCGTATTTATAATGTATGGCTTCTTTTTCATTTTAAGAAATGTTTCGGTATTCAAAAGATACTGACTTGTGGAATTGAGATCACAGTGAAGGGTGATGATATCGCATGTTTCGTATATCTCATCTTTGGATGCATACGTCACATTGAGTGATTTGAGCAATTCCGTAGGAGGCTCGTGTATATCGTTTACCAAAACCTTTGGACCAAACGGAATAAGTTTTTTTGCTACTGCTTGCCCTATATCGCCAAAACCTATTATGCCAACAATTTTCTCACGCACCATATATCCCTGTGGCTTATCCCACCCACCACTTTTTACCACTCGGTCGTTTCGTACAATACCTCTCACCTCATTGAGAATGAGTCCAAGTGTCGTGTCGGAAACAGGTTCGGTAAATGCGTTCGGAGTTCGACATACCTGTATTCCTTTTGACTCAGCATATTCCTTATCTATCGAATCAATCCCCGTTCCCCACTTAACGATAACTTTTAAATGCAATGCGGCATCAATGACCTTTTTTGTAATTCTATCGTCACCACAGAGGATACCGTCATACGCTTCAATGATTGGGAGTAGGTCTGCTTCCTCAAGTCGCTCCTCTACAGAAGCCCATGTTACATCAAAATCATACTCCTTGAGCATCTCGGTGACTTTCTCTTTCTCTCGGTGCATGTACGGCGCGGATATGAGTATTTTTTTCATATGTATTCTAACCTTATTTTCCCATACATAGTTACACATCTCACCGCATTATCAAAATTAAAACCACCCGGTGTTTTGGGTGGTTCAAAGATGCGTCAAGCGTATTAGTCGAGAGCAGGAGGTTCCTTTGGAAGATACACGACCCAGTAAATGGTCAAGACAGCAAACCGAGAAAAGGTCTTCCCTGGCGACAGTTCTTCCTTAAGGTAACGTTCTATGAACTCCTTATTTCGTGGGACAGCAGATCCACCCAAATAGTTGAGGTCACTATTCTTTATATCAAGGAGTCGCGTAACCGTCCGACGGACAACTTTGACGGCAATTCCTTCATCCCGTTCAAACTGTGGAGCGATTCCGTTTACTTGATCGCCAGGAACGGCAATGCAGTACACAGGAATCGATTCAAACAACGGCAACCACTGCATTGGTGTCCTGACAGGGTCAGAACGGTCTCCTTCCCGAATAATGACCGTTAAATGACCTTCTTTTGCCATTTTCGCCTCTGTGCCCTTCACCCAAATTGCGCGTTCGCCGTACACATGCTTATTTGTTCTCACAGCATCCTCCTGTAAATATCAATGAAACGAAATGTGCTTCGTTTGGATTAAAACACACAATTTAGAAAATTTCAACTATTTTCCACCTTTGTATGTATGGGCAAAGCGCCCTGTTGTATCAGTTTCAACTGCAAAAATACTACCCGCATACGGTTCATTCTTTTCCTCTTCTGGGGTAAGTCCTTGTCGTGCGGTCGTAATAAAAAGTATGTTCATGTCTTTTCCACCAAATGTACACGAAGTAACATGTGTAACATCTGGAACTTGTACTTCAGCAAGTCTTTCTCCGTTGTCTGGATTAATGCGAACCACCTTTCCCCCACCCCAAAGTGCAACCCATACCATTCCTTCAGAATCGACACACATACCGTCTGGGGTACCTTCGGCTTCATCAATCGTCACTATGGTGCGCGGGTGCGTGATGGCACCACTATCTTTATCGTACTCATATGCGACAACCTGTTGACTCTGCGAATCAATATAATACATAGTATCCTCATTCGCATTCCATCCAATACCGTTTGATATTCCTACACCACTCTGTTTTTCTGTAACTGAAAAATCATGCTCAAGGCAAAATAATCTCCCCGCATCAGGAGTACCATCTTCAGCTAAAGTCCCCGCCCAAAGACGACCATACGGATCACACTTTCCATCATTAAACCGTATACTTTTATTTGTATGCTCAACGGTCGCAAGCATTTCAAGGGTATTTGTTTCTGTATCGTACCGAGCAAAGCCGTTTTTCACTGCAAGTATGAGGTGCCCCTCTTTGTCGAGGACTACTGCTCCGACAGGAGTACCTATAGAAAATATCTCATCTTGTTTCGTTCCCGGGTTGAATTTGTGTACCTGCCCTCCTACAATATCAACCCACCAAAGTACACCTCTTTTCTCATCCCATAGTGGACCTTCTCCGAGTACCGCAGAGCTCATATATACCAACTCAGCAATATATGTCTTCATGGCTGCAAAATGATTTTGAGGTGTGCGAAGGTCTTATGCGTAGTCCATGCTTTTTGAAAATCTTGGAGTGGCATAATTACTTCAGTAAAATGTTTCATATCGAGTTTTGGTAAAAGTTCGAGCGCTCTATCAAAATCAACATCATCAGCACCCACCGAGCCCACAATCACTTTTTCCTTTCCAACAAAGTCCTCAAAGTTGTATTGCATATCACCATACGGAAACCCGAGGAGGAGGAGTGTTGCATCAACATGACTCTCTTTGAGAACTTGCTCCAGCGCTTGTTTGGAACCACTCGCTTCAACAATGACGTCAAAATCTCCTATACCGGTAAGTGCCGTCGACGTGTGATGTACATTTTCACCCGCCATACGCAGTCGCTGTGCATCCCTATCAAAGAGGGTCACTCTGTGTCCGTGAAGTGAAAGTACTTGTGTACAGAGGTTACCAATCTGACCAGCGCCGACTACTGCAATTTTTGAATTGCCTGATATGCGTGATTCGATACGACGGAGTGCACGCAACACAACCGCGAGTGGCTCCGCGAGCACTGCAGTTTTTGAGTCCATTCCCTCGGGAATTTTATGGAGCGAGTCACCTGGCACCACGACATACTGACTATACGCACCATTTACATTAATAACACCTACTTCCTGCCTATGTGCGTCATCACGTGAAAGAATACATTCCCCCACAATTCTTTGACCGATTTTGAATCGTTCTTGAAATTTATTATTTGATCCAATACGCACTATTGTGCCTGCAAACTCATGCCCAGGAATAATAGGGTACGCAGCAACACCATCTCGGTAGTAGCCGAGTGTGCCCTCATGTACTTCTAAATCAGTACGACAAACCCCAACATAGTCTACCTTTACGAGTACGTCCCCTGGCTTCATGTCGGGCAATGCAGTCTCCTCAAGTTCTGCCTTATGCGGACCTTTAATAACAACGGACCAATTTTGTACAGGAAAAAAAGCGCTATTTCGCTCTCTTTCTAGATCAATACCTTTACCTTGACTCCATCCTAATCGACTTCCCTTCCACTGGTAATAACGAAACTTAATGATTTCTTTAAGTCGTGTGTCTGTATAATTTGGGAAAGAATAGACAAGGTCAAGGAAAAAATAAATAAATAACCAAACAACACCGAGTTTTGCTTGTGGTGGTCTTGCAAGACCAATACGCACAGCAGCAATGGCCTCTCTTCGATACCGATTGAGCACCTGGTACCACTGCTCATCATGAATATGATATACCGAGGCTTTTGGTTCATACCGGACGAGATACCCCTTCTCCGTCATCTTTCGTGCCCAATCTATATCCTCTAATCCAAAAAGATACTCATCAAAGGGCGTTTCTTCCCAGAGAGATTTTTTAATTGCAGCGTTTGCGTTATTAGCATAGGTAAGTAAGGCATTATCACTTGAGGGAGCCGTACCGAAGATACGCATAAAGTCCATCCGTTCAGAAAACTTTGATGCGTCGTTTCCCTGCTGTCGTCCATACACCATCCCGACCCTCTCATCTTTGAGCGATGTAGTGAGTTGTGAAAGCCACTCAGTATCAACAGGAAGTACGTGCGCCGAAGCGAAGACAAGATACTTTCCCACACTTGCTTTGCAACCAACATTGAGTGAATACCCAAAGGTAAAATCACGACTTTCAATTTTTATAATCTGCACACCACGCTCCTTTGCAATCTCAAGAGTTTTGTCCGTGGAGCCTGAGTCCACAACAATAATTTCCCAATCCGTATATGACTGTTTTTTTATTGCATCAAGAAGATTTCCGAGATGTTTCTCTTCATTGAAGGTTCTAATGATGATACTTGTTTCAACCATACTTCTCCATCAGCATATCATTCTGCATATACTCTTCAACTCGCTTCAAATCTTCCGGTGTATCCACACAGTATGTCTCAAACTCCTCATACACCATCTTCACTTTATGGCCATATTCCAAAACTCGATTCATATCAATCGACTCAACCTCTTCAAGTGGTGTAGGCGCCCATGAACTATATTCAATGAGAAATTCACGGGTAAAAGGAATCACACAGACTTGCTTATACATAGGTACTGGTCCCCCTTTCCATTTTTTTGTTGAAGGAATTGGCTCACGAGAAAAATATAATGCATTGCTATTTTTATCGACAACAACCTTTGGACAGTTTGGATCAACAAACTCTGCCTCGGTTTTAATGGATGCCATTAAATTTACCACTTTCGTTGTAACATCATCATGAAAAGGCTGTACTGAGAGATCAATCATCTCGGGAACAAGCATCGGCTCGTCCCCCTGAATCATCACTACGATGTCTACAATTTCTCCTGTAGATTTCTCAATCTTTTCTACCGCTTCTGCTGCTCTATCTGATGCACGCTCATGGGTATCTTTTGTCATAATGACTTTTGCCCCAATACTCTCACCATACGCTTTAATCTCCTCATCACACGTGGCAATGTATACCTCACTCAACACCCCACTCATCTTCGCCCTATAATACACATGCGCAATCATAGGAAGCCCAAGAATCTTCTCAAGTGGCTTCCCTGGGAAGCGAGACGACCCCATACGCGCAGGGATTATGCCAATGATGTTTTTTTTACGTTCCATATCAGAATAACTATCTCAAGACGAATAATCCATCTACCACTGTAGCGGTGTAGCCATGTTTTTTAGCGAGACTCTTTATAACCCCAATAGTATGGCGGTCGAAGTGTCGGACGTCATCGATGATGATGACGTGCCCTTGAATACTGTGAGAAAAAATAGCATGAAGTTCTTTTTCCACCGGACAGTGTAATGGGTTTTTAACCGTCATTTTACCCGCTCCATGTGCATCAAGCCAAAAGAGTGCTGGTTCTGTTAACAGAGCAACTACCTTGGTAAGTTCTACACCACTATCTCCATGAATAAAAACGATATCATTCCTTTGTGAGAATTTTTTGCACGCATCAGTATAGAGTTTCTTATCATATTCTATGGAGTAGATTTTTTTAAACCTATCCCCAACCATCTCAATCATAGCCCCATATTCAGTGCCCGTTTCGACAAAAATACTCATTTCTGGTTTTGCCTGTTTCAAAAGAATCGCCGCTTTTGCTTCTGGAGTTATTTTGACGCCAAGAGCGGGGTTACAAATCTGCGCTGCAGCAAGTCCCTTTTTAATTACTTGTTTAATCATATGTGTTATCTCGTATAAAACTTTATATAATTCTCTAAAGTTTTAATGTACGCTATTTCAATAAATTCAAATTTGTGTTCTAGTATATACCTTTTAACATAATTTTCTATGGTAAAATCATGTGTTCAATACGTACGGAACAATCTTGTCCCTTAATGTCTAGCACGTTATAATCCTACCATGTCTAATCAAATTCCTGAGCGAAGTACCTGTCGTATCTCGGGCGAACCGCTCGTAGAGCTTTTCACGTTGGGTGAACTACATATATCAGACTTTATCGACCAAGATGCAGAGCCACGACTCACTCCTGTCGAGCTTAAGCTCATGCTGGCACCAAAGTCTGGCCTTGTGCAACTTGCGCATACTGCGGACTTTGATGAAATGTACCGCGAGTATTGGTATCGCTCGGGCACCAATAACACCATGCGCAATGAACTCAAAGAAATCGCAGAGCGAGCAACAAAACTCATTCGCCCGACCGCAGGCGACGTATGGCTCGATATCGGCTGTAACGACGGCACACTTCTTTCAAACGTCGACCCTTCCGTAACTCGCATTGGATTTGATCCTGCACTCAACACATTCCTTGAGGCAGAGTCAAAGAAGCATGCAGATACTATCGTCGCTGACTACTTTACCGCCGAAAAATTTAAAGCCACAGGACATAAGCGGGCCAAGGTAATCACCTCAATCGCAATGTTTTACGACTTGGAAGATCCTCATGCATTTGTAAACGACATTAGCGCAGCGCTCGATGATGAAGGGCTCTGGATAATTCAAATGAGTTATCTCCCCCTTATGCTCAAACAACTTGCTTTCGATAACATCTGCCATGAACATCTTGAGTACTACAGTCTCGAATCCCTCACCTACCTCCTCGACCAACACGACTTTTCAGTCGTTGACTGTGAGTTAAATGATATCAATGGAGGAAGTTTCAGAATCTATATCCGAAAGAAAAATGCGACCGCATCTCTTTTTGCCACCTCACCCTATCGAGACGTTGCTGAAATGCGGGTAGAGGGTATTCGTGCACTCGAGGAGCAAATGAACCTCAAAGATCCACAGACGTATCTCTCCTTCTTTGATAAAATCCAAGAACTGAAAAAACAAACAATGGAGTTTATCCTAAAGGTGCGGGCAGAGGGAAAAACGGTGTGGGGGTATGGAGCCTCAACAAAAGGCAATACCCTGCTCCAATGGTACGGGCTCAATAATTCGCATATAGACGGTATCGCAGAACGCTCTGAAATAAAATATGGAAAGAAAACCGCAGGTTCAAATATTCCTATCTTTTCTGAAGATGAAGCACGCAGCAAGAAACCTGATTACATGCTTGTCCTTCCATGGCATTTCATTCATGAATTTAAAATTCGAGAAGCAGACTATCTAAAAAACGGCGGTGCATTTATCGTACCCTGTCCAAAATTTGAAATTGTAACGTTTTGAGGTTATTGCAATTTTTCAAGTTCTGCCTCAACCATCCGTGTAACCAATTCCTCAAAAGAAACTTTGGGTGACCATCCGGTAACCTCCCGAATTTTAGTGGTATCTGATACCACAGGATTATCATCACGCTGATAGAACCGCTCATCCACAGCGACACGAAGGTTTCCCTTCGTGTCGTAGGCTTTTGCATCGACACCAGTTCCCTCCCAAGTTAATTTTATATCGGTAACCCTAAACGCCACATCAATAAAATCCTGCACCGTATGGAGTTCTCCTGAACCGATAACAAAATCATCGGGTGATTCAAGGCAAAGGATGGCGTGCATCGCAACAGCAAAATCTCCTGCATAACTCCAATCCCTTTTTGCACCGACATTTCCCACATACAAAACCTCCTCTTTACCCGATGCAATACGCGCGACACTCTGTGCAATCTTTCCGGTAACAAAACGTTCACCTCTCCGTGGAGATTCGTGATTGCATAAAAACCCTGACGCAATAAAAAATCCTTTGTTTCGGTATGGAAGTACCACTTCCTCGTATGACGCACGTTTTGCCCTGTCATACGCATTTTGAGACTCCATAAGAGTTGATTCCTCTGTGATTACTCCTTCTGTATCGGGGGTAAGTATTCTTGAAGAAAGTGCTTGAAATATGCGCACGTCGGAGTTGGTACCTGTACTGTGTTCGACAAGGTTTCGGACCGCATGAAAATTAACGTCCATCGTGAGTTCTGGATGCTCTCGTGCAGTTTTTAAATCAGAAATAGCGGCGAGGTTATAAATCTCATCGGGAGCAAATGCATCAATCTTTGATGCAAATGAATTAAGGTCCGAAAGGCTGCCGACACAGAGAGTGAAATGGGGGTGCGCGGTAAGTAGTTGGAAGATAGCGCTCTGTGCATCCACATCATCTCTATGCACCAAGCCGAGCACCTCATAACCCTCTCTGAGCAGGTGTTCAGAAAGATATGATCCATCTTGACCAAACGCACCCGTGATACAGGCTCGTCTACATTTTTTGTTCATACTTCGGGTGTGACTTTTCCTCCATGATTCCTGACCCAAGCAGTTCATTGATTGCCCGCTTCACCCGCGCACGCTCATCATTATTAAAATGCGAGCCACGGGACGCTTTAAGAAAGAGTGCGTCTTCATTCCAAAACTGCCGAACATCATTCTCCGTATCCCAAATTTTCTTATTGGCAGTTCTTAATTCAGTATGGAGCACTTCAAGTGCTTCCGAACTAGGAATTTCCCGATTAAGCACCTCCGTGAGAAGCGAGAGTTCTTTTTTTATATTCTCAATTTTTGCTACATCAGTAATCTCACTCAGTTTAATTTCCAAAATAGTAATCTTATCGATGAGTTCCCCCGGTGAGCACGGAATGAGTATCTGCATATTCTTTACGTAGTTATGTGCATATTGCTAATAGATTTTTAGTTATGCAAAGAATATCAATTTTGCATGTTGACTTGTTTTTTAAGCTCTTCAAACTTTGCATCATTCAGGTCTGATGCAACCATCATATCTACAAGTTCCTGAAAAGATGTTTTTGGGGTCCAACCTAATTTCTCTTTTGCTTTCGAGGCGTCACCAAGGAGGTAGTCTACTTCTGCAGGTCGATAAAACTTCTCTGAGATACGCACAATGACATTTCCCTGTGCGTCTTTTCCTACCTCCTTAACTCCTTCGCCTTCCCATGCTATATCCATATGAAGAGCCTTTGCTGTTGCTTCAACAAAATCACGAACTGAACGAGATTCTCCCGTTGCAATGACATAGTCGTCAGGTATCTCTTGCTGAAGCATAAGCCACATCATCTCCACATAATCGCCTGCAAATCCCCAATCACGTTTTGATTCAAGATTCCCAAGGGTAACATGTGTCTGAAGCCCCAGTTTCACTTTTGCAAGCGAGTGGGTAATTTTTCGTGTCACAAAGTGCTTCCCTCTTCGTGGTGATTCGTGATTGAAAAGGATACCTGAAGATATGTGCATACCATGATTGTCTCTGTACCCAACAACGTACTCTTCATGTGCTTTGAGTTTTGCTTCGGCATACGGGCTCACGGGCTGAAACAGTGCTGATTCACTTTGCGGTGGATTCGTCTTACCAAACATTTCACTGGTGGATGCTTGGTATATACGAATGTTTTTATTATGTTCGAATGCCGCTTTTACAACATTTCCCACTCCTTCATAGTTTATCGCAAACGCTTCTTCAGGGCACATAAAAGAAATCCCTACATCTGATTGTGCTGCGAGATTGTATATTTCATCAGGAGAAACCTTTGTGATGATTCGCTTAATGGCTTCATAATCTCGTAAATCTCCCATATGGAGAGTGACCTTCCCTTCAAACACGATATCCTGGATTCGAATCAACGGTTCCGTACTGCATCTTCGCATAACACCGTGCACTTCATATCCTTTGTCCAACAAAAATTCAGCTAAATATGAGCCGTCTTGTCCTGTAATTCCTGTAATTAATGCCTTTTTCATAGCGTCAAATGTATCATAAGAAATAATAAATTTAAAATCAGTATCGTTTCTGTACGAGAGAAATAATCAATTCATCCACAACACGCTCTACGTCCTCATAGGTAACTTGTGCAATCTGTTCTAATGCATCATTTTGGATTTCAGGTTGGCGCTCTAGATTCCATGCAGCGAGTACCGGAGCCCCTCTTCCCGTACTCTTTGCCAAACGATGTTTTGGACCTGTGGGTGGGTGCTCACTTTCATCGGTAGGACCCACGATGGTGACCGTAGCCTTATCAAATGCTTCAGCAATATAGATTGGGGCGCTATCATTTGCAACAATCAAATCAATATGCGACATAAATGCTTTGAGTTCATCAATAGAGTGATGAAGACATGAGACAATCTGTGTCTTTCGACTGAGTGCAAGAGACATCTGCTTGAATTCTTCTGTGTCACCTGGCCCTCCCACTATAAATATAGGTTTCCCATATTTTGCATAGAGATAATCTGCAAGCCGGGCAAATCTATCTGCAGGCCACTGCTTCTCTTTGGTACCTGCTCCGGGGGCAAGTGCAATGATGAAATCTACTCTGGGGGTAACATGATTTTCTTTTAGAAACTCCAAGATAGCGGCGTCCGCCTCCTCCGAAAAGAAAAGGTGTTTTCGTACATCCGTCGAGACTATGCCGAGAGGACTGAGCAGTCTTAAGTTTTCGGTAGCAAAGTTCGCTCCTGCAGTAAATGGAATCTGGAGACAGAGGTGCTTGAGTATTTTATATGTTTTTGTTTCTGCAGATGCAACGGGTGCAGAAAAAGTTGCAATGGCAGGAACACCCGCAAGGTAAAAAATGGCGAGCTCGAGTACTGAGGGGTTGAGGAGGTATGCGTAGTCGAGCTTGAGTGAACGCACTTCTTTAAAGAGTGCGCGTACTGTCTGTGGGCATTCAATGTACGTGTGCACGTCGGGGTTATACCTGAGGGTATCAGCATTTCGCTTGCGCCCAATAACATACATTTCACTCTCTGGCTTTGCGTTTTTCAGTGCTCGAAATACAGGCGTACAGAAAACCATATCACCCACATTTCCGGTGAGGTAGATGATTCCTACCCTTTTAGTATCCTTTTTTACCCGCGTTGCTTTTCCACGAAATGGGAAAAACAATACTGACAGTATAAATAAGACGAGTATTCGTAAACGTGTACTGTGGACCATTATTTTATAGTTTATATTCTCGCGCTACTAAAAGTTGATCTGCGGTAACCATTTCTGTTACGAGACTCTCAAAGGTGTGACGTGGTTTCCACCCGAGTTGTGTGTATGCTTTCGCTGGGTCACCCTGAATAAAATTTACTTCCTGAGGACGATAAAACTCAGGATTTACTTTTACAACTACGTTCCCTGTCTTTTTGTTTCGCCCTACTTCAGACTCAGCCTCCCCTTCCCATGCAATCTCAATATTAAAATACAAAGCCGCAATAGTTACAAAATCTCGTACCGAGTGTGACACACCACTCGCAATGACATAATCATCGGGCACGTCTTGTTGCAACATGAGATACATCGCTTCAATATAATCCTCCGCATGCCCCCAATCACGTACCGCATTCAAATTCCCGAGTTCAAGACACTCCTCAAGCCCCGCAGCTATTTTTGCTAAGGTAAAGGTAATTTTTCGTGTGACAAAATGTCTCCCTCTTCGCGGTGATTCATGATTAAACAAAATTCCCGAGACGGCGTATATATTTTGGGATTTTCTTTTATGGACAATAAAGTCTTCATGCGCGAGCGCCTTTGACGCAGCGTACGGACTCTGGGGGTCAAACGGTGTGTGCTCATTCTGAGGAGCAGGTGAATTACCAAACATCTCACTCGTTGATGCTTGGTATATGCGCACTTTCGGATTTGCACTCACCGCTTCGTTTACCAGTCGTCCCACACCGTAATAGTTCACGTCCCAGGTATCCACAGGGTTTTTAAATGATTCAGATACAAATGACTGAGCAGCCAAATTATATACTTCGTCCGGCTTTACGTCGTGTAAAATGGTATGCAGGGATGCCAGATTCGTCAGAGAACCCTCATGCGGGATAATTTTCTTACTTCGTATCAAATCATCAACATAAATAGGTAAGTCGATGCCTGAGTGTCGAAAAAGTGCATGCACCTCATACCCCTTATCTAAAAGCAGTGGTGCAAGATAGGACCCATCTTGGCCAGTTATTCCCGTTATGAAGGCTTTCTTTGTAAGCATATGTCAGAGTACTGTACTACGTATTTTCAAGATTCGCACTCTTGCGGAGCACTCTATTCCACGCTTCTCCCGATTTTTCCCAGGTAAAAAAGGTCGACTGTTTTTTTGCGTTTTCAATAAAAAGTGCTCTATCGTACTCACCTCGCGCCACAAGAGCCATCGCAGCAGCAATCTCCCGCTCATTTTTTGGATCAACAAGCATACCCACATCTCCCAATGCTTCTTTGGTGCTCGTGGTAGAAGAGGTAATTACCATACAATTGCAACTGAGTGCCTCAAGTACGGGTAGTCCAAATCCTTCAAGAAGACTTGGAAAGACAAGTGCTGTTGCGTTTCGATACACCTCACCCAAATCTGCATCCGAAACATTCGTCTTAAAGACAATTGCGTCTTTGTATTCACTCTCCTCTATGCGTGCATCCACTTTCTCTTCATATGCACCTTTCGATTTTCTCCCCACAAGAAATAATGTATGCGGTAGTCCCGTATCAGTTTTGAAAAGAAGAAATGCATTCACGATGCCAAGAACATTCTTTCTTTCTTTTATGGGACCAATATACATAAAATATGGTTCACGATTCTGTTCAGTTTTTTCAATAATGTCACCATAAAGCGATTTGAATCCAGGATATATGACAGACACATGGTCTTTCGGTACCGAAAAAATTTCAACTAAATCTTTTTTTGACGCTTCTGAAATAGTTACCACATGCCTTGAAAGTCGCATCATCCACCCTCTCCATAATGCTAAAAAACTTCGTTGTATACGCGCAAAAAACGAGGTGTCTCCAAAGTAATAATATGCTGCATCAAAGAAAACAATAATACTCTTCCGCCATAAAAAGAGTGGGGCTGACTCGGTAAAGAACACAAACACATCACACGACGTGGAGTGCCGTATGAGATAGAGTTGGGAGTACCATACATGGGGAATATGTATTATGCGCACCCCTTCCGGTAATCCTGTTGTATCAGGATTACCTTTCACAAATACCGTAAAAGAAGATGGGGTTTTTGAAGACTCAATCAGAGAACGAGTGCTTTCAAATATATACTGCTCAAGTCCCTTTCTTGAATCACCGAATGGATGTAATACAATACCAACACGCATATACTATTTTATAACTTCAAGTTCCCATATAAGTATCTTCATAGGAAAAAGAAGTGAGAGGTGCGAATCGTAAAACTTTGGATACCTCCCTATACACCACTTAAATATTCTCACGAGTGGATTACCGGATACCTGTGGCCAACCATACCAAAAACCACGTAGATGAAACCGCGCATCGACATACTCATACTGTGCGAGTGCCTTCCCTTCAATATAGTAATCAAGTGAACGAGTAGTGAAGAAGTGTTTGTGAGTTGAGTCGGTAAAGGCATCAGGGCAACGGAAATACGGAACTGCAATAAGTAATCTCCCCTTTGGCTTCAAGATGCGTTTCATCTCTTTCATAATCGCCAACTGGTTATCCAAATGTTCAAATACACTATGTGCAAAAATAAGGTCGAAGGAATTGTCGGGAAAAGGCCACGGGAGCACATCCAAATCATGCACAATATCGATACCCGGCAGATCAAGTATATCTATCGTAACGGCGCCAGGCAATGCTTTTTTTCCCGGGCCGATATGAAGAACTTTCTCACCATGCGTAAAGACATTTTCTTTCGTAATACCCTTTCTGGTATAAATTTTTTCTGCGTATGTTTCTTGGTTTGTCATTTGTTTCGTTTATGAACTCGCTCTAGTATATGCGCTACAATTGCTTTTGTCCTCTGTTCCCATGTAAACGCTGAGACGACTCTATGCGCGCTCTCTGCGCGTATTTTTGAACCGTACGTATCTTTGAGTGTATCCTGAATTGCCTTTGCAAGTGATTCTGCATTTCCTGACTCAAAGAATGTTGCTGTGGTACTATCGAGGACTTCGCGGAGTGACGGTACGTTCGATGCCACAATCGGTATGCGACTTGCCATGTATTCAAAAAGTTTCATAGGTGACGTGTATAGATTGCTATAGGTAAACAGAGCAGAATCAGGCAGAACAAGGACATCTGCCGATACAACATAGTGCGGTACCTCAACATAGTCAACTCTTCCCAAAATAGAAATGTTACTTTTTTGCCCATATCGCTCTTTGAATGAGTGCACTTGGTTCTCAGTTCCCCCGAGAAAGACAATATGTATATCTTGAGGAAGAAAATCTGCTGCTTCTGCCAATGTCTCGACACCTTTTTCTGGAGCAAGCGTCCCTGCATACAATACAATTTTCTTCCCCGTTCTAATCCCGTGCATACTCCAAATATCTCTATTCGGTAGCACTGATTCAAACATTGGTAAGTCAACAGCATCTCGAGCGACAAGAATCCTATCAGCAGGTAATGCGTACGCTTCAACAAACTTTTTTTTAAGTCCCTCAGTAATGACGATAACACCACACATACATCGAAGCGCCCATATATACAACGTTTCAAAATTTCGAATCTGATGAGTCTCAAAAAATATAGGCATGAGGTAGGAGAGTGGTATCAACGAGAGCACCACTTCACCCCGTACATACACCACTAGTTTCTTTCGTGTAAAAAGTGACTGACACCATACAGAAAAAATATAGATGTTTGCACACAGAAAAAAAGAAAAATTGCGGAGTGCGTATCGAAATGGGATCCCTTCTATGTCTATCGCGCATATCTTCGTATGAGGAAATGTATCCTCAAGGTTAAAGAACTCAGGGACTGACACCGTATCTCGTGTATACCTCGTCACCAGAGTGAGGTCGATACCCTGCACCCCAATTCCCTCGCACGTATGTGCAATCTGCACTCCATTTGCACGCTCGTTTGGCATACGTGCATTCACGACATACAGCACTTTTATTTTTTTAATGCTGTCTCCCATACATTTATTGCAAACTCAGCCCCTTAGACCACATGGTTTTTATTGAATCCGTCCGATTCAAACCAGTCGAGTGTCTTCCTGAGTCCTTCATCGAGTGATACCTGTGCTTCAAAATTCAATTCCTTGCGAGCTTTTGATGCGTCGACAGGTCGATGTAATACCACATCCCAATCACGTCTTGGTACATACACAATCTCTGATTTATTACCACAGAGTGCATTCACCTTTTGTGCAAGATCTGACATCGTTGTCGCCACCTCGGTCCCGATGTTGTACACAAGATTGTCATCTGCCTCAAGCGGGTGTGTATAGTAGTTTTTAAGGACTTTATGTTGACTCTTTTCCATCGCCGCAATAGTTCCCTCCACAATATCGCCGACGTAGGTAAATGGTCGTGTCTCTTCGCCGGTACCGGTTATGGTAAGAGGCATACCATGCATTGCACTCCATAAGAAATTTGGAATAACACTTCTGAATTTTCCCGGGTAATCTCCCGGACCATAACTACTAAAGTAACGAACGACAACTGCAGGGAGTCCTTTGAACTTACTAAAGAACGTAACATAATGCTCTGAAAGTAACTTCGTAATCGCATACGGAGTCGAAAGCATGAGAGGGCTCGTCTCAGTAAATGGCTCTCCGGTTGGTCGGTATACACACGAAGATGATGAGTACAAAAATTTTTCTACCTTATGCGCAACTGACTTTTCAAGTAACTTCACAATACCAATACCATTGGTGGTGAGGTCTTTCACCGGAAAATCAACCGAGAGTTGGTTGGCGAAGTTTGCTGCCAAGTGATAGACATGCGTAATGTTGTGTTCAAATACCTTACTCAGCACTTCGTCATCACAAATATCTCCATACACATACACAATTTTAGGGTGTGAGTGCGCGTTATCAGCATGACCCGATGAGTTGTTATCAAGAATGACGAGGGTGTCAAAATCATCAATTTCAATGAGTCTTTTAATAAGATTCGAACCAATAGCGCCGGTGCCTCCGGTAACGAGTATATTTTTAGCTGACATGGGTAATGTAGTTTTTTATGGTCTCAATAATATAATCCAACTCTTTCCGCCCGAGGAGTGGGTGACATCCAATTGATATCGCGTTGTCCCTAATATACCGACTATTTTTCAAAGCGCCAAAACTTCGTCCCGGGGCTTTTACGAGACCAGGTTGATCGGGGAGTGTACCGCACATAATTGCTCGTGTCTCGATTTTGTGCTCTTCCAGATATCGTGCAAATTCTTTACGGACGACACGCTTAGTGTCCTTAATGACAATTGGGAACGTATAGTACGCATGCACAAATGTTCCATCTGATGTTGGTGGGAAATGGAATATATCGCTCTGTCCCGCGAGTTGCTTACTCAAATATTCTGCATTCTTGATACGAATCGCATTCATTGCAGGGAGTTTTTTTAACTGTTCTATACCAAATGCAGCGGGGGCGTCAGCCATTCTGAAATTCCAGCCAATTTTATGGAAGGTATACCGCTCATCAAAGTCTTTAAGTTTCCCCGATGAATAACTGTACCGTGGCCCCGTATGGATTCTTCGTCTTCCAAATTCACGTAAGTCTCTGAGAATTGTATTGTACGTATCTGAATTCGTCTGAATCATTCCTCCTTCTGCGGTCGTCATGTTGTGTGCGACATAAAAACTCCATGTCGCAATATCTCCGAAACTTCCAACAACCTTCCCTTTTATTTTTGCCCCATGTGCCTCGCAACAATCTTCAATTACTTTGAGCTTATATTTTTTTGCAATTGGGAGAAGCCGTTCCATATCAGCAGGACATCCAAGTGTGTGCACGATAATGACACATTTGATTTTATTCTTTTTTTGGAGTGCTTCTTCAAGCGCTCCTATGTCCATATTGAGTGTCTGTGGATCAATATCAATATACACAGGCTTTAATCCGAGCTGAATAATGGGCGTCACGACACTTATGAATGTCGTCGCGGGAACCGCAACTTCGTCTCCCTTTTTTAAATCACCATTTTCGAGGAGTGCATTAAACGCAAGAATGTTTGCCGATGTTCCTGAATTTACGGCGATGCCATGAGTATTTCCTGTGTACGCACAAAACTTATTTTCAAATTCTATGACGGGCTTTTGTGTAGAAAGAGAACCATGAATATAACACTTCATTACTGCTGTAATCTCTTTATCATCATAGTATCCACCTCCAATAGGAGCAATCCAATTTGGATTCTTAAAATGATTTTTAGGAAGGTCTTTAAAATACGACTTTATTTCTTGATGTATTGTAGCCTCTATTTTCTTTTGACTATTCATGATTTACATAATTACTTGTATTCAAACCCATGCAGTATACACCGTATACAGCATACTAAACTAATGAGGCGTCCTATCACCATATACCCCATTCACCAAATCCTGATCCTTCTGCGTTGAAGCCAGGAGTTCCAGATTTTTCTTCTCCATGAGTTTGAGGAGTTCGACACCACTCGTATCATTCACACAGAGTTCACGGTAGAGGAGGCTAAATGCGGCCATATCCTTGATAAAACAATGTCCTCCTGCGCCACGGCCGCTCTTGTGAAGAGGTGCATTGTAGTAGGGCGACATCATGGGATCGACATTCATAATCTGCTCCACATGTACCCAGTCAACCCCCAACTTTTCTCCAAGGTCATAGCAAAGATTTGAAAAAATCACCCGCATGAAGCCATGAATGTTGTGAATGTATTTAAAGAGTTCCGCTGATTCAATAGGAATAATAAATTCATGCTGGCTCTTCGGGAGTATGCGCATGACGGTCTCGCCTGCTGTGCGGTGTCCTGCAGAATCGGGGAATATTCCTACGACATTCACAATAGGATGTGCTGCATCGTGCGCTGCAGTTGCTTCACAGAGAAATTCTGGAGAAAAAAGTATGACCAAACTTGGAAAAGTATCTTGCAGTTTTCGCGTTGTGCCCGGAAGAAGAGTCGACTTTATTACAACAATACTTCCGTCTCGAAGAAGAGAAAGGCTTTTCTCGATGATACTGTAATCAAACCCCTCAGGTGTAGTAGGAGTAGGTACCGCAATAAACGTGATATCGCACTCCTTGAGTGCATCCTTATTCCCTACGTATTCTTTCTCAAGAGCATACCGCACCACGGTATGTCCCTTCGACTCAATGTCATTTGCAATATTTTTCCCCACATAACCCTGTCCAATAAATCCTATTTTCATACACACTGTTATAACTGTAGTCTACCCAGTAAAGTTTTTTGATACTCATCTATACGCACGCCGTGTGCCCTTGCCCACACCTGGAGCACCAGGATGTTCCAAAGAGGATACAGGTAATAGCCCCGCTTTTCAACATGGTCAGAAAGAAGCCTCTGTACTGCCTCCCAATCAAAAAGGCTATCGAGGCCATTGTAATACGGAGAGGAAAATGTGTCCCGCATAAATACATTGATGACAGGGTCGCGAAACCACTTAGCTGCAGGAGAAAGCCATCCCCGTTTTGGCTGATTGTAGAGATGTGGAGGAAGATACTTTTTATATGTGTGGCGAATGATGCGTTTTCCCTCGTGCGGAAGCGTCTTGTGCCAGACTGAAATTTGATCAGACATGTAGACTACATCCGTATCGACAAAGGGCACCCTCAGTTCAATGCCGTGCGCCATAGAAGCATAGTCAGAGCGTACAAAGCACTCATCAGGAAGCCAGGTGTGGCGGTCTACCTGCATAAAAGTATCAAGTGGGTGCTGTGTATTCCCCACCTTTGCATACTGCGCATTAAAAAATTCTGTAGTGCTCGCATTGATACCTAGATCACGAGAAAGAAACGGGCGAATTTTCTTTTCATCTTTTACCATGAGCGCTCTGTGGAGTGAAGTACCAAACGGCGTCGCAAGTTTCCCCACACGTGGGCTCATCCGCGCTCCGAGATGTTGTAGAGGAAGCGGAAGTGTTTGATAGAGGTACGCCCCCATTGCGATACGATGACGTGTATACCCCCCAAAGAGTTCATCACCACCATCGCCACCCAAGACCACAATTGTGCCGTCCTTACGCACAAAGTCGCTGAGGAGATACTGTGTCACTGCCGTAGAGTTGGCTACCGGTTCACTCATCGAGGAAAGTACTTGCTCAAGTGAGTTTCGTACTGCATCAAGGGTAATCGTGAGTGTCTTGTGTTCGGTACCAAAAAACTTTCCAGTCTCTTTTGCAAGTATCGCATCAGCATTAAACTTTGACGCTTCAGATTCCTCTCCCCGCACCGCTTCAAAGTCTACCGAGTATGTGCGAGTATGCGGAGAAAATTGTGCCATATGATGCACCACAATACTCGAGTCAAACCCTCCTGAAAGATATGCTCCTATAGGCCGGTCGGACACCATTTGCCGCTCCACCGCTTTTTGGATCGTCTCGTACACATCCTCATGTGATACTGTTTTTTTCTCTGGTACTGGCTGAAGAAATGAATATGTCGTGTATGCACCCGCTTTCCAGATAAGCGCCTGCCCTGCTTCGAGTTTGTACACACCTTCTACGAGTGTCTGAGGCGCAGGTACATATTCCATACTGAGATAAAATCCCACACTTTCCATATTGAGTGTAGGTGAAGGGACAGAAAGCAAGACTGCGGGGAGTTCGGAAGAGAACGTGAGTACTCCGTCTCGCTCCGTATAATAGAGTGGCTTCACACCCATGTGGTCACGTGCGAGGAAAAGTGTTTCTGTCTCCTTGTCCCAAAGCGCGAATGCAAAAATGCCCCGTAGGCGCGGGAACATCTCCCTTCCCCACGTAGCGTATGCTGCGAGAAGCACTTCAGTATCTCCCTCTGTCTTAAAATCATAGTGTGCACGCAACGCTTCACGGAGTTCACGGTAGTTATATATCTCACCATTAAAGACAATGGTATAGCGTTCGTCATTGCTCTGCATCGGCTGATCGGAAGCGTGGGAGGTATCGATAATCGCAAGGCGATTATGGCCAAGGGTAATGTTGCCACTTTGATACACCGAAGAGCCATCAGGGCCACGGTGCTTCGTGCGCTCATTCATTTTTGTTACAAGCGCCTCATCTTTTTTAGTAATGCCGTTTATCGCGCACATAGTTTCTTCAGTATACCGTATAGGTCGTATCCACCCTCTCCCCACCTGCGGAGTGTCGTGGGTGGAAGACTATCAGGAATACAAAGGCGAGAGATTGCGTATGGAGTACGCATATCAGCAAAGACACCCTCGGTTGTGAATGCGTGAGTGTAGCCGGCTTCGCTCATAAGGCGCGCCGTGTCTTCTGTATAATCGCCCTGATTGCCAAAGGGATACGCAATAGCTGTAGCGCTCGTGCCGAGCATAGTACTGAGACGTACCTTGTCGCCCTTTATTTCTTCCTCCTGCTCTGCCACAGGTAATTCACTGAGACGCATGTGTGTACGTGTATGGCCACCTATGGTGTGGCCCGCACGCAAAAGTGTGCGCGCACCTTCCCAGTCAAGGATACGGTGTGGCTTTGTGAGCAGAAGTCTCTCTCGCACAAAGGTCTCTTGCTCTTCTTTATTTTGTGCATCAAGGAGCCCTGAATTGACGAAAAAAAGCGCCTTCACGTTATATTCTAAAAGCGCGGGAAGGCATACATCCACCCACGAAGCGTAGCCATCATCAAAGGTGACGAGTATGTTTATTCGCTTCGTATCAAAATTCCCGGCAGTAAATTCTTCAGGTGTGAGCATGTGGCAGTGCGTACAAAGAGTCCTGATACTCTCCGCAAACCATTCTCTGTCCTCAATGTCATGGAAGACAATCACACGCACCAAAGGACCCTTTGTGCGCACATGTGCACGATACAGCCATGAAACTCCCGTTATGTGGGCAAGTGCAATATACGTATCACGAAGTAGTTGTTTCATTTCTCTATATTACTCATGAAGTCCCCATTCGGTCACGAGGTCGCGGCCAAGAATATTCGAAAGTTGCATAGCATCATCACGGAAATATGTCGCAAGGCCAGTTCTGTCAAATGTCGGTTCCTCTTCCTTTTTTGGAGGTTTTGTGTTGAAACGCCGTACCAAATCAGGAATTCCGAGGCGACGTATAATGTGCACCAGTCGGTCGAGCCCACTCTTACGTAGAAATTCGGAGAATAGGTGCATATTTTTCTCAAGGGCTATATTTTTGGGCACACGAGTCACATTGATAGACTCATGGAGCATACTCGGAACAAAATCAGTACTCACCCCAAGGAATGCATATATTTTTTTTATAAACGCTTCGGGGTCATTTTTGTTATCTTCGTAGATGAGCACGAGCATCTGCGATGGGTCGAAGTGCTCATAGTATGGAGCGAGTTGTTTTGCATAGAGTCCTTGTTCAAGGACACTTTTTTCAGTGGTGTAATATTCCGTAAAGGGCATAGACTCAGGAATTTCCCCACCCTTGATAGCATTACCATATTGCGAAAGCGCGCGATCGATGGGGTTGCGCAAAATCGCAATTATTTTTATATCAGGATAGTGCTCATGAATGCGCGTCGCGGTAATATCGGAATACAGATATGAGGTAGAGAACTCTCCACACTTTTTTCCTGCATCACATTTTGCAAAATTATTTTCGTACCACGCTATACCCTTTTCATATCGGGGACGGCTGAAGAAATGAATTTCTTTAATGGGAATACAAATCTCAGGATGCTCATAGAGGCACGCATACACCCATGATGTCCCCGACCGCTGTGCACCTATTCCTATGAAGTCAATCATGTTGTTTGTGTAAATTGTTCTTGTAATAATCCCACTAATTTTGAAAGCGAATGTTGCTCACGTACCATCTTCTGTAGTTGGGTGCGATACTCGTTTTTTTCTGACTCTGAAAGTGCACTGAGTCGCAATACACCGTCACGTACACCTTCAGCAGAATCATGAGAAAGTATACTCAGGTCTGGCAACATGCCTTTAAATGAGGTATTAGTCACAAGCACCAAAGCGCCACACGCTGCCGCCTCAAGAACTGTCTTATCCATACTTCCTTCTGGGGTTAGATTAACATAAATCTCATGAGTGCTATAAATCGCGGGAGCTTCATGGTTGGTAACGGCGTCATGGAACGTAATGTGTTTACCTGCGCTTTTGCGTAAGGCATTACCATACTCACCGTTTGCATTTTGTACATCACCGTATACATCCACCGTATATTCAGAAAGCATATTTGCAGCTGCAATAAAAAGTTCGGGGCGCTTTACGGGAGACAGACGTCCAAAGAAAAGGAGGGACTTTTCTTTAGGTACCTTTCCCACCATGGGCTGAAACACCTCGGTATTAATCCCGACAGGCATCTGAAGCGCGTGCGGAAACACGCGCGTACAGGCTAAGGGTGAGGTATAAAAGACGCGGCGCGCGAAGCGCGCCGCGACACGCGTCAGCATATTCATCCGCGCATGGTTACGCCAGAAAAACATCGGTTTCCCAAGGAGTCTCCATAGCCACCCACACAGCACAATGTAGTGCGGATTCATATGCGAAAAAACCACATCGTACTCAGAACGCAGAGTCCATGCAGAGTAAAAAAGTCTCGAGAGATACCGAATATAACTCACCCCCTTTTCTTTCCCCAATGAGTGTACGTGTACGTGCGCGGGTAATGTATGCACTCCTTCCCGCAAACAAATCACCTCAACACGTTCAAAATATTTTGCAAACTCTAATAACCATCCGTGAAAGAAACCCAGAATTGGGTCATTTTTATCTACCGCTTGTGTTGTGATGAGTATCTTCATTAAATTCTAGGGTGTCCCAGCATACCCTTTTTTGCATATTTTTTCTAACTCACTAAAATGTCAAAACGTTCTATGAAAATCTTATGCAGCTTTATTTGATTCAACCATACAGCGTTCTATGCTGAGCGCGTATGCCTCAAGGTATGCACCATAGTTTTGTTCGACACGGTCGAGTGTTGCCTCAAATGCATTTAATGCGAAATGTGTACGGGTTTGATTTTCATTCAAATAGCGATTAATACCATCAGCAATGCACTTTACATCCCCGGGCTCACAGAGACACGCAGACTCGCCTTCCACAAATATTTTTCCACCAAGCCCTTGTGCATTTGCAACGAGTGGTACCTTAGCCATTGCTGCTTTGAGAAGAAACTCATCATCTCCTGGATCTTCAGACATATGTACACACAAATTTGTTGACGTGATATAGGAAAGTATTTCTTCGGGCATGGGGAGAAACTCAACCTGCTTTTGGATACCAAGCGCAATCACATTTGCTTCCAACTGTGCGCGGAGCGGGCCATTCCCCGCGATTATCAAACCCAGTGCCGGGTATCGATGCATGATGCGGGCTGCACCCGCAATAACCGAAGCGGTGCGTGAATTCGTGTGCATCGTGGACACATGGAGCATGGTAAATTTAAACTGCGGGTAGAATTCGCGAAGTGTAGCAGTGGGTTGAAAGTCTTTCCATAAGTCGAGAGGGTAGTACTGAGGAAGCCCTTCTACGGTATTTTCTAATTCAGGTCGTTCGTGAATTACCGCAAGGCGTTGTTCTTCAGTGTCGGTACGCACATGTGTGGCATGTTCAAGAACATACGCCACACACCAATCATAGAAACCAGGGTACTTCATTGTACCGACAAATTCCTTATCAAAAAAGTCTTCTTGTACATGCAGGAGAAAGGGTCGTTTATATTTCCGACTCACATACCACCCCACCATACCCGCCACAGCCGGATCATCAGCAATCACAATATCTGCCCTGAAACCACCACTAAACTCAAGCTGCGATTTTATAATACTATACGCCTGAAACCACCATTTCCATGGTGCTGATGAATTAGTGGGATAGAGCCATACATTTTCAAAAAGGCGCTCTGTTGCAGTATCGGTATCGATGTCGGAATCAGGGTCCACACTATTAATAAGTACAATATGAATCTCCAAAAATCGATTTCGTAAATCGGTGATGCGTCTGTGTATTTCACTTCCCTCATCGCGGACATGGATATCCTTGGTGATAAGAAGCAATCGAGTAGACTGACGTATCTCCGTATGTACCAAGACCGACTCCTCCTTGCGTGCTTCGGTAAGTTTCACCGAAGGAAGTTCGGGTACAATTTCCTCTTCAGGTTCTGGTATTGCTGCCTCCTCGGCACGCACACGCACGCGCTCCGCAACACGCTCATCAACAATCACCACCTCGTCCGATACATCAGCTGATGCATCGAGTATCGTATTGAGGTGCGAAGCAGCACGTTTTGATGGATTGAGTGTATCGTCTTCCTGATTTGACATGTAGATAGTATACCCGCTACGAGACCGGCTTTAATGCGGTTACCCACGCTTTTGCGTATTCCTCTGCCGTGGATTCACTAAGCGCTCGCGCAGTTTCTTTTCCGTTTGTACCACACTGCGTGCGAAAAGCAGTATCCCGTATCATATGTATCATCGCCTCAGCATACGCCTCATCATCCATTTCATGCACGACGAGTCCGTGGATCCCGTCCTGTACCACCTCGCCAACACACCCCACGTCAGTGGTAATGAGGGGAAGTCCAACTGCCATTGCTTCGACAAGGGTAAGTGCATATGCTTCGTGGAGCGATGCAAGAAGAAATATGTCTGCTTCTGCCATTTCTTTTCCTACCGCATCAGTCCATGGAAGAAGTGTGATTGCGTCACGTACCCCAAGCGATGTCACGAGTCCAAGAATACGCGCTCGCTCGCTTCCCTCACCCACAATACGGAGGTGCGTCAGGGGATGCTCTCGGTGTACGAGTGCAAATGCACGCACGATTCGGAGAATATCTTTCTCCGGCGCGAGGCGCCCTATAAAAAGAAACGTGTACGGGGGTGTGGTGCGCACCACATGCGTATACGGAAGAAATGCCTCAAGTTCCGGGCGGATAGGCAACACCGTGATTTTCTTTGCAGGAATACCACGTTGTGTAAGCGAGTCTTTGATACGCTTTGAAACGACACGGATAAACGGCGCACGCCGAAGCAGTAACAAAGCAAGAAATAGTTGAATGCGCTTGACAGGCGAGCGTCCACTCCACCCGCTTCCAAAATAATCTCCATGCACCTGCACATGAAAATGTGCATCACACACTTGAGAAAGCACCCATGCAAACCACCCAATGAGGAGCGGGTCTTGCGCAGAAACTACACGCGCAGTATCAGTGTCTTTCACACGCAAAACTCGAAATCCAATACGAAAGGCATCCACGAGCATCATGAAGCGATTACGAGAATTGGTAGGGTACACATGAAGATTCCCTTCCTCTACCACATCGGTATATCCATGTTCCTTTCGCGTGAGCACAATAATAGAAAGTTGCGAGAGGTGCGCCGCATAGAGTTTCATTCGCTCTTGCTCGCGTCCTTCTCGAAGAATATTTCTTCCCAGACTAATGGTAAGTACATGCATATACTATGAAAATAATCGGACTACTTCTTCGGCAATCACCACTTCGCGAAACTGCCCAACCTTTGTACGCGCCGCGCGCGTTATGTGCTCGCAAAGAAGTGTGTCATTCGTGAGACGTGTAATAGCTTCTCCAATCGCCTGCACATCATTATGTGCCACGAGGAGTCCCTCTTTCCCATGAGTAATTAACTCCACGTTTCCACCTACTGGTGTCGTAATAATTGGTGTGCCAATATTCATCACTTCAAGGAGTTGGTGCGAGAGACCTTCATATGCGGTATTGAGCACGAACACATCTGATGCCTTCACCCGTTCCCATAGTTCCTGTTTTCCCACACTTCCGCGAAGCGTTATATACGTATATGCATTGTGTTTTTTGATAAATACTTCGAGTGCATCTCGTAGAACACCATCCCCGATGATTTCTAGAGAGACATTCATTCCTTGTCCTCTCTGAGCAAGGACAGCCTCACAAAGCCCCACAATCCCTTTCCACGGCACCAAACGTGCTGCGGTAGTCACCACCACTCCCGTGTAGTTATATTTTTGACGAAGTGACTCTCGTGTCTCAGAAAGTATAATGGGGCTAAGCGCACTATATACGCGAATGATTTTCTCTGAAGCTATTTCCCATCCCATCACGAGACTTCGCATATACTCACTCGGCACCACCACACGTGTTGCGTGATGCACTACCCACGCTTGGATGAATACAAGTGCGCGCACCTCTTTAGAGTGGCGCGTACACTCGTGCTGAAACTCGTCAAGCGTGCTCGTTACACCAAAACGCTGTTGCCCCTGCTCCCAGGCATAGTCCCCTGGCACACGCACATAGAGTGGTGTCCTGAGTATGATACTTGCAATAGTCGCAGGCAGACCCACACTCACCGTATCAAGTGCATAGATAACATCCACTTCCCACCCCGCACGCAAAAGTTTCCAAAGGTAGGCAAGATGTCGAATTATTTTTGGTAGATGTCTCACTTCGCCAAATGAAACGACCGTAAGAGAAAAACCGCGCGCGGGAAGCACCCGCTCCAGGAAACGCGTGTATGTTGCAGGGCCACCGATGTCAGGTGTATAGAGTCCTGTTGCAATAAGAATCTTCATAAAAATAGTATGCCTGAATAACCTCTTTTAAAACAGCCCTCCTACAGGTATAGTTACAGGATATGGAGGAAAAACACGGTTTTTTTGTAGTATCTATCGACTTGGAACTTTTCTGGGGGATGTTTGATAAGACGACGCTCGAAGAATACGGTGCGCGTATTAAAGGTGAGCGCACCGCTATTCCACGCACCCTCGCACTCTTTACAAAATACGGCATCCACGCGACCTGGGCAGGAGTAGGGATGCTCATGGCGCGCACAAAGAAAGAACTCCTCTCACTCATTCCTCCTAAGGAACTTCGCCCACAGTATACCGACATGCGCGCTTCCTCATATGAATACATTGAGACTGCGCATATTGGAGAAGATGAAGTCATTGACCAATATCACTTTGGCTCCACTTTTGTTCAGATGATTATAGAGACACCGCATCAAGAGTTTGGTAACCACACCTTCTCGCATTACTACTGCATCGATGGGTATGAGAACGATGCATCGCTTTTTCTACGCGACATGGAAGCGTTTGAAGCCATCGCCGCGACATATGGCATCACCGCTACCTCCATTGTATTCCCGCGCAACCAAGCGAGCCATGAAGCACTCTATACGTGCGCAGAGCGTGGTATCACCGCATATCGTGGTAACGAAGCACATGTGCTCTATGCACCGCGCAAAGAATCTGCGCAGTCACTGCTCATTCGCGGTACACGCCTTCTCGATCACTATTTCAACGTGAGTGGACACCACACCTATCCACTTCCCTATCCCGATGTATATGGACTATACAACATTCCTTCGAGTCGTTTCTTCCGTCCCTTTATGCCCTCCCTTCGCTTCTTTGAATGGTTACGCTTGCGTCGCATTAAAAAGAGTATGACCCATGCAGCAAAGCACGGAGAAATATTTCACCTCTGGTGGCATCCACACAACATGGGTATCAACCAAGATGAAAACTTCAAAAATCTTGAGGAAATTCTCCGCCATTTCTGCACACTACAAAAGCGATACGGCATGGAGAGCGCTCATATGCACGACATCACTACACACGCGAGCGAACGAACTGGGTGAGTTGCTTGGGAAAGCGAATACCCAACTGTGCGAGAAGTGCATTCACCCATTTTCCCACAGTAATAATCCACACCGAACGGAGACTTTTCCATCTATAGAGACTGATGAGTGCTGG
The DNA here is from genome assembly GCA_016699245.1 of Candidatus Kaiserbacteria bacterium. Lineage (NCBI taxonomy): Bacteria > Candidatus Kaiseribacteriota > Candidatus Kaiserbacteria bacterium. The sequence continues at coordinate 997,098 of CP064968.1, read as the reverse complement.
AGCATTCGGGAGTACGCCATAGAGCGACGCTTCATCAGAATGGATGCGGAATGCACCAATCTTAAGTTTTTCTAAAATATCAAACTCACTGAAAACTGTGGCATTGAGTGTAATGAATGGAGCACCAAAATGTGGTGCACGATGAAAATCCACACCACCCGTCGCAACGAGCGCCGGTTTTTTAAGACGAAGGGTATCAAAGAGCCGAAGCGAGCGCGTGCGTGGTACACGTTTCCCTTCGTACTGCTGGTTCCATACTTCAAGAGCGTCTATCTCCTCAAGAAGCGCGTCGCGTACCTCAAAGTGATTCCGTACCGGGTGTGCAAGCACCACAAAGGGCGCCGTGCTCGTCCACTTTTTAAGAGCGTCTATGGTGCCTGCATACGTACCCGAAAATGTGCGTTCGCCTATCATAAGAATATGTGCCTTCATGAAAGGCACTTCAAACCCCGGAATAAAGAGAAACGTGTCATCAGAAAGCACCCCGCACTCACGCACAAAATCCGCCGCACGTTCGGGAGTAAGTTCATCGGTATGCTCCGTCATACACACAAACTGAATACCTTTTTTTTGACACAATGCTTTAATCTCCAACAGAGACATCTGTGCATCGTATGAATACGATGCATGACAATGCATAATACCCGTAAGTTCCATAGAACGAGTATACCGTCATTTCCAAGAAGACGAAAGATAATACAACTATTCCTAAACACCCAAAATACTCCCCAAACACACCCACACACACCACCTCCCCCCATTTACCGTATATTGTACACCTGTTACATATACGGTAAATGGGGAAAATTATTTTGAAGGGAAAAGTTTCTTGAAGATATCTATGATTTCCATGAGGGCGGGTTTGGGGTCGTGGAGGGACCATACGTCGGACACGGTGCCTTTGGGGAGTGCACAGAAACTCTGAAGTGCACTCGTACGCTTCGGATACAAGAGTGAACGCATCGCATCACGCTTAAAAAGTACGCGAAGAAGGTGCATTATGTCCCCCATACGGTGATTGGACACCACACCTTCGCGCGCATATGCTATTTGTGAAGGCACCTTCCCTGTTGTTGCATATATAAAGTATTGGTACGGCATGTCCGCACCCGCAGCCATCGAAAGTGGGAGTGAGCCCCAGAAGCGTCCATTGATTTCCATAAGGTAGGGTTTGCGTGTATCGCCATCAACTTTAAACTCCACCATAATTGGTCCGGACCATGCTAATTTTTTAACGAGCACTTCGGCATAACCTCGTAATTCATGATACAAATCTCCTTCTCCAATAGTCTCTTTGAGGACTGACGCGCCGCCCGTTGGTGAGAGTGAACGAAGTCTGTGGTGCATGGCAAGCACAAAAGGTTTCCCTTTATGCGCGAGCATCTCAACACCATATTCCTCACCAAAGATGCAGGTCTGAATGAGTGGCGACTCGCCGCTTTCTTGCGTAATTTTTTCAAACTGTGACACAAGTGCCATAGCATTTTGCGCAAATGATGCCGTACCAAAAATCCCTACCCCATCCTTCCACGTCACACTTCTCCGCGACTTCACCACAACGGGGTACTCAACGCTTTGACTCAGATGAAGAATTTCCTCATGAGTCACTGGGGCCTGTGTAGGAATGGTGTGGACTCCCGAAATATGTGCGAGCGAATACGTCGCTGCTTTATCGAACGCAATGTCGACAGAAGTCTCACTGGGGAAAATGAGGGTCATATGCGAAGCAAGTGCTTCACGGTATGCATACAAAGAAAGCCATGTTGCATCACTAAATGCATATACCACTGGCTGCCCACCAAGGCGGAGTGCTTCTCTCTTCACTGCTTCTATAAAACCCTCCTGATGAGTGTAGGGCGAAGGGTAGGTGAACACTGCGGTTGCAAAACGAGAATGAAGTGCCATACCGGTACTCCGTGTTGCGCCAACACTCACCGTGATTCCTCGCCCACCAAGCGACCGTACTGAGGCGAGCGCGCTTTTCAGATTTCCATCGAGAATGAGTGCTGATTCCATACACCCATACTAATACGGCCAAAATATTGTGTCCATGTATACCTTTTTCTTCCAAAACCTTGTACAACTAAAGCAGAGTATGATTAAAAAACCTCATAGACAAGGCGCACAAACGAGAAAATGTGAGGCGTGAGAAGTGATTTAATATCACTTCGCAAGACTCATTGAGGACTTTTGCGAATGAAATGAAGCAAAAGACCCAATGAGTGGACAGTTCCTGTTAAGGAATTCAATATACGATGAACGTTTTCGAGTGCAGTGCAACGCAGTATATGAGGTTTTTGAACATACTCAAAGACTGTTATAGTAGTACCATATGCGTATCTTACTCGTCACTCCACTCTATCCGCCTGACATCGCCGGGCCCGCACCCTACGTAAAGGAACTTGCGACGCGACTCGACGGCGCACACACCATCACCATACTTGCGTACAGTCACATTCCAGAAATTGTGTCAGGGGTAGCAATAGTAACCGTCGAAAAACGATTCCCCGCACCCATACGCATGAGTATCTTTGCCTGGAAACTCCGTACACTACTGAAAGAAACGGACGTGGTCTATCTGCAAAACGGTCCTTCTGTAGAAGTGCCATTTACATTCGTCTCATTATTTTCACACATACCGAGTGTACTACGTCTGGGAGATTCAGTTGCACTTACCCATGCGGTGCACAACAGACTCTTTCGCATGATACTTATTGTCGCGATGCGTCGCGTGCATCTTCTCATCACTCCCGAAAATATTCCACCCGAAATAGAGACACTCATTCAGGACCCAAAGCTTTCCCAAAAATGTATATGCATCCACAATCCAGACATACGTCCAGAAATCCATCCGTTTCATGAGTACCCACAGAGCGCCTTCCTTGCATACGAAGCGTCTTGGGAAAAACACATCACTTCATTAATCACGTCTATTACTTCCCACATATGACCAAAGAATCCTGGGAAGAGTATTGCAAAAATGAAATCAAGGTGATAACACCGATTCTCCTTCACCACAACATTACCCTCACTGATACGCAGCCACATATCAAAGGTGAACGCTTTCTTATGCAAGCCGTCACCACCACAAGTGGCAAGAAAGTGATCCTCCTCGGAACAACGGGAGAAGGTGTGCAGGTAGTCATTAAAGCCTCGCGTGACGCGCACGGAAGAGAAGAACTGCGTCATGAGCGTGAATGTCGTGAGATTCTTAAAGAAATAGACTTTGCCGCAGAGGTGTTTCTTTCACCGAAAGAGATACTCTTTCTTAATAATCTAGACATGACTATTGCAGTCCAGGAATTTATCACGCAGGAACAATCCTTCCTTGAGCGTACTACTGAAGCACAGTTTGACTTTGCACTGCGTGCATTCAAAGCACAGGAAGGTACCCATGCAACCACCTGGAAGCATCACCAACTGATACAGAATGTGTTTGATATTCGTACTGGAGAAACATACCTAGAAAACTTTGGCATCTTTGTGACCAATCTTCACATGATCATACCGGAAGCAGTCGATGTGCATACAAACTTGGCAGTTGCACGACATCAACTCGCAGAGGGGGTACAGACTATCGAGCAATATGCAGATTTTCTCACCCATACCGACTTTGTACCGCACAATATTCGCATCAATAAAAATGCAATATATCTTCTCGACCACTCCTCACTTACCTTCGGAAATAAATATGAAGGCTGGGCACGTTTCATCAACTTTATGGAGCTCTATAATCCCCCACTTGCGAGCGCACTCACCGAGTATGTACGCGTCAATCGTACGCTAGAGGAATCTATTTCACTTCGCATGATGCGTATCTATCGACTCACAGAACTCATATGGTTTTACGTCCGTACCTTAGCACACGCAGAAGGTAATTTGCGTACACTGAACGAAGCGCGTGTGACATTTTGGAATGACGTACTCACACACGTACTGAGTGAAACCCCTGTCCCTATGGAACGCATTGATGCATACAAAAATCTCCGTGATTCTCTTCGGAGTGATGATGAGAAAAAACGCCAGCAAGGACTCCACTAAATCACTCCGTAATCTTTTCAAACACTTCGCGTTGCATGCGCTTTGCGACAATATCCCAATCGTATTCTGCTACAACCATTTCTCTAGCGCGTTCCGTCACGTCGCGTACTTTTTCTGGGTGCGCGAGAATCTCATGCACTGCTTCTGCGATCTGCTCATGACTCTCTGGGTCTACTGCCCACCCTGTCGTTCCTTTCTCAGGATCGCGTTTTGCATCAAAAAGAAAATCGGCAATACCCCCCACCTGTGTTGCGACCACCGGAAGCCTGCACGCCATCGCAGAAAGAAATGCGTTTCCGAGCCCTTCCGAACGTGACGGACCCACAAAAATATCTCCTGCGAAACGGTACTTTGTCACTTCGCTTCGGTCTATCTGTCCGGTGAAAATCACCCGCTCACCGAGACCGAGTTCCTCCGCCAGGCTTTTAAGCATCCCCTCATCAGGACCACCTCCCACGACAAGGAGTTTAATATGCGCAGGCAAAAGGGTAAGCGCGTGGATAGTGGTATCAAAGCCTTTCTGGTGTACAAGCCGTGCGGTGTTCATGAGAAAAATATCCCCCTCTTTTTTACCAAGTTTTTGTTTTAGTGTCTCAACCTCAGAGAGGTCAAATGTCGGTTTAATCGACTCTGGGTTTGCACCATTCCGTATGATTTGAGTATCACCCCTGTAGCCCATACGTCTTGCCCATGCGCCGAGAAATGCTGATATTGGCTGCACTACCGTCGCATGTGTAAACGCGCGTTTAAAGAGTGACCACACCGGTTTCATAATTCGCTCGATGTACTCAGGTGGATCTCCTTCTTGAAGGGTGAGCGCGTATGGTACCTTGGTGAGCAGATTAAAAATCGATACCGGTACACCCGTTCCGTGTGCCATTACTGCCCATGCGCCATCATAGTGATATTTCCTGTGCAAAAAATACGCTTTGATGCCTGCTGCAAACTGGAAAAAGTGTTTGTTGTAATGGAGAGGAAATTGCCGTCGTTCCTCAAGTGACGCATGGGGCTTTCCAAAAAATCCTACGCGATGAATGAGTACATTCCCAATCTTCCCCACCCGCGGAACAGCGCTATCATAGTAGAGCGTCACCATATGGAACTCTATCTCCTCGGGACTAATGCGCTTCGTAATTTCCTCAATCGCCGCCTCCGCCCCCGAGATAGTTCCCGGTAAATAGTCGAGTGAAAAAATAAGAATCTTTTTCATAAATTACTTTTAGTCTCCTTGATATAGTCAGGGAGATGATGTGTAGGTACCCAACCAAGTTCTCGAACTTTCCCTGCATCAACATCGGGTGATGTGCGGGATGATTGTGTTTGTGGAAGCATTTCAATTACACCCCCAAACATCTCCGCGACTTCAAGTAAAGAAAAATGCTCATCACTACCAATACCAAAGTTATCTCCATCCCCTTTCTCACCGACGAGCACAATCCCTTCCACGGTGTCGAGCACATGGGTAAAGGCGCGCTCTTGAGTGCCCGGCTCGCGGACCATGAGTGGTTTTCCTTCGAGCATACGTTGTCTCCATGTCTCTATCACCGTGCCGTAGTCCAGAATAGTACGCTCTCGTGGGCCGTAGACATTATAAAAATACACAATAGCGTATGGAAGCGCGTACCAATGGCCGTAGTTTACTACCAACTCCGTATTAGCCGCCTTCATCCAGGTATAGGGAGCGAGGTCGCGACCAGTGACGCCGTCTTCGCGGGCCTCCACGTGCTTTGTCGATGATCCTGCGTATACCAGTTTGCACTGTGCCTTTCGCCAAAACTCAAGCACCCCAAAGGTGCCCGCAATATTCAAATCAAATACCACATCTGGTTCCTCAAGACTTTTCGCGACACGAGAATACTCACCAAGGTGATAAATAATATCGGGAGTTTCAGGGACGAGTAATGCAATGTCTTTTGTATGTCCCTCTCGATACTCAACACCCTCCACATGATTCTCTTTTCTGCCTGCAAAGTAATTATCGAGCGAAATCACCTTGTGCCCATCTGCCACGAGCCGCTCACAGAGGTGTGAACCAATGAATCCCGCCCCTCCCGTCACTAAAGCAAGTTTAATTGGTTCCATATACTATTGTGGTTAATTTCGTGTAGATGCTCGTGCACGTGGTCGGGGCGGGTAAACCCGCCCCTCCGATTACTACTATGAGTTTTTGATCTGAATCATTTGTTTGCATCATCGTATAGTACCAAAAATTGATACAGAATGTTACTTCTTTGTATGGGGTGTTTTGTATACAAGAGAGCCCCGATGCACGTAGTACATCGGGGCTTGTGGATGAAAGAATTAATCAACAATTTGGACAACCTTTCCCCAACCCTCAATATTGAGCCCGCCACCACTACTCGTAAGACTTTCCTTGAGTAGGTTTTTTGCGACCTCACGAGGAAGATTCCCGTTGCTACACACTTCTATTTCTATCCAGCCAACTTCGATAGAGGTGTGGTACACTTCAGTAAACTGACTGCATAATGAGTGCTGAAGATCAATCAAAAAGTCCCGAAACTCTCCATCGGTGAGACTGGCCTTTGCTAGTACCACTTTTTTGCTACACATGACGCTCTCCTTCCATATCAGGTATGAAAAACAGTGTACGATGAACTGTACTATCACTCACTGTACCGTACGCCCTCTAAATTGCAAACCAAAATCCCATTCACTGAATGTGCAACATTGTATTATGAGCGGGATTTCTAACCGAGAGGGGGCTTATCACTTGTGGTGACACGCATCATGCGCTCGAGTTCTTTGGGGGTTGGCATTTTGGATTCTGAGGGAGCAGGTGCAGGTGACGCAGGTTTAGGTGCGAAGATGAATGTGGGTGCGGGTGTAGATGCTGGTATAGGTGTCGTGAGGGGGGTAAATGGAACTTCTGGCACAGACATCGCGGCGGGTGTTTGCTCTCTCGGCGCCACTTCTGGTGTGGCAGGTGTTGCTTGGGGAAATGTGTGCGCAAGCACAGTGCTCAGTGCTGCTTTCAAATCGCTGCGATTTTGCTCACTGCCAGGTTTTGCGGATGTACCATTTCGTTTCTCTCCCGACACTTCAGGAGACTCTACAATCTTTTTGAGCACGGAACGCAAATCACCCACCTGTTGTGGCGCACGTTTTTGTTGTGGTGGTTTTGTACGCTCCAGGCGCTCATTGCGCTCGGGTACACCGCTGTTTCTTGATACTGATGCCTTCGGCTCCTCACGTGCTACTACAGGCGCCACAGGCGTTTCTGGAGGAGGAATTTCTACTACAACCGGCTTAGGGGCCTCTACTCCCGAGGCCACAGCTTCATGTACAGGGGGACGGGGAGTTTCTGGTTCTCGAGATACTCGAGAGGTCACTGGCCGAACTTCAGTACGAGGCTGTTCGTCGATGCGTGGGGGGCGTGGCGTAAGAGGTGCAGTCGCGGGACGTTCCCTTCTCTCTTCTTTCTTTGGCACCTCCACACGTTCATGAAATTTATGAATATCTTCTTCTACCTGTGCGCGGACTTTTGAAAATTGTGCGCGACTTGCGGCAATCGCCATATCACGGCACGAGACTACTGGCGGCGCTATTGGTGGGAGCGTCACTGCAGAAAAAGGCTGGGAACCAATACCGTCAATCATGAGACTCATGTACACCTGCGCAAATCCCAGATTTACAATATCGGTCGCAAGAAATTGTGGAGTGAAGATGGTCTCAAGAAACTCTGCATCGAGTGGTCCCACACGAAAAGAAACAATTGTTCCTACGTTGCCAAACACCGCATCCCGCACCTCCTCTTCCATTTGCGTAATGTATTGATGGGCAATCGTAAGATTCAAATGGTACTTACGTGCCTCAGAAAGAATGTTAGCAAACGTTGCATTCGCAAAGGACTGAAATTCATCCACAAAGAAATAAAAATTGGGCATCTCGCGCATTTTTTCAGGTGAGAGGTCGGCACGACTCATTGCGGCGAGGTAGATACGCGTCGTAAGCATTGAGCCGAGGAGGTTTGCATTGCTCTCTCCAATGAGTCCCTTTGAAAGATTCATGATAAGAATCTTTTTATTGTCCATCATCTCGCGAATATCAAAAGAGGATTTTGGTTGGCCAATGATATTACGAATGATAGGGTTTGCGGTAAATTGTCCAATCTTGTTTTTAATCGCATCGCCCGCTTCCTGCATGTACCGCTCATTATATTTTGCAAACTCATCCACCCAAAACGATTTCACACCAGGGTCTTTCACATTTGCCACTACCAAGTTTCGATAATCCTTGTCCGAAAGCATGCGATTGACCCCGAGGAGGGTGGAGCCAGGGTACTCAAGAAGCGCCATGAGGGTATTTTGGAGAATATACTCCATGCGTGCAGACCACGCGTCAATCCAAATCTTTTTAAAGACTGACATAAGCCCCGACACCACGAGATGTCGCTTATCAGGACCCACATCCTCCATAATATTAAACGACACAGGATGCTCGGTATCAAATGGTGCGAAGTAGAGCACATCATTGATGCGATGCTCAGGGATGTATTTAAGAAGTGTCTCCGCTGCAGAGCCATGTGGGTCAATGAAGGCAAGTCCTTCCCCATTCAAAATATCCTGCACTGCCATATTTTCGAGCAAGGTGGATTTTCCCATTCCTGTCTTTCCAATAACATAGACATGGCGCTGTCTATCCTTCGCCTTAATACCAAACTGCACGTTTTTCCCCCGTGCATCTGTCTTTGCAAAGAACGTTATTTTATTCGGATCAAATGCCATGCGTATAGTATAGCAAAACAAAACATTGAGAATGATGTTTGCTCACAAACTACGCATCACTCAATGCATCTCGGGTATAAATATTACTTGGCGCCCATATCCCCAGTACGAAAGGTTCATGCTTCACCTTTGTACGGGGCAGGCCCCAGTACTACACATGTGAGTACGGGGCAAGCATCCACTACTCATCATTGAGTGCACCTCGGGTATAGATATTACTTGGCGCCCATATCATCCATGAGTGTACGCCAGCGTCGTAACTTGCTTGAATCTGATTGCGTACGTCAATTGCATCATAGTCACCACCATAGTCGAAATCTTGAATCCAGGTGCGAAGTTTATCGGGAGAATAGGCGGGTTTTGTATATTGTGCAGGTGTCGAGGTACCAATCCGAGTATGCGCAAATCCAGCCACCGCCGTGGTAGTTGCAACCATTCTGTTTGCCCCACTCTGCATCGCATAGTGCACCACCTTGTATGGATGGTCGTTTGGGTTACCGAGTCCAAGGAATGAGTTGGGGTAATGAGACGGATACACCATTGGCGCAACAAAATCAAAATGCGCGGCAGCGCGTTCGAGCACTTGCCCGATAGAGAGGTCATCGGTGTTCGTGGTCGTCATACCAAAGAGGTCTGCAGAAGTATATGGTGTTGTGGATGCGCGCCCCGTATTTTCATGGCGCACATCAGCAAAGAGTGTTTCGTCATCCAGTTTTTCATTGAGATATTGAAAGAATGCTTCAAGATTTGCTTGCTTATCACCTTTGTACTGGCTCTGCATACTTTGTGGAAAGGCAATATCCTGCATATTACCGTCTGAAGGATAGCGCACGTAGTCATAGTTGATTTCGTCAAAACCTATGTTGTACGTGTCGCGCGAAAGGGTGATGATATGGTCCCAAAAGGGGCGAGAGCCCACATCAATAAAAGAAAGTCCTTTCCTGTCTTTCCACACCGAGCCGTCAGACGCTTTTGAAACAGCAAGTTCAGGGTGTGTCTTTGCATAAAAAGGGTCTTGAAACACCGTGAGGCGTGCAATAACAAACACTCCCTGTTCATGAAGCTCCGCCACCAATGCTTTCATGTCTGTTGCACCACATTGTGCTGCGTCCCACGCAGGGCGCCATTCAGGCGCAATCGGTGGAAATGAAATCGTCCCAGAAAAATCCTTTACGTCTATCACCACTGCATTTATTTCAGTCTCACGAATGAGCGCCAAGAGTTTCTCTCGAAAAGAAGGAGTCCCTGCCACACACGACGTCATGTAGATTGCTTTCACCGCGGGTGGGAGTGGTACATGCGATATGACCTCACGCGTATCAGGGGGTATTTCTTCGACTACTCTCTTTTCTTCTTTTGTTGCTCTCGCTACTTCGGTAGCGTGCGGTGCGTATTCCACCGCAGTGAGGCGAGGCAATGCAACATACGAAGCAAGAACAAATGCAATTCCTGATACTCCTACAATCGATGCAATTTTCATAGACTATACTTCATCAACTTTTTCGCTGACCGGTAGTGATACCACCGACTTACTTTCCACAAATACATCGGCTCGTCGCTCTCCGCTCTCATGTTCAAGTGATTGAAAAAACGCTTTGCGACGGAGTGCGTAGCCCACTATCATAAGCACCACACCCGCCCCCATAAGGAACCACTCCTTCCATTCAGTCGGCACCCCGACAAAGGGGACGAAAAAGACCAATATTCCGATTGCAAAAACCAATGTTTCTTTAGACATATAAATAGTATAGCGCACTCGACTTAAGTGCGCGAAAGTGTGGAAAACCCTAAAAACTTAGTTGGTGTGAACAACTGAGAGCAGAATTCTTTATTGTGTCAAAAGGACCACAAACTCCCCGCGGACATGGTCGGGGTGATCAGTAAAATACTGGAGTACTTCCTTTGGCGTTCCCGTCACTACCTCTTCAAACATCTTGGTGAGTTCACGTCCAATGATTACCTGCGCAGTTTCAGGAAGTTCCTCCGCGAGTGATGTAAGTGTTTTCATAATTCGATGTGGTGCCTCATAGAACATGACAGGGGTGGTGTACTCCGGCAAACTTTTGAAAAAAGTTTGCCGACCCTTTTTAAGTGGTACAAATCCAAGAAATACAAAACTATTTCCCGTCACTCCTGCAATAGAAAAGAGTGCCGTGATCGCTGATGCTCCTGGGATAGCGTCTATTCGCACACCCGCGGAGCGTACTCGCGCAACCAAAAGTACCCCAGGGTCGCTCACGCCAGGTGTCCCCGCATCACTCACGAGAGCAATGTGCTTCCCTTCTCCTAAATCACGCAAAATATCACCATGCACTTTCTCACTCGCATGTGCGTCATAGCGCTTCAACTTCGTTTCAATACCATGATGCTTACAAAGATTTCCCGTCACACGTGTATCTTCACACAGCACGTAGTCTGCCTCTTTGAGCACGCGAATAGCCCGCAAGGTAATATCCTCCATGTTCCCTATTGGTGTTGCGACGACTGAAAGTAATCCATTCATGATACAAGTTGTGTGGCGAGATGCGTAATGTCCCCTGCACCCATGACGAGGACGACATCATGTGTGCCTATGTGTGCCTTGAGTTCTTTTACAACTGTTTCAAAGGAATCGTGCGCATGGATAGACACCCCACCTTTAGCAACCGCCTCGGAAAGCAGTGTATGCGAGACCCCGCTTTCATTTTCTTCGCGGGCTGCATAAATAGGTAATATATACACCTCGTCTGCATTGCTCAGTGCACTTACAAAGTCATCAAAAAGTTCATTCGTGCGTGAGTACGTATGCGACTGGAACACAAGGGTGATTTTTTTGTCGGGATACAATTCCCGAGCGCCCTGAAGCGTCGCTGCAATTTCAGTGGGGTGGTGTCCATAATCGTCGTATACTTTTGCTCCCTGCACTTCACCTTTGTATTCAAATCGTCGCCACGTACCCACAAACTTGGTGAGTGCCGCTTTTGCGACATCTCGTGAGATGCCGACATACTCCGCCGCTGCTATCGCAGCGGCAGCATTCATCTGGTTGTGTATCCCTGGCACCATAAGCGAAAGGAGTGGGTCAAAATACTTTCCATAGTCCTGCACCGACACCGTGACACTCTCTAGAATTGGTGCGATATTTTCACCGCTAAAATTTACAATCACGACACCGCCTTCTCTCACCTGACATGCAAATTCTCGAAAAGCTTGTTGCACTTCGCCAAGGTTTTTGTAGTAATCAACGTGCTCATGCTCCAGATTTGTAATCACGAGGATATCGGGCGTGAGCGAAAGAAAATCACGTTTGTACTCACACGCCTCGACAATAAAATACTTACTCTTCCCCGCGCGATAGTTGCTTTTGGTCTTTGCGCGAAGTGAACCCACGACGCCACTCGGATCAAAGCCCGCTGCTTCAAAAATATCAATAAGCATCGCGGTGGTGGTGGTCTTCCCGTGACTCCCCGCAACCGCAATGAGGTAGTATTCGTTAGCCACCATGCCAAGTGCATCAAAATAATTGATAGTGATGATCCCAAGTGCGCGAGCGCGCTTAAGCTCCTCATGGTCATGGGACATTGCTTCGGTATATATAAGAAGGTCAATATCGGGAGTTACATTACTCTCTCGCTGCTCATCAAAAATCTGTACACCTTCTTCACTGAGTGCACGGATGATATCTGACACCGTGCGATCAGAGCCACTCACCTGCTTTTTCTCATGAAGAAAAAGTCGTGCTAACGCCGACATACCAATACCCCCAATACCCACAAAATGTACTTTTTGAATATCACTCAGTTTCATACGACTTTATTATCTCAACAAACTGGTCGTTGCGCTCGTACTCATTCACAAACAAGCCAAAAGAAGCGAAGCCCGGAGAAAAGAGAAATACATCACCGGCCTCGCCTACGGCGAGGCCGGCTTTCACCGCACTTTCAAGCATCTCAATCCCCGTCACACCCTCGACACTATTCCGGTTAACCGGAATAGTGTCGAGGGATTCTATGAGTTTGTCGGTTCCTGTTCCCGGAAGGAATATCACCTGCTTGCAATATTTTTCGATTGGCACCACAAGCACATTGGGGTCTACGTCTTTATATGCGCCGCCACAAATAAGAATCACGTTCTTTACGCCTGTTGTCGGATTGGCTACCGCCTCAATTCCTCGCACTACCGCAGTCGGTGTCGTCGCATTGTTGTCATTGTATATTTTTACTCCTTTTATTTCTCCCAAATACTCAAGTCTTCCTGGTACCCCAGGGAATGTGGTGAGTCCCTCAAAAATCTCATCGTCGGTAAGCCCTGTTGCTTTAAGTGCTTCAAGTGCAAGTGCTGCATTGAGGCGATTATGCTCGCCCGGCATCGTAAGGAGACAATCATCGGGAAGGATTGACGCATCAACAAGTCGTATGTCCTGTACCAACTCAAAACCTTTTTCTCGGGCAAACACTTCTGCACTATTTAGGACTTCTTGCGTCGTTACCAACGTATCCGGCTCATCTTGATACATAAAAATATTTGCCTTGTCAGCAAAATACGCTCCCATGTTTCCTTTATAATAATTCATGTGGTCCTCCATGAAATTGGTAAAGACCGATATCTGAGGACTGAAACTGAGTTCCCCAAAGCCCTGCAACTGCCATGAGTCAAGCTCCATTACTGCAATCGAGTCTTCAGTTACCTCCTTGAGCAACTGCAAATTAGAAACGCCTCGCACATTACCCCCAAGCAGTACTGGAGTACCCTCAGTCACGTGTGAAAGCACATGGTGAATCATATGGGTTACTGTCGATTTCCCTCGTGTACCCGTCACGCCAATAACTGGAATTCCTGAAAGTTTAGCAAAGAGCGCCCCACTCATCGCAATTTCTGCGTCATCTTTTCGCGCGAGTGCGACGAATGAAGAATCAAGTGGCACACCGGCTGCTTTCAGAATCATATCTCGTCCAAGAAAGTCTGCGTCTTTGTGCCCGCCGAGCGCATAGGTGATATTGGAGTATATAGCCAGTTTCTCAAGTGATTCCGCAAGTTGCTCACCCGACTTCATGTCAGTCACAATAATATCGGCCCCACACTCTGCCAAAAAAGCGGTGTCGCCCACTCCCCGACCAAGAAGGCCCAAGCCCATTACTGTTATCTTTTTATCTTTAAAATACTCTTTAGGGTCAATCATATTTGCATCATAACATGGAGCACGGGCATGGTCATCCTCCTGTGATACACTCGAAGTAATGTCTCCGTTTCTCCACAATCTCTTTCTTCGCGGATACCGCTACGGTGTAGTGGGTGTGGGTACCTATCTATTCGACCTTCTCATTGTGTATACACTTACCACGTACACTCCCCTGCCACTTTTTGGCACAATCTTTATCGGATTCCTTATTGCCATCAGCATCAACTACAGCATCTCTTATCACTGGGCATTTGCTGGTACCACTACTCGACCACTTCGTGGATACTTTTTCTTTATCCTTGTTGCACTCGCTGCAGGTACGGGTATCGCATACAGTACAACACTCCTTGTTGACACCTTTGCACTACCACTCGTAGTGAGCCGCACTCTCGTGGCAGGTGTTATCGGCACTTTGAGCTTCATACTCAATGCACGTTTCAATTTTCATGTACTATAATCCTCAACAGTATGTATACAAAGCTAGGTGGCGGTACTGTATACTGTACGTATATGAATAATTCAATTGAGTCATCGAAGTACTTTCCCTACATTGCGTGGATTACCGTCGTTGGTTTCGCTTTTTTTACGTACTCACTCACCACCCGCATGCAAGAACAACTTGCAGACATCGGTGATGGCGTAGAGCGCCTTGAACAAAAGATTAATGAGATGGGGGCACAACAGGAGGCAAGTACGTCACCGATTAGTACATCAAAGGGAGAATAGCAAATAATCATAAAACCCTCCGCAGCGACGCTACGGAGGGTTTTATGATAACAGTCATTCCTAACTATCCCACCCTCTTGGAGTAAGCTCGATTTTTAGTTTAACACTTTGCGCACCACAGGTGAGTGTATAAATACTGAGTCCATATATATTTACTGTGTAATTTCCTAACTCAGGGTCGCCAGTCGATGGAGAAAGCGGATTCCCCACAATTCCAGGCCCCACAAGGGTACATAGTGATTCATTGCCGTTATTGGTATCCCATGAAAGGGTAATTGGGTCTCCTTCATCCACCACTCGTGATGGTGCCGTAAGCACCGGTGCAAAGTCTGATTCGTCATCATCATTTATGTTTGCACACCCTGCATCGGCCATATCGATGAGTACATCTTCTGTATCTGAGTTATCAATCCCATCGTTACACTGCGTGAGCTGACATACGCCACCTCCATCTTTAATATACCCTGCCAAGCACTCATAGATGCACATCGAAGGACTCGCCCAATCAGAACATTTGTCCACGACCATGTATGGTGCAAAGCCACTTGGCGGTGTAGCCGAGCATGCCTGTGCAGAAGTAGGGGTTGTTCCTGTGCATTGATTGAGAACTATACATGTACCACCAGCATCCTTAACATATCCAGATACACACTCATACATGCACATTGAAGGATTGGTTAGATCAGAACATCTGTCCACGACCGCGTAAGGCACTGAGCCCACTGGTAACGTAGCCGAGCATGCCTGTGCAGAAGTAGGGGTTGTTCCTGTGCATTGATTGAGAACTATACATGTACCACCAGCATCCTTAACATATCCAGAGACACACTCATACATGCACATTGAAGGATTGGTTAGATCAGAACATCTGTCCACGACCGCGTAAGGCACTGAGCCCACTGGTAACGTAGCCGAGCATGCCTGTGCAGAAGTAGGGGTTGTTCCTGTGCATTGATTTAATGGAGTTTCCACAGTAAATGTTCTCCACGCTGAGTGATTATCATTTTCATCAGATTCAGTAAGTTCATTGGCAACATCTGCAGTAAAGCGATACCGGTGCGTTCCAACAGGCGGATTAAGCACATCATGCGTTATCACTTTTTGATCAAGGAGTGCAAACGCACCCAACTTCAAACCACCAAAGGCGCTATAGTTGTTGTCAAATGTGTCTCCTCCGGTACCCATACTGCCTCCATCGGAATCCCAATCAATTTCCAGGTCAGCCCAACCACCCTCTGCTACAAAAGTTGTACCTATGTTTTGGACAGTACCTGAGAAGAGAACGTTCGGTACCGCATCCGCTACTGAAAACGCATTTATCGGTGAAACTGAGGATACGACAATATTAGGAAGCGGTGTTCCAACAACTGTAAATGACTTTGTCACGCTTGTGGATACTACACCCGCTGCATCTGTACTTACAAGGTAATATTCGTGTGTAGTCCCTGCTGCAAAGGTACCTGCATCTGCAACACACTGGGCACTATTGACACCACCTATACCTGGTGTGCCCCATGAACACGTTTTCAGAACAGCACCGTCCAAATAGAGAATTATTTCAACGACGCCAGCCAAAAGGTCTTCTGTTATTCCAGTAATTTCAACCGTATCAGTATCAGACACCGATAGAGGTGTATGGTTAATCGACGTCACTCCTGGCGGAGTTTTATCGTATGCAAATGACTCAACATGACCAGAGTGTCCTGAAGTGGGTTGATGAAGAGAAGTAAAACCCGGGACAGCACTCGACTGACCATTAAGATATAGGTAGTAATAAAACTCGTAATAACCGTCACCCGGTAATGTTTGTCGGGGAATTGTTTTAATTCCTACACCTCCACTCAAAGGAAACTTTTGAGTGAAAACATCAGGCCACAGGCCCGTACCTTCATCATACTTTGCTATCGCAAAGAAAACACTGTGAAAAGCGTTGGCCCCAAGCAAATTCGGTATACGTGTTGTATCAATAGTATAAATTGGACTGGTTGATGTTGCACCGCCGATTGGACTAAAGTGCCTATACTCCTTTTGTGGTGAGCCTGCCGTTGGTGTGAGCCACACCGTTGATTGCATACGTCTTGTTGTTGGTACTGAAGCTGGAGTTTCCCAGTTATAATAATTATCAAAATCGTAGTATGAACTACCCCCGTTGACAATCACGTTAACATTATGATTAAAAGGATTGTAACATACGGGGCCAAGTATAGAACTTGTGCTTGTAGTCGAGTATATTTTCACCCCTGTTGCTTTATTGTACACATCAACAATTCCAGTAAGCCCCGATATGGGAACTCCTGTATTAAGGTTCACAACTTTATACTCCTCCTGCGTAGAACCAGGAGGACAAGTGGGACTCTTAGGTCCCATATCAGCTGTCGCGAGTCCCAGCCATCCGTAATTCCCCCAAGGTAATGCTGCAGTAGCAAAAAAAATTGGGGTAAGCACTCCAAGTAAGATGAAGCTAGAGAATATATGTCGCATACTTAACACAAAAATGATTTAATAAAACTTCATGTACATTTCATATACTCATTGGTGAGCGAGAACTTGCTCTCATAAATGTATCAGGTTGCACTTGATTTGCAGGATTCATGGATTGTGCCTCTTCCGATAATTGATCTGTGTTTGTCGCAGAAATAGTTCCTAAATCATTAGTATTAGTTGATGAAATACTCCCCCCTGTTATATTCTTTGCAAAAAAATCATACGGTTCAGTATCGGGAATTTCATATGCTGTTACACTTACTGTAGACATCAGACTAAGTGTATTTATATTTGCATCAGACCCATCTATTGTTGTTTTTGTTTCCGGACCAAGTCCAATAAGGTATACACCCTCATCTTTTACTAAGACTCGCACAAAAGATACATCTGGTGAGAGAGTAACAAGCATTCCGGTCAAGACACGTTCAGGGTATACCGAATAGTCTTGCTGAGTTGTTGTGGTATCCTCTGTTTGAGTAGTTTGCTGCGCCTCGGGTATTCCTTCTATACCCTGCTCATCACTCCTCTCTACTACATATATATTCCAAAATATGAAAGAAGAAATGAGTGCAAGTGCAAACGCTACTGTTAACAGTATGCAAAAACTTTTATTTTCGTGCAAAGGAACACAGACATCCAATGCGGAGTGATTATTATTCATATTATGCATAATAATACTACGAAAGTATGGCACTTATATTTTACACTGTGCATAGCACGTTATCAGGTAAACGTACGGGTACATAAAAACCCCTGTGGCCAGAAAATAAGAAGTGAAACGACTATATTTTCTGAGTGGCCTAGAAGTTACAGAGCGTAGCGACAATAACTTCTGGTCTGCCTACTTTTCCTCTCATAATGAAAAAGTAGGCCAAGTCCTAAAATCCTTTCACTATGGATTTTAGGACCAAGCGCTCATATAAGTCTACCTAGCTTCTGTAGGAAGATTTTATTGTTTGCGTAATTTGTCCGCGCTCTAGGATTTGTCCCACAAGAGTATTTCCGTTTTTATAGTCGCCTCGTCGGCTCCTTAAAAACTAGGTCAACCTAGGGCCCTTCATTATCAAATGCCTAGGCACATAAAAACCCCTGTCCGCGCTCTAGGATTTGAACCTAGGACCCTTCGAGTATCAGTCGAATGCTCTAGCCAACTGAGCTAAGCGCGGACGGGGGTTTCTACAGCCTTTTGAAAAGGTTATACGATACTATCAAAAACTAGCCATTTGAGCAATCAAAATCTAAAAAGATGCATCATGACGGTCTATATCTTGATTGCCGAATCGATGGAAGCACATGGGGCTTCGTTGTCGTTACCCTGTATAAAACATTCTCTTTATCACCACAGGAGGGTGTATAATAAGTAACATCATGGATTTGCAAACATTTTTAGTTAATATAATTACCTTTCTCAACGAGACGATAGTGCCTTTTATTATCGTTATTGCTTTTTTAGTTTTCCTCTGGAACATAGTGCGATACTTTATTATTGAAGGAGCAAATGAAAAAGAACACGAAAATGCAAAATCGCTTGCACTTTGGGGAATCATGGCATTTGTAATTATTCTGAGCCTTTGGGGAATTGTAAATATATTTGTGGACGGATTTGGCTTTGGTGGAGGACCAGTTATCACTCCTGATTATATAGATACTGGAGGAGCAGGTGGCCCTTGAGATATTGGAAGTGGAAATAGATTTGAGACGTAAATAAATAACGATTCGTCGGTGCGAGTAATTATACGATATGACAAGACCGAGTCGCCTCAGCCCAAGTGACCAATTTTCCTTATGACTGGAAGGAATTAGGAAAATGGAAATACTCTTGTGGGACAATTCTAGCCAAGTGGGTCTCGCTATTGCCATTAGGAATGAAAATAGCAATGCGCCTTTCCGCCCCGCACCTTCATAAGTGGTTGTCGGCCCCCGCCTTTGCATAGGCAAAGGATATTCCGGTCAGTGATTGTCGACAGAAAGTGCGAGGCCCTCAGAAACACCTCAGCGCCTTCAACCCGCTTTTGCTAATTCGCTGACGCTCATAAGCACGCGTGGTCGCGTCTCGCGGTTTTGTCTCCTTGAGGTCGACAAAACATCGCTCCGACGAGTGGAGTCTGCCACACGACACGCAGGTGTCGTGTTCTGATGAAAAAAGCGAAAAACCATACATTTTATGTATGGTTTTTCGCTTTTTTCATCAGCAGACTCCACTCTCTTTTGTCTTATCCTGGCTACGTCTTTCCGTAGAGTACAGATACTATCTTGAAGGTTAGGTATCATTCCTTATTTTGTGCTCAATTGAGGCACAAAATGTCGACCAATTAGCCGTTTTTCGAGATTCTGTTACCAGAACTCAACGACGTGTCCAATTGGAATTAATCCACGACCAGCTTCCGCTAGCCGTGCCTTGTTACGACTTACTCCCTGTCACCGAACTTACCGTAGGTCGTGACAAGCACGAACTTCGGGCACTTCCGGCTCCCTTGAGTTGACGGGCGGTGAGTACAAGGCTCGGGAACGTATTCACCGTGACGTTGCTGATCCACGATTACTAGCGATTCCGACTTCATGAAGTCGAGTTGCAGACTTCAATCCGAATTGAGGGTAGCTTTATTAAGATTTGCTCCGTGTCGCCACATTGCGTCTCGTTGTACTACCCATTGTATCACGGGTGCAGCCCAAGGCATCTAGGGACATGCTGACCTGGCGTCATCCTCACCTTCCTCTCCCGTGAGGGAGCTGTCTCGCCTGACACTTGTAACAGGCAACGAGGGTTGCGTTCGTTTCCCCACTTAAGGGAACAGCTCAAGCCACGAACTGACGACGGCCATGCATCACCTGTCTTACACCCTCGAAGGCTTCCCGGGTTTCCCCGGGCGTGCAGTAAGATTTCTAGCCTTGGTAAGGTTCCTCGCTTATCGACGAATTAAGCCCCATGATCCACCGCTTGTGCGAGCCCCCGTCTATTCCTTTGAGTTTTAAGCTTGCGCTCGTACTACCCAGGCGGTCCGCTTAATGCGTTAGCTACGCCACAGAGAGGGTCGATACTCCCTATAGCTAGCGGACAACGTTTAGGGCGTGGACTACTCGGGTATCTAATCCGATTCGCTACCCACGCTTTCATGTTTCAGTGTCAGGAAAGTGCCAGTGTGTTGCCTTCGCTTTTGGTGTTCCCCAAGATATCAACGGATTTCACCCCTACACCTTGAGTTCCACACACCTCTCACTTCCTCTAGTATGACCGTTTCGAACGCGAGCCAGAGGTTGAGCCTCTGGATTTAACGCCCGACTAATCACACCACCTACACATCCTTTACGCCCAGTAAATCCGGGTAACGCTTGAGGCTTCTGTATTACCGCTCCTGCTGGCACAGAATTGGGAGCCCCTTATTCATGAGGTACCGTCAATAAACTTCTTCCCTCATAAAAGGTATTTACGTCCCTAAGGACTTCATCTACCACGCGGCGTCGCTCCGTCAGACTTTCGTCCATTGCGGAAGATTCTCGACTG
Source organism: Candidatus Kaiserbacteria bacterium (assembly GCA_016699245.1). Classification (NCBI taxonomy): domain Bacteria; phylum Candidatus Kaiseribacteriota; species Candidatus Kaiserbacteria bacterium. Next base: position 976,442 of record CP064968.1, on the reverse strand, counting down.
CAGCCTCCCGTAGGAGTATGGACCGTGTCGCAGTTCCATCGGTGGGGGTCAGGCTCTCACCTCCCCTATCCGTCGTAGCCTTGGTAAGCCGTTACCTTACCAACAAGCTGATAGAAAGCAGGCCGTTCCCAAAGCGATAAATCTTTACTCTCGCGAGACCATCAAGTATTATTCCGGATTTCTCCGGGTTATCCCTGACTTTGGGGTACGTACCTACTTGTTCCTACCTCGTCTGCCATGGGCCTAAACCCATTCGACTTGCATGCCTCATCCACGCCGCCAGCGTTCACCCTGAGCTAGGATCAAACTCTAAGTTAAAACAGGATCTCTATCACCGAAGTGATAGGCGATCTTGCGTTTGTGAGCATGTGGAAATATGTACTAACATTTCCGCTCAACAAACTATTTCCAAGGATAAGACAAAAGAGAATGCACGTTTCCAAAATAAATTCAGAAAACATGATAATGCTTTTGTCTTAACATTTTTGCTGATGCATACCGTTCTGTATATTTTTAAAAAACACACAAAACTAAATATGAATTACATACGATGTTGCTTCATCATATGTACGTATTTAATTATCAAATGACATATTGTTCTCGTTCGAAAGCAACAGGAATTTTTCCGCACGTAGAGTACAGAAAAAAGCCGATTTACAACTCCCGATGAACAATGACAAGCATTATACAGAAGCATTAATAATTTGCAAGGGTTTAGAGTGGAAATATAGAAAAAGGGCCCTGGCGGTGATGCCAAGGCCCTGATCTTTTGCTACTTTTGCCTATTCGGCAGAAATAATTGGTGGTTTTTTCTCCTTTTCTTGTGGTACTTTGCCACGATACGCGATGATTTCGATTCCCTCTTTAACCGCATTCGGCCCAAGCAAATCGATGAGTTCTTTCATCGCATTGTTTTCAAGTCGTGTGCAGCCAAAGGTCTCCTCCTCCCAAAAGTTGCCTGATGGATAACCGCTGGTACCATGAAGGCGTACCAATTCAAATCCTGGTACGCTCCATGATACTTCAAACTTTGCGACACCCATCGCATTCGTTGGATGTCCAAAATTGAGACAGCCAGGAGGAAGGTCGGTGTACTTTTCACGAATGCGTTTCGTGGGACACCACGTGGGTGCCGTATCAATACGTCGGACACTTCCCTGCACCACGTCTCGTGGCAGCGCCTGTGAGAGTGGAGTCACTACTGCGTAGCCAATGATCGGCTCATAGGTACCTGCGCCAGTGCGCCGATAGTACGAGAGTTCTTTGGTTACGTAATTGATGAAAAGTACATGTGCGCGCGTCGGTGCAAAGGACATTGTCGGGGATGGTGTAAACACCCCGCCCTCGACTTTTTGACTTCCGCTTTCATCCACGAGGACTGTGAAGCGACCGTACTGGTATGACTTCACTGAAGACTCAGGTGTCTTAGAGACATATCCTGAAGTCCTGAGTGGTGACGTACCTGTGGCCGCTTCTCCCCCTGATGAAGTGGTCGAGGTGAATCGCACGGTACTGCAACCTGCGAGGAAAAACATGGCACAAAGCCACACGGTGATTCTATGCACATTGACCATGATGGTCTCCTTGAAAAAAGTTTTAAACAGAACAACGACGTGTATTATAACACATTTTTTACAAAAAGAAAGACCCTGCCGAAGCGAGGGTCTTAAAAGGTCTTGGAACAATACTACGAAAGGTTGGTGGCCGACTACAGGTCTGCTTCTGCTGGTCACGCTGCTTTGCGTACCACTGATTCGTTTGAAGCAGGTATGTGTTGCGCCGACGCTGGTCGTTGTGACACAGAAGCGGCTTTTGCCTTACGATACACGACATAAGCCATCAAGCACAGCACAAATGCCATAATGAGGACGATGCCGAGTACCACGTTGCCAAAGGCGACAATCGGCATCTTTTCGATGCTCGTGACGCGCGTGTTGATACCGGCAACGTCTTTGTTGACATCGGCGACATCCTTTTTGAGCAATTTGACGTCTCCATCGGTTGCCCCGGCCCTATGGTCAAGACCTGCAGTTTGCTTCTCGAGCGCTTCGATACGCGCCGTGACCGCATTAACCTGTTTTTGTTGGATGAGAATTTCCTCAACCTTCTTTTTGGTTACTTTCTCACTCTCACTAAGCATATCAAATCGCTTGATGAGAGAGGTGAGACCGGCGAGAAGACTGTTCATCTTGCCGTCATCTTTTGACTCGGTAGCGACAGCCTTGGGGGCTGCTGCTGCGACTACCGGCCCTGCCCCTGCAGAAATGTCTGCAAGCCAGAAGCCGACGCCTTGGCCCTGTGTACGGAAGTCGTCGAGTGTCATGGTGCCACCCAAACCGTTACGGGCAATGAAGATGCCTTGGCACTTCTCTGTTGTTCCGTATTTCTGTTGATGCGCTTTTGGGTCTGGTTTTTCGGAAAAGTCACAGGCCGCACTGGCCAGCACCTTCGTGTCGAAAAACTGAATCCCCTTCGATTCCTGAAGCAGTCCCTGCGTTTCGAGGCTCTCCTTGAATCTCGGGAAAGATTCTCCCGACATCTTTTGGAATACCTGCGCGTCCGCGGCAAGAGCCGAGGACGAAACAAGCACCGCAATCAACGCAATCAAACTTTTTAGGGTTTTCATGATTTCCTTCCTTTCTTTTATGAAGTGGAGCGGCGGGCTTCGCCCGCCGCCACCTGCACATCAGTGTGCCAAACAAGGCCCTGTACAGGGTGCACCGTTCGTGCGAACTGACGAGTTCGCATTGCTTTCCGAATTGGAAAGCGACAAAGCACTGCCGTCGTTATAGATAACGGTGCCGTTGCCACTACATTTCCCATCCTTGCAAGCTTTTGAAGCTTCTTTCGCTATCGCGATACCGAAGGCGCCCTGCGTTGCAGCGGTTGAAACACCACCAACAACAGCCACCGTCGCTTGACCAGCAACCGTCGGACCAACTGAAAGGTTAGCAGTGCTGACTTCTTCAGTTACGGTACTTCCGTCCGACCTCTTCACTGTAACCTTCTTCACCACCTCCTTGAACTTTGGACTTCCATTCGGATTCAGGCCGTCTTCCACATATTCTGCGATTCGGCTTGCAGATCTGTCGATGTGCCATACGGTGGTCATGCCGAGATACTTCCCGTCAGGACCTCTTTCCATACTCACGCCACCGCACGCGGTGAGCATAAGCGTAAACGCAAAAAGTGAAGCACGAACAATCATGTTTTTCATGGTGAATCTCCTTGTTGAGTTAGTCGCAAATTACGACAGTTTGAGTGAGTGTGGTGGGCGTGCTTTGTGATGGCACACTCACCCCGGGAATGTAGATTCCATTTGAAGCACAGCAACATCCAGGCTGGATGAACTGCGCCCCAACTGATACGTCAGGGGAATAAACCACTGTTGTCTCAGTTGTACTGTAAACTCGACATGTCTTTTCGGGAAGTGGCTTTTCTTGAACCACGGGTTTTGGGACAAGGAATGTTTTCACACCCTTCCCTGGGCCTGCAAGAGCGCTTTCCGCGCCAAGCAAAACCAAAAGCACGCACATAAGCGCTAATACAGACTTCATCTTGGACTTCCTTTCTTTCGTAGTGTCAAGGAACGCGGGATGCGCCCCGATGCTTGAGGATTCTACCATACTTTAGTAAAAAAGCAAGCACTCCCCCCTCGCTATGTAATGTGGCATAGAGTACATAATAAAATCGCCCAATTCCAAAAAACATCTCACCAAGGACTTGCCTCGGTAAGATGTTTAAAAATTATATAGAAAAACCGCCATCTCGATAAATTGAGATGGCGGCTATGGTTGCGTGATGCGACCCTTGCTCAGCAATCGCCGAGACTTTTCCGGGGAATGAATCCCCCCGAGAACAGAGCCGACAGGCTACTTGTTGCTCAGAGTCTTTTGGACCCCGAAGGTGACGTTGCCAAAGGCAGATCCTTTGTTCTCCGCAATCGCGGGAACTCCGGAATGTGTGGAAAGCGCACCTGCGCTCGCCTTGACATGTTCGCCGGCGTAGCCGTTGAACTTGAACTTGCCGGACTGGCAATCAATCCCGCAGAGGTTTCCCGCTGCGTCAACAGTGACGTCAACGCCACCGTAGCCATTTTTTTCGACCCTTGCATATCCGTCATTGCCCTGAAATACTGCACCGCCCATGCCGCCAAAGTTGGAAGCACCACCAACCATGAAGGTTGTCGTTTGGGTGGGTGCCGGAGGCGGAGGCGTAACGCAGCCACTGACGCAGGTTGCGAAGGCGGAGGTGACAAAACAAAGGCCGATGGCAATCGTAATAACTGCCGATTTGATGAACGATTTCATGGTAACTCTCCTTGAAATAACAACAAGTTGGATTATATCGGTGCAAATCTGCGCCGAAAAGAGTGCCCCGCCGAAACGGGGACCGGGAAATAATACTTTCCCCGCTCCAACAGAACTGGCAGTAGTATACACGCATTTAAATATTTGTCAAGCACTTAGAAACGGCTCTGCATCAAGACTTAATTCAACACCCTCCGTATCAAGGCGACGCCTTGATACTTACTTAATTTGTTATCGCGCTAACTTCTCGATTCTTAAAACATAAAAAAACTTGCCATGGGCAAGTTTTTAGGAATTGGGTGGTCAAAGTGACCAAAGGGGGTGGTCTTGGGAGACCGAAGGAACAGGTGTCGGCGCGTTGCTGACTTACATATAATACCAGAAGCAATTTTTAATGCAAGTACCACACGTGTGCGCTGTGGATAACTTTTCACCATTCCCTTTGGAGTTAGGGGTGGTGTCTTACCCAAAAGCGCGATACACTCTAGCGTAATGCACATACACGAAACAGTAGTGATGTCAGTCGGTGGGTCACTCATTGTACCCGATGCAATTGACACCCATTTTTTAATCGAACTCCGGAATCTCATAGAACGACAAATCACCGTCCACAAGCGACGGTTTATTATTATCGCAGGAGGAGGAAGAACAGCGCGCCGCTACCAAGATGCAGCAGCAAAAGTCTCTGAGCTCGACCCCGAAGACCTCGACTGGATGGGTATACACGCAACGCGCTTGAATGGCCATCTCCTCCGCACTATCTTTCGCGATGTAGCACATCCCGTCATGATTACCAATCCTGATGAAATTATGGACGTCCCCAAGGGTACACCGCTTATCATTGCCGCAGGGTATCGCCCCGGAGCGTCCACAGACCTTCGTGCGGTACAAATTGCTTCAAATATCCATGCTCATAAAGTAATGAATCTTTCCAACATTGATTATGTGTACACCGAAGACCCGAGGAAAAATCCCGCTGCAGAAAAAATAGAGTCTATTCGATGGGCCGACTTTATGCGTCTCATCCCCACCGAATGGAACCCGGGGCTCTCTTCCCCTTTTGACCCTGTAGCGGCACGTGCTGCTGAAGCACATGACATCGAGGTTGCTATCATCAATGGAAAAAGGATCAACGAAATTGAAAACTACCTTGAGAAAAGAGCATTCGTAGGAACACTCATCCACGCATAGCTATATAAAATCCCTTCACAAAAATGCAATTTTTGTGAAGGGATTTTCTTATAATAATTCGCCTCTAGCGCTTTGTTGCCTGGTAGTATGTCTCAATCTTTCGAATAAGATTATTACCGGGTATTTCATTTCCTCTCTCTGCATACGCCATGCTTGCACGCTCGAGATACTCCTTCATATTTTCAGCGGGCATTGGCGCTACATTCATTGGTGGTTTTTCCACTGTCTCTACGAGTTTTTTAAGTTCATACATCAATCGATCAGGGTTTTCGTTCTGAAACTGTGGCCCACGAGTAAGTAAATCCGTCACACGCACTTCACCTGTAGTCGCCCATTTTTCGCCAAAAAGATTCTTGAAATGGCCTTCCACGATACCTGCTTTTACTGCATCTTGTGCGTTTGCCCGAGGATATAGTTTCATCCACCTCTCCGTATTTTCAGTAGCGTCCTTATAAATCAGTGTGCGAAGATTTAATTGTTCACTTGCGTTTGTAGGGTCAGGGAAATAATCATCTTTTGAAGAAGGATTAAATACAATTGAATCTTCAGGTACTTTTACTGTTACTCTTCCTGTTTCCTCTACTACCTTCGCCGCCTCTTCCACTCGTGTAGCTGCGTCATCGATAACAGACTGATGACTCTCTATTATTTTATGCAGTGCTTCGATATTTATAGTCTCGTCCGCGTAGATAAGGTTTGGGTTTTCGCTTCGCACACCAATACTTCTAAGTTCTTCAGGAGAAAGTTCACGTAAGATATTGGCGATAGCGGTATTTTGTTCCTTACCTGCACCAAGTTCCTGTATCTCAGACAGTTGTTCTTTCATAATCTTTGTAAGGGTATCTCCTGGACGAATGGTATATGATTCCAACTTTGGCACCTCTGGTACTTCAGCAACTTTTGGAATTGCAGTTTCCATAGGTAATGGTGCGTTCCCTGGAGCAGTGGTTGTTGAATCAGCACTTGCACGCGCGGCTTCATCGGGGGTGAGGAGTGGTCCGTCGTGAGCGGTGATTCCTTTTACACCCTGAGCACCTCCGAGGTTCGCACTTTTTCTTCCAATCCCAACTCTTGTATCTCACGCGCGAGGAGACCACCGGCCGCAGCAAACCCTCCTGCACGAAGTGCATTCCATGATGCATCTTTTACTTGCCGTGCACGGCGCTTGTTTTGCAGTGTATTTTCTTTCTGAAATAAGATTTTTCCGAGCCGATCTTCAAGCACACTCATCTTTGGTACATGACGGTCGGCAACTACCATTTGCGCCAACGCAAGAGTTTCATAGAGTTTTGCCATTTGGACGGCTCGCTCTTCTTTGTTTCCAAAACTAATGCGATTGAGCCGTTGCTTGTCTTCCACATAGGATGCACGCACTTTGATACGGTCGACCAGAGTACTCATTTTCTTTTTATACTCCGGTGTCTCTTGCTGTGTTTCTTCTACTTGCACAAGTATCTGGTATTCATCAATCAGCTTTTGCAATTTTTGTGTAGCGCCCACTTCACGCTTTTCACCGCCAATATCAATAGACATTTCTGCACTCACGATATTAAGTGCTTCATCTGAAGTATCCCGTGTACCCATGCGTGCTGCTCTATCGCGCTCGCGCATTTCTGCTGCACTTCTATTCCATGCACGACTACCCGCTATAGCCGCGCTCGTGACCGGCGCTGCAAAACCCCCATGACCCCCGCTAGCGCAGTACGCGACACCGCACCGAGCGCCATATAACCAAGGTTTGATGGTTTGCAGAGTGACTTGCCGATCATCTTCCACATGCTTGCGTCAGGAATATTTTTGACCGCCTCTACTGCATCGGGTGAGGTTTGCTGAAACTGAAGTGCGTAGACATTCTTGTCGATACTCACAAATCTTTCAGCAATTACCATTGGATCGATATGCAGCTTCAAGTACCCGACTCAGTTCTTTTTTCGCAGCAACGTATGTCTCTTCTATTTCTTTATATTCATTGAAGCGCTTGCGTGCCGGAGAAAAACTTTCTTTAATAAACGACATCATTTTTGATTCCTTTTCACTATGCGTCCCAATACCATCCTCTTGCCATGCCGAAGGAGTTTTGCTCAGGCGATGCGCAGCTTCATTAAGAGAGTCAAAGGCTTGTTTCCACTCCTTTCCTATTCTCGCGAGGCATGTCTAATCCCACAAAATCAATCAAAAGTTCACCATCTTCTTCATGAACCTTTGGTCCGTAGAGCGCTGCACTTTCTACGAGTCGTGAAAGTGCATCGAGTGTTGGTCCGACATCCTTTTTACTTCCGAGTTTTCCTTAATACCCTCCCATATTCGCGCAAGATGTGGTGTCTTATCACGCTCGCTGAATTCGCGGAGATTTTCAAATACCAATTTTGTTGCGCAAAAGAAAGTTTTTCACTTCCTGGAATTCGATCCCACATTTCTTTTGTGACACCAAATTCAGATGCAAGACGTTCATCAAACATCTGTGGCCGCTCGGGTGCCGGTGATGTTTCTGTGTGTTCGGGCCCTCCTTCTTCACGTATCGTTCGCGCAAGCACTTCTTCAATTTCGTCCGTAGAAATATTTCCGCTTCCAGGAATTAGTTCCCAGTTTTCATCTGTGACACCAAACGCAGACAAAACACTTTCATTAAGTTTCTTTGGTCGCTCGAGTGCCGGAGATATTTCTGCACGGAGTTCTAAGGTTTCCTCTTCTCCACCTTCTTCGCTCGCAAGAATTTCTGCACGCACAGTTGCAATCCTGCTGGCACGCTCGCGCAACATTTCATCGGTAGCATGTGCGACGTCGTCATCTTCACTTTTTCATCCTTTAGGATTTCTGAGGTGAGCGCTGCTGGTTTTTGCACTTGTTCCTTACCGATATTTGACCTCGGTGTCTCGCTGAGTATCACCGCATCTTCAATATCCGAGTCGCCTTCAACAAAGTCTTGAGTATCTGGTGCCTGGTTTTGTACTACTTCCCCGTCTAGAGTTACAGGCAGCGTATTTGCTGCCACAGCCTCTTCTGAATCTTCATTGACTGGCAAAGGTGCATCTTCACCTTACCACAGAGGCTTGTGATAATTCCTTTTTTTCTCGTTTACGATGTTTTTCACGTATGCGCTGTTCGCCTATTATTTTCCTCAACAATTCTGCTGCTTCGTCGGTAGAGTAGATATGTACCTCAGTATCGTTGGGTCGTGAAAGTTGTAACGTGTCACCTCGTTTTTCTGCAGTTCCTCTTTTCGTAATACGCACTGTAAAACCAGAGGTTTTTAATGCCTCAATAATAGGAGGCGGAGTACGTTGCCACCCTCCTTTTGATTTAAAAACTTCTAGCACACCCTTAAGTTGCTCACGAGGAATGTCATGGAATGCGGATTCTTGAACATCTGGAGTAACCTCTGCTGACTCAGCATTCTCTACAACACTCTGAGACGCAACTTCTACAGGAGTTTCTCCAGCGCTCGGGCATACTTCTTCTATAGACGATTCTACAACATTCGGAGTCGCTTCTTCTATAGAAGGCTCCGCAATCCTCAGGGACATCTCTTCCTCCGTAGGAAAACTCGTAACCGCGTCGTCTATCAGTGTATCTCCACTCTTTGAACGGCGAGTTTGTTTCTTCTTAGGATATTTTCGTTTATCAGATCCATCAAATTCACCTTGAAACTTCATAATACGCACATTGTAACACGGGAGTGTATACGAAGAGTCTAATTAGTGTGCAAAAAAAGCTCAAACAACATGATGGTCGACATCGTAAGTCGACCACATCACTTTATTGAAATACTTTCTCGATTGACGCATGTAGTTCTCCGAGGGTGCCATTGTTTTCTATGGTCACATCGGCCATCCGCATCACGGCACTAATGTTTTGTTTATTGGGGTCGTCAGAATACATTTCGCGTGCTTCTTGTGTTTGAAACTCTTCAAACGTCACTTTGTCATGTGTACTACCACGTCCACAGATGCGTGTATAGCGCATATGTTCATCTGCATCAATTGCAAGGAGTACACCGCCACGCTCCTTGAGTGCTTCTGCCTCTCCTACAGTGCGAATAGATTCTATTACTGAAGGATTACCACTTGCTTCCGCTTCCTTATAGAGTGTATCAAAGATATGTCGTGGGCCATTTTGTTCACGAAGTGAATTAGCAAACTCCACCATAGTGTCTCGGTTGATAGGGGTGATTCCCTGTTTTTCCATCTGTACAGCAAAATAACTCCGAGCGGAATAATGGGTAAAACCCTTGGTACGGACAAGATAGGAGACGACCGCGCCCTTCCCAGCTCCCAACGTTCCCGTGATGCCGATTATCATGACTATTTTTTTAGCTCTTTCTTTTTCCACTTTTCAGCATAGACGAGGAGTGGGCTTGCGAGGAACACTGAAGAATAGGTACCCGCCACCATACCAATAATAAGGGTGAGTGAGAAGTCCTTAGTAGACTCTGGCCCCACACAAAGAGTGCAACGAGCATGATGACCACGGTGACTGAGGTGTTGATAGAACGTGCCATCGTTTGCATAATACTGCGCCAGACAACATCTCCAAAAATTTCTTTTTTGCGATTTTGTACGTTGAGGTGTAAATTCTCTCTAATACGGTCAAACACCACAATAGTGTCATTAATGGAAATACCGAGTGTCGTGAGAATCGCCACAATAAAGAACACACCTACCTCTGCCCCCGCGCGTATCCAAGGATAGGCAAAGAGCCCTGTGGGAATAAGGATGTCGTGAAGAAGTGTCACAATCGCAATGACGCCATATTTCCACGAGGATACCGGCTCTGATACATGTCGAAATGCAAACGCAATAAAGGTGATGATAGAGAGAGACACGAGTACAATTGCCCACCATGACTTCTCGACAATCTCAGCACCGATGGAAGGGCCGACGGAGTTGAATTGTACTTCAGTCGCGGTACCAAAGGTATTGAGCGCACCCATGAGTGCTTCTTTTTCCTCATTCTTGAGTTCGCGCTGGCGAAGCATAAAGTCGTTATCCCCTGATGCTTGTACGCGAATTTCACCATAGTTGAGTTCTGCGAGTTTGGTATTCACCTCCTCAAGAGCAGGACGATTTTCATAGGACACTTGAAGCATTGAGCCGCCCGCCAAGTCGATACCTGGTTTTAGTCCCCACATGAGAATTGCCACTATCGAGACGAGAGAAAAGAATGCAGGAAGTATGAAGAGGAGTGATTGATTTTGTTTGATATTCATATAATTATCGTGAGGCACCTGAACTCATAAGGAATTTGCTGATTTTTCCCTCTCCACGAATCGGAAGTGCGATAAGGAGTGTACGCGATACGGTAATTGCAGAGAACATGGAGACAAGGACACCCACCGAGAACACGAGTGCGAAGCCTTTAATGAGTGCGGTACCAAACCAAAAGAGAATGACACCCACAATAATGTGTGCGATATTGGAATCCCGAATAGCGAGCCATGCACGATTAAAGCCTTCTTTGATGGCATCATCGATGTGCTTGCCTGCACGGAGTTCTTCCTTCATACGCTCAGCGATAAGCACGTTTGCATCCACGGCAAGTCCCACCGAGAGAATAAATCCGGCGATACCTGCCGCGGTGAGTACTACTGGAATGAGTTTAAAGAGCGCAAGCATAATGACCACGTACACCACGAGTGCAACCACCGCCACAACACCCGGAAGACGGTACCAGAGGATAAGGAAAATCGAAAGAATAATAAATCCAATCACGCCCGCATATACACCTGCATGGAGTGCTTCGTCACCCATGGATGAACCAATGGTCTGTGTACTCACGAGAGTAATAGGCACAGGAAGCGCACCAAAGTTTAAATTACGCACGAGTTCGCGGGCTTCATCGGGGTAAAATTTCCCGAAATGATTGCTTTGCCACCTCCAATCGCTTCATTGATAACCGGTGACGACATCACATTGCCATCAAGGAAAATAGCGAGTTGCTTGCCCACATTATCGCGCGTAATGTTTTCAAAAAGTGTTGCCCCCTCTTCATTGAAAGTAATGGAAACAATTGGCTCATTTGAAAGTCCACCCCCACTTCCTTGCCCAAACACCAACTCAGCACGCGTGAGGTAGCGTCCTGAAAGACCTGTTTCAATGTACGGGCGCAGGGACATTTTCTTCACCCGCTTCCACGGCCTTTTGTGCTTCAGTCATCGCTGCTTCGTCTATCAATTTAAATTCCAGAAGTGGTGTCTTACCAATTTCTTTAACCGCTTGATTGACGTCGGCCACACCCGGAAGTTCGACAATGAGTCGCTCGCTTTGTTTCTCTGCTACGACACTGCTTCGCTCCACCTGCACATTGGGTTCAGAGACACCAAAGACATTGATACGACGCTCAATCACCTCTCGAAGCACGTTCATGAGATCGGGCACTTCAGCAGGCTTGAGTGATGATACGTCCGCCTCGTAAACGAGATGGCTCCCCTCCTGCAAGGTCAAGGCCGAGTTTAAAGGGATATTTGGACTCCGTGTTGGTGGTTGAGGTGTACACAAAATATCCAAGCACAAGTGCACACGCGATAACCGCGATAGCACGGAAGATGCGAATGACTCCATCGGTGCCTTGAACTTTTCTTTCTCTCCGTGACTCATACAATGCGTAAGGAATAAGTGCTAATATGGAAAATACTATACCACAGACTGTCGTTTCGTGGCAGCAATCCAACACATTTCTAAGGAGTATGGCAATAGTGATAGGCCCAATGCCCCCAGGGACCGGTGTAAAGAGTGCTGCTTTATCTGCACAAGCGGGGTCAGCATCCCCACACAAGACTCCCCCTCTTCGGAGGTACCCGCATCAAGAATAATAACCCCTTCTTTCACCATATCAGGAGTAAGAAGCCCTGGCACACCTGCCCCACACACAATAATGTCTGCAACGCGAGTATAGAAGCCGATGTCTACTGTGTCTTTCGTTACTATACTCATCTGTGCTTCCTGTGCAGAAAACCAGGCATGTGCAGGAAGTCCCACAAGTTTTCCGCTCCCAATAATGGTGACGTTCTTTTTAGTTGCCGTAATGCCATGGGTCACGAGTATTTCATGGATTGCACCCACCACGGGTGAGAGGAATGTCGTGGTCTCTGGGTTGAGAGCATCGACATCGAAAGCGGGTGAAATGGCGGCGAGCACTCGAGGAGTGTCAATAGTCGCCGGAAGTGGGAGTTGCATAATGATGCCGTCGGCATGCTTCTCTGCCTCTCTGCTCGCCGCCACTATTTCCTCGGTAGTTGCAGTTGCATCAAAACGAAGCACTTCGGTAATAATCCCTACCTCAGCTGCCTTTTTTTGTTTCAATGCAAGGTAACGCTCGGTTTCGGGAGTAGGCGCGCACGAAATAACCACCAGTCGTGGAGCACGAGAAAGAAGTGATACATCAGTCCGTATTTTTGCAAACACCGCTTCAGCAATTTTTCTTCCATCAACAATCATGCGCGTAACTATAGAACGTGATGTCCGAAAAGTCACGTGCTCCTTTTAGGTCTAAGTTAGTCCAAACTTCGTTTTGAGTTCTGCAATTCCCTCTTCGAGTGAAACGGTAGGTACCCAGCCGAGAGCCTCACGGATTTTAGTAGAGTCGGAAAGTGTGTGTTTTGGCTCGAGACGTGCAGGGACATATTCAATAAGACCGCCAATAATTTTTGCAATTTCATTAATAGAGGCATTGCGACCCGCACCGACATTAAATACTTCACCTTGCCCACATCTGGATTTTGGCTTGCACGAATGACTGCATCTATCATGTCCCGCACATGCGTAAAGTCTCGCGATTGCTCTCCGTCTCCCGTGATGGTCATCGATAATCCTTCGCTTCGCAGTTTGAGGAACTTTCCTATGACGAGGGCATACGCGCCATCAGGGTCAAAGTGTGGTCCATACACATTAAAAATCGGAGTGAGACGGTCTCTATGCCATGAATCTCATTCCATAATTTCATCATGAGTTCACCCACATACTTGTGAAGACCGTACGGGCTTTTTGGCTGTGCGGGGAGTGTTTCCACAAGTGGCATGACGGTCTGATCACCGTACACAGAACTTGATGCAGCATACACAATACGCTTCACCCCGCAGCACGTGCTGCTTCAAGCACGGAGAGTGTGCCGTCGACGTTCGCGTGTTGTGTCTCAAAGGGATGTTCAATAGAAAACTGCACCCGTGGTAATGCCGCAAGATGCACCACATAGTCAACCCCTTTCATTACCTTGGTGAGTTCCGCAGTATTACACATCAAGTTTATGAAAAACCACTTCCTTCGGAAGTCTCTCTGGATTTGCTCCACTACTTAAATCATCAACAACCACTACCGCATATCCCTCCTTCACGAGGCGTTCTGAAAGATTAGTACCAATGAACCCCGCTCCGCCTGTGATGAGATATGTAGACATAAAATATTAACTATTTGAAGTTTGATTATATACTTCTTTAACACGATGACAATCAAAATAGTTTGCTCAAAATATTGAATATGGAATATGAAATATAAAAGAAATATTCTCTATTCTCTATTCTCTATTTTTACGTTCCTGTACGCATCACCAGTGTATTGATGGTCTTGAGTGCGATTTCGATATCAAGAAGAAGCGACCGATGTTTTAAGTAGTAGAGGTCGAAAGAGAGTTTATCAATGGTGCGCTCTACGTCCACCCCGCCACGCGGTACGTCAAAGTTATTGATTTGCGCCCATCCTGAAAGCCCCGGCTTCGTAAGGTGACGCATGTTGTAATACGGAATTTCTTGTGCGTACACTTCTGCAAGCGTGGGTATCTCGGGGCGTGGTCCGATAAAAGAGAGGTCCCCCGCAATATATTCCATAACTGCGGCAGTTCATCAAGTCGCGTCTTCCGGAGGATTGCGCCCACGCGAGTCGCGCGCAACGTACTCTTAAGTGCATCATCTGGATTGTCGCGTCCCGTCATGGTGCGAAATTTCAAAATACGCATGATTTTATTGTACTGTCCCACACGTTCTGCAGCGTAAAAGAATGACCCTTTGTCCTCGAGAGTAATCGCGAGCATAATGAATGGAAAGAGGAGAAGTGTAGGGACACCGAGCAGAAGTGCGCCCACCACATCTATCGTTCGTTTCAATACATCATACGCATAATGTGGTGTTCCTGCAGTTACATGCTCCAACAGCCAACTCTCTTCAATAAGTGACGGTGGTACACGATGATACAACTGCTCATACACCGCAGGTAGATTGAGAAACGTAGTGCCGGTGTTTTTGAACGTGAGTGTATAAAAGTCCGGTATAAGTTTGCTTGCATACTCGTCGCGCATATCAGCAATCACAATGTCCGCTGACCCATTTTTAACAAAACGCAACAGTGAGGAACGAAATTCCTCAAAATCAGGAATGTCATTTTTACTCAAGAGGAAGGGTTTAATATTTTTAAAAACGGACTTCGCGCAAACATGTGTGCAATCGCAAGCGCTTCCTCGCTATTTCCCACCACGAGTGCGCGCATAGGTTTTGCGGTGGTGATACGGGGATATACATAAAGCCGCCATCCAATGACAAATGCTGTGGAGATAACAAGATAAATTGCAAGATTGGTCTTTGGTTCAATCCCAAACGGAAATGCGAAGAACATCAAGGCCGCACAGAGGATATTAAAAAATTGCACTTTGAGAACGAGCGCGGGAATACTTTTGCGCACGAGCGAAATGTGCCTATCGTAGAGCCCCGGTAATAAGAAAAACAAGAATCCAGAGCACGAAAAGAACCAAAAAGGATTCAAGTGTTCACTAATAATCGCCTGCGTAGGCACTTCTTGATATCGCACAAAAGCGTGAGGATAAGCGCACTCAAAAAAGCGACCACGTCGCCTAAGACTAAAAGTAGTGTGCCCCCACGGACAAAAATATGCATGTAGGTATCATACGAGAAGACAGAGTTTTCGCAAGGTATGCTCCACGCGTACCTAAATCACCTGAACTACAGTTATCACACGAAACGTCGTACAATAGTTACATACTATGCAGAAAGAAAATCTTAAAAAAATCCTCTTTATTATCACGAAGAGTAATTTCGGAGGTGCCCAGCGCTATGTGTATGAACTCGCCACAGGCCTCTCCAAAGATGAGTTTGACGTAGTGGTCGCATTCGGTGGGAGTGGAATTTTAAAAAGAAAAACTTGAAGCAGCGCACATACGTACAGTGTCTCTCAAAACCCTCGAAAGAGATGTTCGGGTCACACAGGAACTTCATGCGTTTCGTGAGTTGTATCATCTTATAGAAAAGGAGCAGCCTGACGTCGTCCATCTCAATAGTTCAAAGGTGGGTGGAAGCGGTGCATTTATTGCCCGGCTTTGTGGTGTTAAAAACATCATCTTCACTGCACACGGCTGGCCTTTCTATGAAGACCGGAGTTTTGTGTGGCGTACACTTGTATGGTTTTTCTCATACCTCACCACCTTCCTCTCACACCACGTGATAGTGGTGTCACAACATGATTATCGTGGCGCGCGTATGCCCTTCCTTACCAAACGTATTTCGCTCATACATACCGCCCTGCCAAACATCATCTTTGAAGAACGTGTTAATGCGCGCGCCACACTCTTCCCTGCTGAGGTAATCGATGCACACCAAAATGACATCTGGCTCGTTTCTACCGGAGAGCACACGCACAACAAAAATCTCGGTGCACTCGTTTATGCGCTTTGGCAAATGAAACAACTCAGCCACACCAATCTCTTTCTTACCCTCATGAGCGATGGTGAAGAACGAACACGCCTCGAACATCTCGTGCGCATATATGGGCTAAATGAGCAGGTATTCTTTACCGGCTTTGTACCTGAGGCCCGCACATTTCTCAAAGCATTCGATGCGTTTTTACTCCCCTCATGGAAAGAAGGGTTCCCCTATGGACTTCTCGAAGCAGGCGCAGCAGAACTCCCCGTGATAGCAAGCAGTGTCGGCGGGATTCCCGAAGTAATCGAACATGAGGTGACCGGCTATCTCATTAACCCTCGCAAACCCGAGACGCTCGTTGGTGGACTAGAATTTCTTATAGAAAACCCCCACCAAAGCTCCGCGCTTGGGCCCACACCCTCCACACCCGCGTCACTACCGCCTTTCGTATCGAAACCATGCGCACGCATACGTATACCCTTTATCAAAAATAAAATAACAATCTGCATCAAGGCGACGCCTCGATGCAGAGAGATTACTCCACAAGCAACTCGCGGGCTACATATTGTTGCTTAGTGTAGCGGGCCATTGCTATTACCATTCCTACTCCGAGGAACTCGGTGAGCAAGTGTGACCCGCCATAGGAAAGGAAGGGTACCGTTGTTCCGGTGACGGGAGAAGACCAATATTCATGCCAATATGGATGAGGAAATGACTCACAAAAAGTATCGCCACACCCGTGGCAAAGAGGCGTTCAAAATTGGTTGCTCCGCGAAGCGCGTGAAAGAGCACACGCCAAATGACTATTGAAAACAAGGAGAAAAGAAGGAGTACTCCGACAAGCCCCCATTCTTCGGCATAAGCTGCAAAAATAAAGTCAGTCTCGTACTCGGGAAGGAATTGGAGTTTTGACTGGGTGCCATACCCTACCCCCCTTCCCCAAGAGTTGTCCCGAACCCACGGCAATAGTGGACTGATATGCGTTATACCCCGTACCGCGAATATCGGCGAGGGATGGAGAAACGTCATAATGCGGTCTTTTGATACTCCTGAAATCCAAAATTCCATAGTCCTAAAATGCAACGACTCCCACCATCCCCACCACGGCGAGATGCCGAAAGGAAATTCCCGCTACAAGAACCATCCCAAACCAAACAAGAAAAAGAATTGCTGCTGACCCAAAGTCGGGTTGCACGAACACACAGCCGATTATCCCCAAGGCGTATACGCCCGAGATTAATATATGTCTAAAGTCACCGATGAGTTCGTGACGTTTGGAAAAATATTTTGCCAAGACGGCGATGAGTACAAGCTTCGCGGGGTCGGATGGCTGAAGCGAAAAGAACACAAGATCAAAACGGCTCTGGGCACCCTTTACGGTCTCTCCCACAAAGAGCACGAGTATTAAAAGTGCAATAATGCCGAGATATATAAAAAAGTAGTGTTCCCCACACGTAGAAAGCGGTAGTCGGGAATAAGTGCAACAAAAAAACCAGCGAGGGCTACCCCGATCCATGCTATCTGCTTATCAAAATAAGAGTTATCTCCATCAAAGGTGTACATCGTGATAAGCCCGAGGAGCGTCAAGAAAATAACGGCGGAAATAAGCCACCAATCCATGCTTGCCACGAGTGCCCTGAAAAAACGCATACCCCATTATGAATGAGTCTTGGCCTCCTGTCCAAGACAGAATTTATTCAAAACTGGTTGATGGTTTTGCGACAATCTCAATCACGGTAGGCCCATCCTCGCAAATTGCGGTGGTAATAGTGCGGTAGATACCATCCACATCACCCGCCGTCGGTGCGATGAATGCGTGCTGTGCATCAGAAGCAATCTCTTCAAGGAATTTTTTATTGACACTTGCACCAAGGCCAACCGTAAATATATCCACTCCCTTTTTCTTTAATTCATATGCAGTGCTTGTTGCATAGCCTTCGGCATTTTTCTCTGGAGCATTGGCGAGTCCGTCAGTAAAAAGAATGGCAATTTTGCGTGAGTCGGGATTATGACGGTTTGAAAGCAATTCTTCAGAAACGCGCTTAAGTCCCTCTCCTGGATTAGTGCTACCTCGCTGCTCCTTAGGGTCAATAGTGAGTCTCTCCATAAGTGCTGCCACCGTAGGAATATCAGCACTCAACTTTGATACGAGTGATGCCCCTGTCGCAAAGGTAGCAACACCAATCTGATCGTCCTCATGCATACGGGTGACAAAGTTTTTGCTGCAGTGAGTACGGAAGTCAGTGGTTCAGGCGGATTGCCACCATCAGAGTCCATACTTCCGGAAAGATCGATTGCGAGCACCACGTCGGTAGACACATCGCAACTACGAAGCGTCTTCGCAATAGGCTGCGGCCAGGTAAAGATTACTTTTTCTGTTGTGCGACCTTGGAAATATTCCACCACCGTGCGCGCTGCGGTAAGAGGCTTACCCGAGGAGTTAAATACCGTTGCAACTATTTCTACCTCGCGCGTTTCCTCAAGGAGTGTGTTCCGTATCTGGGCCGTGAGGCGTGGTGAGTCATCAACACCGGTTAGGTCTCGCTCTTCAAGGAAAAATTCATTACGACCTATCGATGCTTTCATCCACACCACGTCATCTTCGTCTTCAAAGGTAATTGCTGCTGCGGTAGGCACCCGTGTGCCCGTCATCACACGCCCTTCAAATATGGGATATGTGCCATCGGGCGGCAGCACCGTAGTACCGCTTCGCTCCACAATAACCCCTTCCGTATCGGAAAGAGTAATGGTGTAGGGCATATTGCCGGTGCCTGTTTCCCTATTGCTGTTTTCTATGTAGGCAACCACATTGTACTGCCCATCCATAATCTTAAATGGTGCCACCCAGAGTACTTTCGGTGCAGAAATATCCATCCGACACATACGTGAACAGTCACCACCGCGATCCATGCGGCGCTCATCACCGTTTTTCGTACGGTCGCAACACGTGGTTCCTACATAGCAATACGAGCAATAGAACATTGAACCAATGAGGGCAAGAAAGATAAAGGAGCCCCCCATATACTGGATACGTCGCATCATTGCCCACCATCGAATCATAGTGTATATTGTATCAGAAAATCCCCGCGCGACCGTAGGTCGCGCGATTTTGACCATATACAAAAAAATCTCACACATTTGTGTGAGATTTTTTGTATTAAATACTCTAAGTTGGCGGTGACCTACTCTCCCTCATAAGAAGTACCATCGGTGCAGGCAGGCTTAACTTCCGTGTTCGGAATGGGAACGGGTGTACCCCCACCGCTAGACCACCAACTTACAATATTCAATATTTTCAAAACCTTTTAAGAAACTTAAAAGGTTGGTCGGGGCGGTTGGATTCGAACCAACGACCTCTGGTACAACGTACCAGCGCGCTTCCAGACTGCGCTACGCCCACGCCGTGCTCTTTCAATTGCATATTCTATAGGTATTTTCACATCACTCAAAAATTGTATTGTGTACAACATTACTCCGTATGGAGCCATGCATGGACTAGCCATGTACAGCATTCCCTGGCAACCGAGCGCGTGAACAAAATGAAAGCGAGCTTTGCTCATTTTCATTTTTGAACAAGCGAAGGTTGGTTTACAACCCGAACTATTGTTCGAACCAGAGGTACGCATGTATCACCGAATTAATATCGATGTACAGCATTCCCTACAGGAATTACGTCTGATTAGTACACCTTGGCTCAATACATTGCTGTACTTCCACCTAGTGCCTATCAACCTGATCATCTCTCAGGGGACTTAATGATTCCTCATCTTAGAGTTGGCTTCCTGCTTAGATGCTTTCAGCAGTTATCCATTCCCAACATAGCTACCCTGCGGTGCCACTGGCGTGACAGCAGGTAGACCAGAGGTCAGTTCATCCCGGTCCTCTCGTCGTGAATTTAACTGGTTAAATTTCCAATTAAACGCTTCCCCTATTTCTAGGAGCACAGACTATATCTTCACCCGTTTTAGACAGAATGTCTAAATGAGGGCGATGGCATCTTACACATACGAGCAGTCATTCTCAATGGAATGATTCCTCTACGTATGCGTCCGCGCGTCTTTCAGCGCAAGTCGTTACGGGGTCAACCTGGCACATTAAAACTAATGTGATACGGCGACTTCCCACGGTATTACCTTAAAGAGGTTTCTGGTCCTCAAGCGAATTATATCATGACTGGACCGTGCATGAATATAATTCTCGAACCAAAAACATATGAAGGCTTCACCGTTATAAGCCATATTTTCAATGTGAATCTCTTCACAAAGTAGCAAATACTTACTAGGGACAAATCTCTTCAAGAATCGACGCCTGCAGTAGATAGAGACCAACCTGTCTCACGCATCTTGTTGCTCCGATTACTCGGAGGATCGGACTATATCTTCTTCCTTGCTTCATTTCAAGGAGATTGACGTTTAGTCTCTACGGGGTCTTTGTACGCACTTTGCGATTCTTCGAGTAATTTAATTCCCGAAAAGAATCAATGAGTGCAAGCAAAACATTGAAATCATCTATAGTCTGTATAGTATCTTTAACATCAAGAATTCTAATCATAAGTTTTGCTTGTTCCTGTTTTAACACAAGATAGGGCAACACTTGGAAAAGAAAATCTCTAATTTCTTTTTGTTTTGAAATAGTATATTCATATATACCATCCTTCCTAACTCTCAACGTCCCGTACGGGATTCGTTTGCACAGTTTTGGAAACTCACCACTTTTCTTAGACTGAAAGAAAGCAACAGTTGGAGCAATTTGATAGCCATATTTATATGAACTATTTGGTTTTGCTCGTACATATATACTTCCATCTCCATCCAAAAAACCGGCAAGATAGATACTGAACGATGAATTAATTTTTTGTGTCATACAAGACTTCCCTCGGTATTATCCTAACATATGTTGGTTTAGGACTCCACCGATATAGTCAATTTTATGTGTAGAAATTACTTTCTACCACCGCCGTGAATGATGTCTTTTTGAATACTGGTCAAGTATTCTCCTCGGGTTTAGATTGGTTCAGATTCCAAAATATTTAGAATCTGAACGGTCTAAACCCAGCTCACGTAACTTTTTAAATGGCGAACAGCCATACCCTTGGGACCTGCTCCAGCCCCAGGATAAGTTGAGCCGACATCGAGGTGCCGAACCGTGCCGTCGCTATGGACGCTTGGGCACGACTAGCCTGTTATCCCCAGGGTAACTTTTGTCAGATAATCTCCGGCCGCATCTAAAGCGGACCGTCGGTTCACTATGCTCTGCTTTCGCATCTGTTTGGCACTGACGCCTCACAGTCAAGCTGGCTTATGCCATTACACTATCGGTACGGTTTCCATTCGCACCTAGCCAACCTTGAGACCCCTCCGTTACTCTTTGGGAGGGTAGCGCCCCACTAAAACTGCCTGCCACGCACTGTCTCAACACGGTTTTTCCGTGCTGGTTAGAAACTGCCAAAATAAAGGGTGCTATTTCACTGGCGACTCCATGGTACCCGAAAGCCCACTTCAAAGTCTCACACCTATACTACGCATTAATTCAACAGCCCCAATACGAAGCTACAGTAAAGCTCCTGGGGTCTTTTCGTCTAACTGCAGGTAGGGGGCATCTTCACCCCCATTGTATTTTCACCGAGCAGGTCCTTGAGACAGTTTCCCAGTCATTACGCCTTTCGTGCACGTCGGAACTTACCCGACAAGGAATTGCGCTCTTCTATTCCAATTCTTTTGCAGAAGGACTCTATCTTCACCCTCTCTTACGAGGTCGGGTGTGCAACATTTGGTCTCTTGTTGGTTGCATTGTGGACTATACGTACATTACTGCACGTAAGGTAGCTGTGGCTTGTTCTGTTTACACCTATAATCGTTCCAGTCCTATCGGCGCATTTTCCCGGAGGAAAATGCGCCGAACCTTAGAACGATTATAGTTATCGCTGACATTGACCGGGGCTTATATAGTCCAGCCTTACAGATTACTCCATAAGACCCCCCATATTTAACCTTCCGGCATTGGTCAGGCGTCACCCTCTATACATGGACTTACGTCTTCGCAGAGAGCTGTGTTTTTGTTAAACAGTTGCCAGGAAATCTTTCGCTGCGGCCCCAACGTATTGCTACGCAGGGCAGGCCTTATCCCGAAGTTACGGCCGCTTTTTTGCCGAGTTCCTTAAGGACCCCTCACTCGTTCGCCTTGGTCTTCTCGACCCTACCACCTGTGTCGGTTTGCGGTACGGAACCGTTACGTTTATGCTTAGAAGTTTTTCTAGAAAGCGTGCTCCCCTCATTCGCTCGGCCGTAGCCTCACGTTCAGACCCTACTCGGATTATATCTGGCGGATTTGCCTACCAGACGTCCTCGTAGTTCCAGCACCAATCCAATAAGATGCTTTGGGTACAACGCTCCGTCCCTCCATCGCAACGTAACAGTGTGCAGGAATATTAACCTGCTATCCATCGCCTCCCCCTGTCGGGATCGGCTTAGGACCGACTAACCCTTCGCTGATCATCATAGCGAAGGAAACCTCGGTATTTCGGCGGACGGGGTTCTCACCCGTCTTGCGGTTACTTGTGCCGGCATTCTCACTTCTGTACGCTCCACCGTGGTTCACACCTTGGCTTCATCGCAGAACAGAACGCTCTCCTACCACGCCACATATCCGAAGAAATGTGACATCCGCAGTTTCGGTAATATACTTGAGCCCCGATCATCTTCGGCGCAAGGACTCTCGATCAGTGAGCTGTTACGCTTTCTTTAAATGATGGCTGCTTCTAAGCCAACATCCTGACTGTTGATGAATCCTCACCTCCTCAAGACGCACTGAGTATATATTTAGGGACCTTAACTGGCGGTCTGGGCTGTTTCCCTTTCGACCAACGGAGCTTCTCCCCCGTAGTCTAACTGCCGCGCTCTAACTGCCTGGTATTCGTAGTTTGATAGGTTTAACGAGATTTCTCCCTATTTAAACCTTCCAGTGCTCTACCCCCAGGAGGAACACGCGACGCCAACCCTAAAGCTGTTTCGGAGAGAACCAGCTATTACGGAATTCGATTAGCTTTTCACTCCCTACCACATGTCATCCGATGGTTTTGAACGGCCAACCGGTTCGGGCCTCCACGAAGTTTTACCTTCGCTTCACCCTGCACATGGCAAGCTCATCCCGCTTCGGGTCGTATCCGTACTCTATATTCGCGCTATTCACGCTCGCTTTCACTAGGCCTCCACGGGGTTACCGCTTAGACAAAGAATACAGATACACTCGCCGGCTCATTCTTCAATAGGCACGCCGTCGCCCCGCAGGGCTTCGACTCCTTGTAGATGTATGGTTTCAGTTCTATTTCACTCCCCTCTCCGGGGTTCTTTTCACCTTTCCCTCACGGTACTTGTTCACTATCGGTCTTCAAAGATATTTAGCCTTACCAGTTAGTTCTGGCAGATTCATTCGGGCTATTCGTGTCCCGAACTACTCAGGAACAGAAACAAAAGAGTTGATGCAATTTCACATACAGGACTATTACCTACTGGGGTCGCGCTTCCCAACGCGTTTTGTTATCACACCAATTTGTAACTCTTCTCAACTAAATGACGTCTCTGCCCTACAACCCCATTCATGTAAACACGAATGGTTTGGGCTCATCCCGTTTCGCTCGCCGCTACTCAGGGGATCGCGAGGACCTTCTTCCTGGTCGTAATGGTAAATCGCGTGAATAAATCCACTCGATTTTCCAACCAGAAAGAAAGTCCCGTTTTTTGCTTTCTTTTCCTCCAGCTACTGTGATGTTTCACTTCACTGGGTACGCTCCCTCATACAAGGGTACCTGCCGTAAGCAGGTGAGTTTCCTCATTCGGACATCTCCGGTTATAACGATTGTTTGGCATCTTACCGGAGCTTAACGCAGCCATACCACGTCCTTCATCGCTCTTTGAAGCCTAGGCATCCACCATACACCCTTAACATTCCTGTAAGGAATGCTGTACACCGCTTAATGGGTATCTAACATTATCTCCTTGGAATGTTCGCTCGCTCGATCATACGAAAGTAAACTTTCGTGCGATTCTCGCTCGCTCCATTCGAAGGAATGCTATACACCGCTTTCGCAGTCTTGCATTCACTTAGTTGAACGCTGTACACCGCTGTACAATTTTTGAGTGTGCGTATCAGAGATACATACTCTGACACGACTTAATGTGTTGTGTATGTTGCGGACGAAAAGACCCGTGCAATGCACAATTGTCTTTACGCAACATACGCTTACCTGTTGTTCTCAATATCCGAAGATATTGAGAACACGCCTATGTGTGTCGAGCACATAGGTCTTTCGAAACGAGGCCTTATCAACCTCGTCTCTAGAATATGCAATTTTCAAAAATCTTGCGTTTCACTTGAATACTTTTCCAAAACTCTTCCGAAGTTTTTTGACTAAAAAAACCGCGCATGCGGTCAAACTCGCTAGGCGATGTCTGTCCGCTACTGGGTCTTTCTGGTAATACTCATAAACACGTAGGCGCCATTATATATGAATCCGTTACAGAGTCAAGCATTTAGAGGTGGATGCGGGTTGGGTGCCCTCTCTGCGCAAAAAAGCACCGCATTGCCCCCCCCCCCCCCTCCCCCCCTTCCTCCCCCTCTCCTCCCCCCCCCCCCCCCCCCCCCCCCCCCCCCCCCCCCCTCGCCCCCCCCCCCCCCCCGCCGCCCCCCGCCCCCCCCCCCGCTCCCGCTCGTCCCCTCCGGCGCCCCCCCGCCCCCCCCCCCCCCCCCCCCCCCCCCCCCCCCCCCCCTTCCCTCCCCCCCGCTCCCCCTCGTCCGGGGGCTCCGGGGGTGGCGCGGGCGCGCTCCCCCCCTCCCGCCTTTCCCGCCCTCCTCCTCCTCTTTCTTTCTTCCCTCTTCCTTCCTTCCTTCCTCCTCCTCCCTCCTTCTCCCCCCGTCTTCCTTTCTCCTCTTTCTTCCTTTCCCCCCCTTCTCCCCCCTCCTTCCCCGCCCCCCCCCCGCCCCCCCCCCCCCCTCTCGCCCCCCTCCCCCCCTCCCCCCGTCCCCCCCCCCCCCCCCCCCCCCCCCTGCGCCCCCCCCCCCCCCCCCCCCCCCCCCCCCCCCCCCCCCCCCCCCCCCCCCCCCCCCCCCCCCCCCCCCCCCCCCCCCCCCCCCCCCCCCCCCCCCCCCCCCCCCCCCCCCCCCCCCCCCCCCCCCCCCCCCCCCCCCCGCTCCCCTCCCCCTCCCCCGCCCCCCCCCCCTCCCCCCCCCCCCGCCCCCGGGCCCCCTCCCCCCGCTCCCCCCCCCTCCCCCTCCCCCCGCCCCCCCCCCCCCCCCCCCCCCCCCTCTTCCCCCCCCCCCCCCCCCCTCCCCCCCCCCCCCCCCCCCCCCCCCCCCCCTCCGTCCCCCCGCCCCGCCCCGTCCCCCCCCCCCCCCCCCCCCCCCCCCCCCCCCCCCCCCCCCCCCCCCCCCCCCCCCCCCGCCCTGCGCGGTGTGCCCTCGCTGCCCCCCCCCCCCCCCCCCCCCCCCCTCCCCCCCCCCCCCCCCCCCCCCCCCCCCCCCCCTCCTTCCCTCCCTTTCCTCCCCCCTCCCCTCTTTCTGTGGGGGGGGGCCCCCCCCGGCCCCCCCTTTTGGGGCCGTTCCGGTGCTTTTTTGTGTAGAGGGAGCACCCCTTTTTACGGCGCTGAGAGTTCGTTTCGAATGCCTATTTTATCGACAAGTACAATGTACGGATAATCAAATACATCACGCGTCAGTTTATCATTCATACCCACACGGTAGAGCAAATCAGCAGAGGCAAATGTGGCATAACGAATCTCAATACCAATTTCCGCTTCGAGTGCGCGTATTGCTACCTCTACTTTTGATTCATTCATCTTCTTCATCGCAATGAGGAGGTCGAGCCGTCTATCAAACTCACGTGTGAAGATACCCGTACATGCCACAAAATCGAGTGGCCCCACCTTGCGCAAATGCTTCATCACCGTCTCACCATTTATCGGTGCAGTTTCAAAAAGAAATGTTTGCAGAGACTGCAACTGTGGTGACTTGGTATTGAGCATGTACCCCTGCATACGCACCTTGATATCGCGTGTCGCGTGCTTCGCAAAAATAATCTTCTTCTTAATTATCTCAGCACGTTCAAGCGCATTGATCTCCGTACGCGCGGTGCGACGCACCAGTTTTGCACGACGACTAATATCATCAAGGCTAAATTCCTGCGATGGGTTAAAAAGAAAAAAACGAAGTAATTTGACACGTGCTTGATTCCCAAAAAGGATTGCGAGTGGGTCTGACATAATGGCCAAAATTATAGCATACCTCCCTCCCCCGCAACCCTAGACAGAGAAAGAGGCGGGTGTCGTGGGTGAACCAATCCCGCTATAATACCGTACAAGTCGAAGATGCGAACATCATGAACACAGCATAAGTCCAGAATACAGCAACTGCTATGCATATTAATAGAATTACTCGAGCGCGGAGCGGGTGGGAAAGCTTATACTTTCGTAGAAATAATCGGTACACCATGAAGAGAAATAGAGCGGGTGGTAGTAGTCCGATTAGCACAAATTCAGGAGTGGTACCACCACACGCAAATGTTACCGATGGTAATGCAAGAGCAAGAGCAAGAAGAAGGATATTTTTCATAAGAGAAGTATATCACGGCGTTTTTTCACTCTAGAACTCCCTAGGGGAACCCTAGGGAGTTTTTTTGATTCCATTGATTTTTGTGATATAAGTACAACAGTTATTTCTGGAGGTTTCTGTATGGTACCGTATTTTAAAGTATGTGTTTTACCAGACCACTATGGTTCTTTGGTTGTCTCAACCAACATTTTTGAAGGAGAGGCTCATCATCTTGAAATTTTGAATCAAGAAATTGATTCGCCGACACTGACACTGTTACACGGTGGTGATAACGAGGGCAATCCTCTCGCCGGCGCTTGTTGCGGTGGACGCATGAAGCATATCAGTGTCTCTACACATAAGAAGTTGCTCGTGTGTGAAAGATGTTACCATCCGTTCACAATTCCTGAATCCGCTCTCAAACTCATAGACCTGGTCTTTGAGTGAGAAAGCCGAAGCTTAGTCAAAGCCCTGCATCCGCGGGGCTTTTGTTTTGCTTAAAAATTGATCTCTCTAGAGATATAGAGGAAGTGGCGGTTGTCGTGACACCGTTTGCTTTTTTTATTTTATGTTGTATAGTATAAGTACAGTTTGCACTAATGGCCTCATAAAGGCTTTGTTCTATCACACCGCTCCCTCGTGAGCAGAAAGGTCATCATGAGTTACAACAAACGTATTTTGGTGGGGATAATCGTAGGCTCCTTAATTGGCTGGATCATCCTGCTCTTTCGCGGGCAATTGACGGTTACCAATATAGCTGTGATGGGAGGTATCACAACCACCATATCTCTTGCATTTTGGCTCCTCGGAAAATGGCAGAAAATGTAACTTCATCCCCATCAAAAAGCCCTGCATCCGCGGGGTTTTGTTTTTGGTCTTCAATAAAAAAGACGGGGTCACGAGGACCCCGTCATAAAGCCGTACAAAGGACTACCGATTGTCGAGCACGAGTGTTGATTTCATATCTCGCGCAATACCACCTGGTGTGGTTTCAAATACTTTTGACGGGTTGTATACCGCCATGTACCCAGCCGAGATACTCCTACTTACCGAGGACTTATGAATCCCCTGCCAACAGGCGAATTCATCTTCGGGAATAAGCATTACCTTATGCCTGGGGACGCCATTCCAAGTTTTCTTGTAGACCTCAAACTGCCAGGTCGCCACGCTTCCTTGTAAAGCCCTTGGAATCCTCTCCAAGACATCCTTCTGATGCACATTGCGCAATAGGTATGCAAACGCCACACCATTGTATGCATCATGAGCATAAAGATGAGTGCTACCCATTCCAGCAGAGCAAGTGTCACCCGTATACAGTGCAGCAACTGGTGACCCGTACTCACGTACATCAAACCATTCCTGCATACCACCAAATGGACCGAGTATGTCCTCCCCGATGGCTTCAAAAATATCACCATGGGAAGGACCACGAGACCTCCGCCTTTTTTCCCAATACTTCTTGAGACTCGGGAGCATTTGTGCAACGGCCCGTGACTCATCGGTCAGAACTGTATCCGTATCCTCGCCAAAAAGTCGGTCGAGTTGATACCAACTGCTTGGGTACCACTTCATGATTTGAAATGACTTTACTGGTTCAAACATGAGTAGCACCATCGGCTCCAACTCATCAAGTTCCTCATTTTCAAAAGGTAGTTGATACGGTCGCTCATAGCGGTCTGAGTAAAGCAGGGCATCCCACAATGCTTCAGCAGCAGTGGAACATCCATCTCGGTGCAGTACCGCGAGCGCGTTCCGGAGAACGCGCACGTCACCAACCAACTGGTCATAGCACTTCAGGTCTGCCGTAGGGGACACCGCCCTGTCTGGCTGAAGAAACTCGTACTGGCCAAAGCCATTGAGTTTCCCACCTCGATATTTGTTGAACAGCTTAAAATGGCCACGCACCCATGTCTCGAGCCGTTCCATCTGCTCAGCAATGGGGAGTTGCTTGATTTCAGGCACTTGTTTTGAATCCGTCATTGTGAATCCTCCACTCTCTGAAAGAACATCTCCTCGGAGATGAACAAAATAACCCTTTCGGGCTGTTCTCCTAGGAGAACAAACTATGCGAACAATACCTATCCATCACCAGTCTGTCAATGAAATTCACTCATTAATTTTTAACCACAAAAAAAAGCGGTCATGTGACCGCTTTTTTTTGTGGTTATTATTTGAGTGTTACCTTGCCACGAGTTTCTAACTACTTTTATTCACTTCGTTCTAAAAGATAGTAAGAACTCTCGGCCCCACCTCGCGCCTTCCTCGTCCCCCGGACGCGGCGCTGCGGTTCAAAAGTTACCTTGAAAGGTTTTACATAAAATAAAAGGCTCGGACGAAAGTCCGAGCCTTTTATTTTATAAGAAACCTTATTTCAAGGTAACTTTTGCTCCAGCCTCCTCAAGCTTTACCTTGAGTGCCTCAGCATCTTCCTTCTTGAGACCTTCCTTAACCACTGATGGTGCTGCGTCTACGAGATCCTTAGCCTCCTTGAGACCGAGACCAAGTACTTCCTTTACCACCTTGATAACAGCAATCTTCTGTGCGCCTGATTCAGTGAGCTCTACGGTGAAAGCGCTCTGCTCCTCTGCTGCCTCACCTCCTGCTGCTGGACCTGCTACTGCTACTGCAGCTGCTGATACGCCCCACTTCTCTTCAATAGTCTTTACGAGTTCGTTGAGTTCGAGAACAGTCATTTTTTCTACTGCCTCAATAATTTCTGCTTGTGTCATGCCAATTTTCTTATGAACGTAGTGAATGTAGAAAATCTTGGCCGTGGAAAAATTCTATTCCTAATGAATTTTTACCACGCACCAGTTCCAAACCCTACTTCTTATTAATTAATACTATCCCCTACTTCGTCTCCGCCACCTTACTCAATACCACCGCAAAACGCTGACGTGGTGAATTGATAAGTTGTGCAAACATACCACGGAGTACCTGGAGTGATGGAATCGATGCGATTTCAGTCATCTCTGCCTTGTTTTTGAATACGCCCTGGAAAACTCCTCCAACGATAGCAACTGCGTCCTTGTACTTCTTTGCGAAGTCCTTCACGTTTTGTGCAGGAGCGATTGCATCACTGCTGTATGCAACAGCGATTTCACCTTCGAGTTCAGGCATTTCGCCTTCGTAGCCCGTGAACACGCGCTTCATGAGTGTCTTCTTTGCTACAAAGTAGCCGACGCCTGCCTCCTTAAGTGCGCGACGCATTGCGGTAGTTTCCTTTACGGTAACTCCCTTGAAGCTCACGAATACGAGAGTTTCGGCTTCCTTTTTGATACCCTCAAGCTTTGCGAGGATATCCTGCTTCTTTGCTTTTGTGATTGCCACAATAATATGTGTGAAACCAATAATATGTACGAGACAAACAGGCAGTGCCTGTATAGACTGTGGTTTCGACCCCCGCTAAAAATAGAGTGGGACCTCGGCTGGCTGGATGTATATCCAATTACCTGCATGCGCAGACCGGCTGTCTTGAGCCTGTACGGGAGCAACTATACCAGAGTTTTACAAAATGAAAAGCGCCCCCGACCAAAGGTCGCGAGCGCTTTTCTCCCCCTTCTCTACCTCCCTTCTACATCGTACTTCGTCTGCTCTGCTTTCCATCCAATGAGATTTGCCAATATTTGGAGCACCGATGCCACACCCGAGAGCGCGAGGATGAGTACGGGGTAAAAGGCATACGGAGAAAGCATATAGAAAAACGAAACCATAAATACCGCCCACATACCCACACACCATGGGCAGGTAAGGAGATCGGCAAGGGTGCGACGTGGCCCGCTCTCGGGCTTTACCAGTACCACCTTCCCTTTGTATTCAGAGACGTCGTAAAACTGTTCACGGAGGAAGGCGAAAGCCTTGTCATACACGGTAGCGCGTACGATGCGAAATGCTGCGAGTGTCATGAGGACGTAGTCTCCGAGCACAAGTGATTCATACGTTTTAATCGCCTCATCTTGGAGGATAATGGTCGCCATTACAGCGAGACAAATAAAGAAGAGGAAAAAAACAAAATTCCAAAAATATTGATCAGTGATACGCATATTATTCTTGTGTAGAGCCCACGAGCAAAATCACCACGAGTGTCGAAGCAATAATGGCAAGGAACCCAAAAAGGAACCGATAAAATGTTTTGTTGAACATTGATACTAGTATACACTGCTATTTTGAGTCTTTCTATCTATCATTAATTAAACTTATGTATGAGTCTTTCCATGCCAAAACCATTGAGCGTTCATCCTGAGAAAGTAATGGGTCATTACTGATTGTATCAAAAGCAACTTCAAGATCAGAAATTGACAAGTAATCCTTGTTGCCGATTGATACATCAGTTGTGCCGTTACCATCAAAGTCAAAATTCCATTTATGAAGTGTAATGCTATCATCTGTACGTTCAATACGCACCGATCCAACAGTTCGAGATGAGACAGGAAAAGAAATTTGAGTAATTTCTTCATCAGAAACAGAGACGAATATGTTTGCTATTTGTATCTTCTTTCCAAAGAGAAACACTGTCGCCGATGTAGAGGCAGCATCAAAACGGAAGTATATATTCCCAGCAAATCTATCATATTCGAGTCTTGGTACTTGCTCATATACAAATCCGTACTCCTTGGGTAATGGTATTGTTCCTGTATATCTCCCACTATCGTCTGTTACATACATTTCAAGTATTTCTTCATCACCATTCCCTACTGTCAGTGAAGTGTTATGTGATGTCTGAATACCAGAGACCTGCTCTTCGTGTCCATTCACAAAAGTCAGTGGCACTATCCGAGGATTTTTAACAATTAAAAAATCATCCGAACTAATCAATAACTTCTGTTTAAGTGCTTCCTCAAAAGTGATTTCTCCATCAAGAATTCGGCGAGCATTACGCACACTCTCTGACACCTGAGTCTCGGTCGTTGAAATGGTTACGGCTTGATCAAAAGCAGTGACGACAGGTGTTTCCTGTACGAGTGTATTTTGTGTGTCAGGGTCAGGGTCAGGGTCAGTGTCAGTGTCAGTGTCAGTAATTATGATATTTTCTTGCGTATCATGCTGATAGTAACCATTATTCATTTCGTATGCAATTACAAACAAAAAAACACACCCAAAAAAAGTTATTATTAGGACTGCTTTACTTACTCGTGACATGAATTACTTATGATTTAATCTTATACGGTCACTCCTTACGCGATACCCACACACAATCTGAATAAAGGATTCAACACCAAAAAATAATAATCGTGATGGGAAGTAATAGGGACACTATTTACCTAACTACCTCGCTCTACTTACTCGATACCCACGGACAATTTGAATAACTGAACCAATGACAAAAATGCCGTACATAAGCATCTGTGCAGGGATATCAAACATATTATCTAAATTCATGAATCCACCTGGGTTATGGTGAAAACCAAGATTTATGATAGTTGAAATAATTAAAATGAGTGGAATGACAACGCGAGCAAATTTCCACCATTTAATTACTACCGAGTCTTTACAAAAGCAAACTAGTATTGATACAGGTAGAAAAATTATTGTGAAAATCCCTATCGTATCTTTAATAACGAGATATAAATAGAAACAATGGTCAGCATGTTCAAACGGTATACAAAATCTCGGACCATAATATCCTTTAAAATAACTAAAAAATAAAAAGCTAGTGAATAAGAAAATATTTGTAATAATTAGTGTGTTTTTCATATATTTTATTTTTTAACTAGACCTCCAATAATCGCAATAATGTTTTGTCCTTCTGTCTGAGTGAGGAGACGTAGTCGTGTGTAGAGAATGATCTGCTGCTTCAACAATTGTAGTGCCGTTATTTCTAGCTTTGAGTATGCATCTTTCGTGAGTGATTTCTCATGATATTGCTCTGCAATAATTGCAGTTGTGAGAAGTACTTTTTTGAGTGTTACTTTTAGTGGAAGTGCTTGGATTGCGCTTCTTAGTATGTCGTAAGTAACCGGCACAACTACCTCACCACTTGTATTATATATGATGTCCTTAGTTCCATTACCATCATAGTCAACCTCAAGCACTGCATCTGCTATAGAAGTAGTATTTTGTATTTCCATCTGTACTTTTGTATGTGCGCTTGAAGGAATGCCTGCATAGGTGTGTCGATCCTTCATTTCACCACTTCCCCACTCTTCTATTTCGAGAGTAAATGAACCTTCAGATTGGCCATTGAGGACAATGGTGTGATTCTCGTCACCCTCTCGTGGAAGTGAGATATATTGCACTTCGCCATATCGCCGGTACGTCGCTCCACGAATAGTATTGGTGGAACTACTGATAACCCCCTCTTGCGTAGCAACAGACATATCAAGTGGCGAGTGGAGATAAAAGATAAGACGGTCTCCTGCAGGAAGCGCTAAAGCAGTCTCACTGAGATATTCATATGTGTATGTGGCAGTAGTACTAGCTTCTATCGTAGCTTTAATAAAACGGATAACGTCGTCAACTTCAAATATATCTTTATGTACTCTATCAAAACCAAAATGGTCAGCGTTATACGCAAACAAATTAACCCACTGGCGCTCAATATTTTCTTTTTCACTCATTGCAAGCGCACTCGACACCACTACAGTAGCATCGCCATCGATTGTCATATTTACTCTATACCCAAGTTTCGGCGCATACTGTGTACACGCAAATAGTTTAAGAGGATTTCGTGAGACACACTCCTTGTCGGTGAAATAAGTAATTCCTGATGGTGTATCTATGCCTGTACCAGCAATTTGGTACACGTTCATAGTATCAGGTGGGGTCCATTCATTTAGCAATTGACCGATTGTACGTGCATATTGAAAATGAAAACCATCTACAACGGCTGGTGTAAGAAGGTCATCTTCACTGGGAACAACACGACCACTCTCTTTGCGAAGAAAATCATATAGTGAGTTTGCATCAGTACCTGCGGTGCCAAATGCATTCTTCCACCCCGTTGTTTTATCTCCATCTTCAAATGTGAGTACTGGTGTAGAAACGCCACTCACCTGTCCATTGAAATAATTTTGATTGGGTAAAAGGTGGTATGCAAACGGCATCATGCTCATCAATCGTCGTGTCGTCTCTTGAGAAAGAATAATTCCCCCTGGACCAATTTCTGTGCCATGGAGCATACCAATAAGTGCATCGGGGGTTCCAACTTGGGGAACTCCAACCAATATCAGATTATCAACTTTACCAGCCAATGGATCATTCTTATTTTGAAGTGCACTTAAGAATATTTTAGCGAGAAGACCTCCATTTGAATGAGCAACGATAGTTACTTTTCCTGTGGTTGAACTCGCAACAAGAGCAGTAAGAGTCTGATACAAATATCCGTCCTCGAGAGTCCCTGAGACATCATAATTGATTCTTCCCGTATCTGGGTCTAGGCGAGCTTTCAACAAATCATCAAGACGCAATCTCCAATCATATGGCACCGTTGCGTAATCGGTGATAATACCCTCCTCCTTCCATTCGTTAAGTTTTGTAAAGAAAGTTTTATATAAGTTAAGTGAATATGTTTCATCAACAATCGAATTATCTCCTGGTTTTGTATAAATATCATACTTACTTATACCAGCAATATTTGTCTCCATGCGCAATTGGTCACACTCATCGCCTGATACCCACCGCTCTCGTTCCTTAATAGACGAACCACATACATCACTCTCTTCATAGAGTCGTGACCCCATAATCCCCGGGAGGAAGAGAATGTTTGAAATTCCTGTGGGGGTGGGTAGAACTTCTACAAGAGTAAAGGTAATTGTAAATATGTAGGGTTCTTCCTGTGCGTATGCGGTGGGAATAAGATGTGAAAATATTCGCTGGATGAAGTTTTGTTGAACTATAAAAATGTCATAGTCTCGAATCACATAGGTATATGTTCCCGCACGTAGGACGGGTGTTTGTGGGACATACTGTTGATTAACATAATCCCAATACTTCCAAAATGCAGTTTGCTCATCTTCATTCATTGCATACACAAGATCTAGATCCAATGCTGCGGCAACATATACTTCTATATCAGTATCTTGCGAAAAAAATTCTTGTGCAAACTTTCGAAAATCTGATTCTACTGGTTTTGAAGGTTTTGTATTGATATATCGGTAATCCGCACCATCATGAAGAAAAAGAAATGAACTATGTGTAGTGAGTAATGAATCTCCTTCAATTTCATACTTTACCGCTCCACCTTCAGGTACTTCGACAGTACCATTATCAGAAACGAGGACATCATTGATTTTAAGTACGTAGGGAGAAATTGTATTGGTAGTAGCATCAAAAGGGTTATTACAATTTTCCATTGGTATTGGTGTGGAGACGATTGTATCAGTGTCAAACCAATTTCTTGGGCCAATAATACTCCCACACCCTTCTGCGTGTGAAAGCGTTGGCGTTAAAAAAAGCACACAGAAAGAAAGGAAAAATCCAATCTTTTGCATGCTCTGTGTCATACACGTATATGATACGACAAGAATATAATCTGTCAGTTACCTGTTGTGATTAACTCATAGTTACGTAGCAAAAGGACGACGTCGGATCTCGTCCAAATAAACAGGTCCTTCCTGTTTAAACAGGAAGGACCTGTTTATTAATTTGCTAGAGAAGAAAATTACCCGCCGTGGCGGGTAATTATCAAGAGCTTTTTAGATCAGTTACTCCATAGCCCTACCAAAGGCTTCTAAAGCCTTGATTTGTGCATTAAGGACCTTTCTTTCATCCTCACGCCCTGGCAAGTACGCATCTCCAGAATGTATATGGCCTTCCAGTTTGCGCAATATTTCAGAACGAATTCCACGATCGGCTGGAATCAAGAAATTTCCTGCGAACAAACCCCTTCCAAACACTTTTGACTTCTCTTTTGACATGGTCTACACCTCTCTCATTGACAAAACCTCCCTGAATCTACCCCATCTTTTATCAGGATGCAAATACCGAAGTAAAAGACAATGAATGCGTATGGCCGACTTACGATGTCGGCCATTCCGGAGGTGCCTGCCACCTATCTCTTCATGCAAAACCGCCGAGGGGTTGTGGTTTTTATTATCCCTGATACAATATATTCATTAAGGCCTTCGGGCTCCGAGAACCCCAGCGCAAGCTGGGGTTCGATTTTTATATCCTACCTGTTGCAATTAGTTTTGAGAGTTGTTTGGTTACTATTTCAAAATCTTTAGTAGATACTTTTCCGATCTTTCGAAGTAATCGTTGCGTGCTGAATACACGTATTTGCGAAATACATGCTGTACCATTTCCTTCTCCGTATTGGACGGGTGTGTAAAAAATACCCATCTTATTTTTTGAAGTGAGTGGGACTCCTAAAAATTGTTCTTTACCGAGTTTTCGTAGCACGAGTACTGGACGTTCGTATTGCTGATTCTTACCATCTATTTCAGTCCCAATATTTACACCAATGGCAGCCCACCATACTTCGCGTTCGTGAATATAAAAATTAATATGTGGTTTCAATGTATCGATTCGTTTCTTTTCAATATTCCACGCATCAAAATTTTTATCATGCATCATTGCAAATATTTTAACACGCACAAAACCACCAAGGCGGAGCCTTGGTGGTTTGGGTGAGAAATATTATGATACGTTTTTTTAGAGATTAAATATTCCGAAGGTGGCTGGCACCTATTCTTGATGACGGACATCCGATGTCCGTCATCAAGAATATAGTAAAAGGCCACCCTTCGCAGGTTCATCGTGCGTAAGCACGGTGTTTTCCCTTCCAAAAAAACATTATTTAGAAACCTTTGATGTTTTTGCCTGTTTGCTAAACACAAAAGATTCGAGCGAAACGAGTCGTGATTCAAGTTTATTGAATTCACTCCGACTCACTTTTTCATTCATACCCACCTTTATTTCTTCCACATCAATCATGAGACGGCCTATCATTTCTGTATGGGAATTAAGAATTCTTCCGTGATCATCGAGTTTGTCATTAATGCGAGTTATTTCTGTGGTGTGGGTATCGAGTTTATCATGCAAACTAGAAAATTGTTCACCAATTGCTGATAAGCGGTGCTGAAAATCTTCAGCAACTGCCCCAATATAACGCTTAATATCAGCATTATGCTGCTCCAACGTAATCACTTTTTCAGAAACTGCCTTTTTTGTTTTTGGAGGAGTACTTTTCATTCTCAAATTATATCACTCGAGAAATAATACACAAACTCTGCACGAGCACCGCACATCTAGTGGTTCCTATCGCCATTCCAAACCACCTGATGGTCGGTTTAAGCGTTACTTTTTTGCTTTATAACCACACCAGTGGTGACTGGCACCTATTCTTGATGACGGACATCCGATGTCCGTCACATACTCACCACTTTCAAGAGAATCTTCAATCTCTTGTTCTTCTGGTGTGAGATTGTCAAAGTCTGGGATAAACTTCGTATCTGTTTTTCCTGCAAACATTTTCAAAACTTCTTCTTCCGTATACACCCTTCCCTCAGCAATATCCTTCTCACCCTCTTCTATTGCATCAATCATCTTTTGTGAATATTTTGGTTCCATATATCTGTATATGACGATACTTTGGTACGTGACTTACAACACTTGAATGTGAATGATAATCTTGTTTTTTCAAAAAAAAGAGGTATTATAGAAATGTGCTTGTGGGGCGTCAGCCCTATTCGGCTAATACATAAGCCGAAGGCGAGCACTATAAAAAATACCACCCTCGGGTGGTATTTTTTTAATCTTCTTCTGGATCTCCTTTCATTGTCGACACAAACCGCGTATCTCTATACTTGTTTGTTACCCATGCTGGTACAATACTCCAAAAATGTATTTGTCCATTGTCTCCAATTTTTCTCACAATTACCTTAATCTTTCTATTATCAATAATTGCAATGATTCCCCAATATTGTATTCTCTTGGTTTTTGTGACTTTCGTCTTTTTAACTTTTACAACACACTCTTTCATTCTCTCTTCGTACTCTTGGTATGTTGTTGAAATTGCGATAAGTTTTGTTGCTCTTGTTAAAAGTTTGAATCGCATCTGTTGCGATTCCCTGTCTCGCTCCTTCCTGGAACCCTTATATAAAATATGATTGAAGCCTTCAGCGGTAAAATGAATATACTCATTCAATACTGGAGAGTGTATCGGTTTATGCGAAAGAAAATATGCATGTGCATCACTTCTGCTTTTTTCATACTGAGAGAGGTCGTTCATTACAAATATTCTAGCATACGCAAAACCGCCAAGGTGTTGCCTTGGCGGTTTGAAGGAGGAATATTACAACACACTTTTTGTGCCTGCGGAGGTGCCTGGCACCTATTCTATTCTTATCATGTTGGGTTTCGTAAACCCAACATGATAAGTTGTGGATTAGGTTTGTTGGGGGTACAGAAAAACCGGCGCTTGCGCGCCGGTTTTTCTGTAGGTACTTGCCTTTCGGTTTTCGCTAAGCCATTTCCCCTTTGGCTTTGTGCTTTTCTAGCTTTGACTTACGTCATCACACTGAACTTAATCAATTCTTTTTGAACAATATTATTGTGCAATAGTGATTGGGTCAGTTTCAATGTCTTGTGTTGATACATCCTGTGTTGTCACAGCTGTTGCAGCATCAGATGATGCATACTTAAGTGTGTCAAGACGAAGCTTGTATGAACCAGAAGCAACAGGATCATAATTTACCGTAAGGGTAAATTCTACTGATGACCCAGATCCAACCTTGAATGAGTTTGTCTTTGTGACTGTTGTTCCTCCAGCGGCTGAAACTCCTGCAATATGTGTACCAGTTGCTACGATAGCATTGGTATTTGTATTAACAATCGAGTATCCAACGCCGTCTACAAGGTCAGTTGTACTTGCGCTTGCACCAAATGGCAGGTACACAGAGTCACCGAATGACGTTACATCAAACTTGAGGGTGAAATCGGCAGCATTATCAGTGGTGATAGCGTCACTGTTTTCGTCAGCAGTTACGGTATCACTTGTTTGTTCAACTGCTAGACCTGAAGTTCGAAGTGTGTGTGTTGCACCAGTGACAGTAGAACCATCAACAACAACGTTTTCTCCACTATCATCTCCTTCAGCATCAATGTCTGCCGGAGCTACTGATGCGAAGATTGTAGAACCTTGATCAGCGTTTTCCATGTCATTGAAGTCTGCATAGAGGACAGCGGTGACTGTATCATCTGCGTCAATAGTGAAGTCACCATTGATATCGAAGTCAATTGTAGATGTTGACCCAGCACCAGAATAAGATTCTGCGCTGAATGATTCACCGCCAATTTCGAGACGGAAATCATTTACGAGTGTGTCCAGATTTGAACCAGGACCAGCTGCCGCAACCGTTACTACGACTGAGACAAGATTGTCAAGCTTAATAGCATTGTCACTATCATCAGCTGCGAGATCGAACGCGAAGATAGCCTCTTCGGTGTTGTCATTCTCACTGAGTTCAATAGTTGTTGCGTCTGGATTCTCATCTGAGTCTTCGAGATTGAGATCATCACCAGAACCTAATGTGTCGATTGAGAAATCGGCTGTAGGGCCTGTCCAATCATCTTCAAGATCACCAGTTCCTCCCTCAGTTGTTGTAACATCTTCTGCATCTACGAATCGGAGTGAACCTGCCTTGACTGTCCAGTCAGCATCAGATCCAGCACCATCAAGATTGTCTGTTACGTCTACTACAACAGTAATGGTGGTTTCCTCATCTTCCAACCCAACAATGTCGAGACCTGAGAAGCGGAGTGAACCATCATCTTCATCGAGGTAGTTATCCTTATCTGAAGCGTCGATAGTCTTAATAGTCTTTCCGTCTATAACAAGAGAGACATCACCGAATACCTTCCATGGATCTGCCTCTGTTGGTGTATTGTCACCTACGAGAGCAATATCAAGGCGAGTGATCATTGCATCACCATCACTAAATTCAACATTGATGTCTGCAACTTCTACCTCGGTTGAACCTTCCTCAACATTGTTTCGATCATCTCCATTGTTGATCTCAACAGTCTTGAGTGAAGCCTCGCCTGAGAGGTCGCTTGAAGTGTTGTCTCCATCTGTGTCATCAGTATCATCTGAATCATCAGTGTCAGGAGCTGCTGCCATAAGAGCTGCGTACTTAGCCTGTGATACAGGACCGAAGTAGCCAGCTGCTGGCATAACACCGTTTGCTGTTTGCCATGCGGCTACTGCTGCTGCGGTAACAGAACCGAAGTAACCTGTTGAACCACCTGCGTTAGTAAAGTACTTAGGTGTAAGGTAATCCTGAAGACACTTTACATCTGCTCCTTGTGATCCAACAGTGAGTGCACGTGTGAACGTACATCCTGCTGCTGGAGTTGCTGCTGGTGCAGTACTACCCTGGAGGGCAGAAATCTGCGCCATAAGCGCGTCGATTTGTGCTTGGAGCTCTTCTGCTGTTGCCGCCTTTGCAGGTGAAGCAAGCATAACGAGCATTGAAGCTGCAACAAAAGCTACGAAGAGCTTTGATACAACTGTATTTGCTGTAATGTTCATAAATAAAACTATTTATAAGTTTGTTTACTCTAATAATAAGAATTAATTCTTATTTGCGAACAACCCGTCGAAGGATTGCTCACGAATATCACTATTCCATGAATATGTTTTACAAAACGTGCTATGCGCACGCACCGTTGGGTCGACACCCACATAGACAATGGATTAGCTACAATATAAGACTGAGATACTTTCTTTTACTAAGCGTAAAGGGAGAAGGAAAATCGGGAGACTCATCGCACCCTTCCCCGTCATTCTTTTTTTTTTTTGGGGGGGAGGAGGGGCACCCCCGAAATTTTTTTCCCCCCGCCCCCCATTTTCTGCCCCCCCCCTTCTTGAAAAAGAAGGATAAGCGTATGCATCTGCATACTATTATGTAGTGAACATGTAGTTCAGATTTTCAAAGAACAATACCTGCCATCATAGTGTGAGCCCATTAATAAAATAGGCGCTCTATGCGCAATAGATATAGTATACAGAAAAAATCTGATACTACACCCCATTCTGCCTGTGGATACTGTGCATATCTATGCAATATATCTCCAAAAGAATGATTGGAAAAGTGTACGTTTCACTACTTATAAAGTCAATGAAACTGATGCTCCCCCACTGCGTATTATGACGATTGTATGCATCACATCTTACGGGACATGGTGCATACAGGGACAGTTTTCTGTACCCTGTCCTTTCTTCTTTGATACAAAAAATAAAGGACAGGGTACAGAAGAATTGTCGTATAAATATTTTGATTATCTCTCAAGAGTAAGAATGAATAAATGTCGTATAGACACTTTTCAAAGACACATACACACTTCAATTCACATTAAACTAATTTGTATTTGCTCCACCTTCTCTCTCCGTCACGAAGTATGAGATTGTCTTTTATCATTGTGATGAGTTCACGCTGAATTGTCTTTTCGCTGCAGTCCGTTATGTTCTCTGAGATGTCTTTAATAGTTGCTTCACCTTTGTCTTTTATAATGTCTAGGATACGCTCGCTTCGTGTACGTCCTATAGGCTGACTTGCCGGTGCGCCCTCGGGGCGGGCCTCTATACGCTTTGGCTCCCGCACCTTTCTCGCTTTCTCCAACCCATCTATACGAACCTCCTCAACCGCGAGGGGATTCCTGTCGGGGGATTCGATATACTTCCGGAGCGTACGCTTTACACTATCCAGTTCATTCAGAAAGACCTCTAAGTACCCTTCACGGAGGATGCGGGAAGCATGGGATATACGAAGTTTGCTCTCGAGGATAAGGAGCGCATGCTGTATCTCTCTCGCATGGACATCGGCATAGGATCGCGGCGAGCGGAGCGCGAGCAAAACGACATCAAGGAGTGTTTTTGCCGCTTCTTCGGTGTCGCTCACTATGGTGTCTTTTTGTCCTTCTTCGGTGTCTGCTCGTAGTATGAAAAAGACAGCACAGACAATCTTTTCTGTCTTTTTGTAAATATATTTATAAAACTCAGCATCCTCGATTATTCTATCCTGCATATCTGTCCGTGAGAGTGTCTCTTTACGCGCTATACTGTCGTATAGGTGTCTTTGATAATGGGGAACAAACTTAAAGACAGTATACGCCCTTTTGACCTTTATTGGAATGTGACTTTTATGGGGTTTTGTGTTGGAGTTTGTAGCAAAGAATGAACGCTCTTTGGCTGTCTGACTCTTTTTCGGCACGAACTTTCGATACGCACGCATAAGACCAGAAACTACTAATCCTTTGGATTAGTAGTTTCTGGTCTTTGCTCCGCTCGCCCAACGAGGGCTGCGCGAGGCGTCTCGAAAGTTGTACCTCAACGAGTCTTTGGGTGCCTCTTAGTGCAAGCGAAAGCCCCGCTTTCGCGGGGCAATCTCGGAGGCCGAAGCCAACAATACGTATATATTACAGGAGTACGGTGTGGGGTACAATAGTGGTATGCAAATCAATCTCCTCAATTCTGTTGAATTATTTATTGAGTCACTCTATGCAGAGGAAATAACTAAAGTAATGAAGGTTATCGATCTCCTTGAGGAGTTTGAAAACAACCTAGGGATGCCGCATAGTAAATATCTAGAAAATGGGCTTTTAGAGCTTCGCATTCGAGGTAAACGAGAAATTAGAATATTGTATTGTTTCCATAAAAATAGTGCTTTTTTGCTACATGCTTTTATCAAGAAAACTCAAAAGACGCCTGAAAAGGAACTTACCGCTGCAAGAGTCATTATGGATAACTTGCATTGATATAACTTATAAGTTATATTTAATTCACTATGACAACTACATATAAACAATTTAAAGCGCGAATGCTCAAAGACCCTGTTATTGCGGCTGAGTACAAAGCGCTTGAACCTGAATATGAGATAGTGAGAACTATCATTCGAGAACGCATTAGGCGTGGGTGGTCACAGACGCAACTTGCTGATGCTATTGGCAGTCGCCAACCTGTTATTTCGCGGCTTGAGCGGGGTGATGGAAACCCTTCCCTCCAGACACTTGGACGTATCGCAAAAGCACTCAATCTTTCTTTGAAGGTGTCGATGCGGTAAGTTTTATTTGGATATTTAAAGGCACCGCCTTAGTAATTTTGTAACTCTTTTCTCCTCAAGAAAAGACCTCCGTTTCAACTCTGAGGAGTTTCACCGAGATCTCTCCTTTTCCGAAAATTTATCGGGGTGCAGACTTCGGTATTTAAAACGGAGGGGCTTGGGTGGCCTAGAAATTAATGAGCGCAAGCGACTATAATTTCTGGTCTGCCGAATTTCTTTTCCAAAAAAGAAATTCGACCGTAGGGTTTTAAATAGCGAAGTCTGCGCCCCCTCCACGAGCTTTAATTACCCTGTTTTGGGGAAAAGTGGATTGGGTCAGTGTGATACTATATATGTATTATTTAAACGATCACAAAAATACCTAGGCATGGCAGCACCATCACGAAAACGAAAGACACGGGTAGTCACTCCCCCACCGCAGACGAGTTCATTTTTTGGTGACCTTTCACCACATACCAAGCAGGCTATTGGTGCGCTCTTTTGCTTTGTGCTTGCTATTATCTTTGCTATTGCGCCCTTTGGCATCGCGGGAGTGGCGGGGGACTACATATATAAAGGTCTCGACTCCACCTTTGGGTATGGCTTTGTCTTTGCGCCTATTATCTGTCTTCTCTTTATGTATGTTTTTCTCGTACCCCGAGACGACAATCATATTAGTCTCTCAAAAATCACCGGTATCATCATCACCTTCCTTGGGCTTCTCGGCCTCCTGCAACTTAGCCTGACCCACGGTGGGCTCATCGGGAAGGCAGTGCACTACCCACTCTACTCACTCTTTGGTGGGATTGTGACGGGAGTGGTACTTTTTGCGCTTTTCCTTGTGGGCGTTTTCCTCACCTTTGATA
Organism: Candidatus Kaiserbacteria bacterium; assembly: GCA_016699245.1. Lineage (NCBI taxonomy): Bacteria > Candidatus Kaiseribacteriota > Candidatus Kaiserbacteria bacterium. The sequence goes on along the minus strand of CP064968.1, from coordinate 932,878 downwards.
CCAATATCATTCACATCTTTAAGCGTGAAGAAGAGGAAGATGAAGACCTCATGGATGTGAATCCTACCGTGGTGGGTGGCCCGACGCCACTCGCGCCGGGAGAAGTACCTCCATCTGAAGAAGAACATGCCGAGGGCGCAGAAGAGAAAAAACTCTCAATTACTGATCGTGTCTTTAAAAAACAAACCGCCGATTTTGCTGTCTCGAGTTTTAAGGGCACCTATGCTGCTCCCCCACTCTCGCTCCTCAATAAAGACAAGGGCCGTCCCGATGTGGGAGATGTGCGTGCTAATTCTATTACCATCAAACGCACACTCAAGAAATTTAATATTGATGTGGAGATGGACGCAGTGACCATCGGCTCCACGGTGACCCAATATGCTATTAAGCCTGCTGAGGGAGTGAAGCTCGAAAAGATTGTGAGCCTCCAAAACAACCTTGCCTACGCACTTGCGGCAGACTCTATCCGTGTAGAAGCACCTATTCCGGGGAAATCACTCGTGGGTATTGAAGTGCCTAATAAAATACGTCAAACCATTGGCCTCGCTACTCTCTTTAACTCACCTGAATACACCGACTCACCAAAACCTCTTCTCACTGTACTCGGAAAGAATATTGCAAACGTAGCACAGTTTGCTGATGTGGCACGCATGCCACATGGACTCATCGCCGGTACCACGGGTGCCGGGAAAGTCGGTGGCTATTCACAACATCATCATTTCCCTCCTCTTCCGTAATTCACCTGACCAGCTCCGCTTTATCATGGTGGACCCAAAACTGGTGGAACTCACTCTCTATAATGGTATTCCACATCTCCTCACTCCCGTGATTACCGACGCAAAGAAAGTGATTATTGCACTCAAATGGTGTATTAAGGAAATGGATAGACGCCTCGAGATACTCCGCGACAACAAAGTACAAAACATCAGTTCCTACCACGAAAAAGTCTATCGACCTGCAAAACAGAAGTTTGAAGAAAACGGCTCCCCTGAAGCAGACGAGGCCACACTCCCTGAGCCACTGCCATACATTGTGATTGTTATCGACGAACTCGCCGACCTCATGAGTGCGTATCCTAAGGAACTCGAAGCGTGTATCGTACGCCTCGCGCAAAAGAGTCGTGCTATTGGTATTCATCTTATCCTCGCGACCCAGCGTCCTGAGGTGAAGGTTATTACCGGTCTCATTAAGGCCAATATGCCAACGCGTATTGCGCTCAAGGTAAACTCAATGATTGACTCACGTACTATTCTCGACCAGCCCGGTGCGGAAAAGCTCCTCGGCAAAGGAGATATGCTCTTCCTTTCTACGGAAAGTCCTAAGCCTATTCGACTCCAATCTGCCTTTGTGACTGAAGAAGAAGTGAAAAAGGTGGTGAATTACCTCCGTGACCAGAATTCTGCACAGACACTCGAGACAATCAATCTTGATCCCCATGGGGACAAGAGTGACCCGAATGCAATTTTTGCCTCAAATGTGAATGATGATGAAGAAGAAGATGATGAACTCTATGAGGAGGCACGTATGATAGCGCTCGATGCAGGAAAGATTTCAACCTCGTTCCTCCAGCGCAAACTACGCATCGGCTATGGGCGAGCAGCGCGACTTGTAGACATCCTCGAGGAGCGCGGTATTGTGGGTCCCGCAGACGGCTCAAAGCCACGTCAAGTTATTGCTGAGCGCCCCTCCTCTGACAATCAAATTTAATTCATGCACGGAATCAACACTCATACCCTTACCTTAGGGAAAATACTCCGCGTACTCGGTGTGATACTGCTCGCTGCCATTCTCCTTTGGTACGTACACTTTCAGGCACGTAATTTCCTTGCAGGTCCCTCCATCTCCCTCGATGATACCCATGGGGTACTTCATCATGAGCGGAGTATCACACTCACGGGCACCACACACAATATAGTGAAACTCACCCTCAATGGACGAGAGATACACACCAATGAAGCAGGTGCTTTTAAGGAAATACTGGTACTCGAAAGTGGCTACACCATAATGACGCTCGAAGCAAAGGACCGTTTTGGCCGCACCACCACACATACGGAGGAGTATGTGTATGTCGCGGGGTGAGTCAACTCAGTATTGGAGCGTACACACTCTATTTCGACATGCACTTCTGCCTCCAAAACTCTTTTTCGTCACACACCCCTGCTCCGCACGCATAAGTCCTAGAAATATAATCCTTTGGATTATATTTCTAGGACTTTGCTCCGCTCCTCCCTTGGGGGAGTCCGCGAGGCGCATCAGTGGTGTGTGACTCAACGAGTTTTTATGAAAATGGGGACTTTGTGCTCATGGGGGCAATGTGATTTAGGGGATTTTGTGGGGTATACTATATGCATATTTATAAGTCTGGATAATTATTTTTATTGTGGTAGGAAAGAAAAAAGCGACGCCGGCAAAGGCGAAAGTAACGAAGGCTCCCCTCGAGGCAGGAGAGCGACGCGGACTTAGTGATATTGCAGAGACCCTCAGAAGTATCAAAACAAAATTTGGTGATGATTCCATCATGACCTTGAGCAGTACGCACAAAGTAGATGTGGATGCTATTTCTTCTGGCTCTATTGGGCTCGACGAGGCACTCGGCATCGGCGGATATCCTCGTGGACGTATTATTGAAATCTTTGGTCCTGAATCATCGGGTAAGACCACCCTTTCCCTGCACGCAGTAGCAGAGGCACAAAAGCTCGGTGGCATTTGCGCATTCATTGATGCTGAGCACGCGATGGATCCACAGTATGCAAAAAATCTTGGAGTCAAACTTGATGAACTCCTCATTTCTCAGCCAGACAATGGCGAGCAGGCGCTTGAAATCGTAGAATCACTCGTCCGCTCTGGGAAAATTGATGTGATTGTCATCGACTCAGTGGCGGCACTCACGCCAAAGGATGAGATTGAAGGTGAGATGGGTGCACACCATGTGGGTAAGCAAGCGCGTCTCATGAGCCAGGCACTCCGTAAACTCACGAGCAATGTTGCAAAGAGTAGCACAGGTGATTATCTTCATCAACCAAATCCGTATGCAGATTGGAGTGATGTTTGGTAACCCAGAAACTACCCCAGGTGGAAAGGCACTTAAATTCTACACTTCCGTTCGTCTCGACATTCGCCGTATTGCACAGATTAAGAAGGGTGAGGAGGTGGTAGGGCGGTCGTCACCGCGTGAAAGGTGGTAAAGAATAAAGTGGCAGCACCTTTTAAAGCGACTGAGTTTGACCTTATATACAATGAGGGTATCAGTCGTGAGGGTGAACTTCTTGCTCTTGGTGAGAAATATGGATTCATTAAGAAGTCCGGTGCATCGTACTCATACCTCCCTCCCGGAGGTGATGCGAGTGCAGAGGTAAAGCTCGGACGCGGATATGATGCGACACGCACTGCACTCCGTGCCGACAAAAAACTCATGGGTGAACTTATGAAGCATGTTCAAAAGTCATTGAAGAACAATGATGCTGGAGTAAAACAAAAGCATCGGCGTCTGATGAGGAAGTGGGGGGGGAGTAATTGACCAAAACCCAAAAGCCCCGCGGCGTAGGCCGCGGGCTTTTGTGTTATACTATGACTTATATGAAAATAGTGTTTAGTAAGCACTCGCTTCTTCAAATTAAGCAAAGGGATTTGGATAAGGCGAAGGTACTTGCCACTATAGAGCAGCCAGACTTTATAGAACCGACATACAATTTCAGAGAAGAACGATATAGATTGTATGCAAAAAATCACCTTAAGGTGGTTGTGAAAATTGAAGAACTACGTATTGTAGTCGTGACTGCACATTGGGTTGCGAAGCATAAAACCAAGTGATACCATCAACATATGAAAATTACCTACGATAAAGAAGTCGACGCTCTCAGTATGACATTGCGCAAAGGCAAAGTGGCAAAAACTGTGGAGGTATCCCCAGAGATACTTGTTGATTTTGATGAAGCGGGTAACCCACTCTATTTAGAAATTCTCGATGCATCACGCAAAATAGGTAAGAAAGAGATGAATCAAGTTACTGTGGGCACAGCACACATTCCACTTCTTGAACTTGTGGTGGCAAAGTGAATGGACATTAATAGTGCAACACAAAAGCCCCGACAGTGGGGCTTTTGTGTTTCTACTTCCTACACGCGGGCGAAGGCGTAGGTGTTTTTGTGGCGGGGAGAGAACTTAAAGCGAAGAGAGAGCGAGAGGAAAACGAAGATTCCAATAAGGAGAAGGGTCCACAGTTCTGTGGTGCGTACTGCATTGTATGCAAACGTACCGACGTGACTCATCTCAATCTGCGAGAAGTTGTTGATGACATTTCCGAGAGACACAAAACGGGTAAGGACAATCATAATTCCGAGCATCACAAAGCCCTGCCAGAGCCCAGGGAGAGTGGCGAGACGGATTGCATATGCGTAGTAGATACCGCGCATGATCTTTTTTTGTAGTGTTTTCATAATAATAATTGATTATCTTTAGTATTTTTTTATAACTCGCGTTTGTATAAAAAGGTTTCTCTTTCGCCCCCCCCCCCCCCTTTCCCCCCCCCCCCCCCCCTTCCTTTTTCTACAAACCCCCCCGTTTTTTTTTCCCCCCCTCTCCCCCCCCCCCCCGGGGCGCCCCCCGGCGCCCCCCCCCCCTTTCCCCCCCGGTTTCTGCTCAATTGATTACAAAAGCGGCTCCTTCGGCTTCCTTCAAACTCGGCTTTGGCGCGGTGGATGCGGGCTTTCACGGCACCGACGGTCTCTCCTGTTTCTTCGGCGATGTCTTTGTGCGACCAGTGCTCGAGGTAATGGAGGCGGAGTACGCGTGCGAAGTGCCCCGGCATTTTAGCTAATACGCGTTCAATAGCATCCTTGTCTTGATTAAAGGCACTATGCTCTTTCATCTCACCCATCATCTCCATGTACTCGGGATCAAGGAGGAGTGTACGCTTCCCCTCTTTCACGCACTTCTGGTAGCGTGTGAGTGCGGTATTTACCAGAATAGTATATGCCCATGAAGAAAACTTTGCACCTTCGCGAACTTCAAACTTATGTGCGTTTATGTATATTTTTGTAAATGCGTCTTGGACTACCTCTTCTGCATCTTGTTCATTGAAGATAATTGTCTTTGTTTTGCGCAAAAATGCGGCTTGATACCGCTCAAGAATTGCGGTGAAAAGCCATGGTTCTACTTGTACGCGGGCAAGAATAACCTCATCGGGGAGCAACTTCACTGTCTCTGTAGTTGAAAGGCCAAACATATACTGGTACTATGCACCCACTACGGTTAATAATTATTACATATAATACACTAAAAAAGTTATGGCGGTACTTGCGTACAACGAAATTACACTGAAGAAAATCATTATCTGGGACGATGAGCCGTTTCTTGTGCTCGCATCGCATGTTTTTAGAAAACAAAAGCGCAAGCCCGTCAATGTGACCAAGCTCAAAAGCCTTGTCTCTGGTCGTGTAGTAGAACAGACATTCCACTCAAACGAAACCGCTGATGAGGCAGACATGGGTTGTAAGCCAATTGAGTATATCTATGAGAGTAAGGGGGAATACTGGTTTAATACTCCGGGGAAAGCAAGCGAGCGTTTTGCGATTGCTGCTGACGTCGTGGGTGACGGTATTAAGTACATCAAGCCAAAGACGGTGCTCGATGCCCTTCTCTACAATGACAACGTTATTGGTGTCAAAATCCCCGTAAAGGTAGAACTCATGATAAAGGAGACTGCACCTGCGGTGAAAGGAAATACCTCAGGCAATGCGCTCAAGGATGCAACTCTTGAGACAGGTGCAAAGGTGATGGTACCTCTCTTCATCAATGAAGGAGATGTGATTCGAGTGAATACTGAGTCGGGCGAATATACCGAACGCGCTGAGAAGGCCTGATTCGACCAGGAATAGCGACAACTCTTTCTCGGCACGAACTTTCGATACGCACGCATAAGCCCCTAAAACTATTCGGCACCACTTCTGCGATAGGGGTTTTTAAGCTTTGTATTCAATTTCGGCCTGTGTGGCCTTGCGCGAGGCGTCTCGAAAGTTATGCCTCAACGAGTTTAGTACTCGGGCTCGGGATATCTCACACCTCTTTTAAGACCTAGTGTGCATACTAAAAAATCGCGATGCTGGGGGCATCGCGATTTTTGATGGTGGGGTTTGGTAACTACTCGATAAGACCTGGGGGAACATTTTCGAAACTAGGCAAAAGAGCAATTGCGGTTCCACTCGGGAAATCCAACCATGTCCCTCTTATGCGCCCAGAGACTTTCACAAGTACCCTTCCATTTCCGCCATCGCGCGGTGGGCAAAGTACCCGCTCGCCCGTCAAAAGGATGTCTCCCTCTTTAAGTGCCCGCGGTTGCGCGGCATATGCTGTGCGGAGAAAGTTATCACCTCTACCACGTTTAGCAACCCATCCCGTGAGTCCGTATGGTGCGTGATGGTCATAAAATTCTAACCCCAATAGATTCAGAATGTCTGTGCCATCTTCGCTGATCTGTTCAAGGATGATTTCCGGAAAATTGATACTTCTAAAGTTCCGGGACGATTCTCCTTGAGGGATTGAGACGCCCTGTTTGCGTAAAACATTTATCCATTTTACTGATGAAGGAATCCTGCTCTGCTTGCACAAACCTATAAATCGGACAAATTTTTCGGGATGGTACTCTTTCAAACGACACAACAGATTAATGATTTCTTGTTGCAACCTAAACATACGGTGTCATGGCACTTCTCCTTAGGAACGTACACGATCGGGTGATTGCGTATCTGGGAAGGATAATGCCACATCTCTTTAGAAAAGTCACTTGGTTCTTATTTCGCAGTTATATGAGGTATAAAAAACCGCACGCCCTTGGGGCGTGCGGTTTTTTCGTTTTGTCCTACTCCGCAACATATGGCAAGAGAGCCATGAAGCGGGCGCGCTTTACTGCTTGGGCGAATACTCGCTGTTCGCGAGCGGTGTGGCCTGTGCGCTTTCGACTGAACATACGAGCATGTGGGTTCATGTGTGCGCGTAGGCGGAGCACATCTTTGTAGTCGTAATGTTCAACATTTGTTGTTGTTTTCTTTTCCATGTGGGTATTTTAGTTGTTAATGTTTCAAGTTTTCTAAGATTAGTTTTTCTCTAGGACTGATTGCATATTTTAAAGATCAAAATTGCTTTAGATGCGCGGAAGACAAAGAATTTGAGACGAGGCGTACAACAGTACGACGAGTTTCAAATTACTGCAGTCTGACAAAGCAGATGAAGTGATTTTGTTCTTTAAAATGGGATGTCCTCGGGGTTGATGTCCTCTTCTGGGTATTCTGGGGCATTCCCCTTTTGTGGTGTTGCGCTCGGTGCGCTTCCTGCGCCTGCCTCTCGTGGAGCACTACTGCCACCACCGTCGGTACGAGGACCAAACTGTACTCTATCAGCAACAATTTCCGTTCGATAATGCTTTACACCATCCTTCTCCCAAGACTGTGTCTGGAGACGTCCTTCGACGTAGGCGCTCGCACCCTTTTTGAGATACTTTGCACTGTTTTCAGCCTGAACGCCAAAGACCACAACGTTGTGAAAATCTGACTTTTCTACACGCTTTCCCTCTCGGTCTTTGTACGTGTAATTGGTTGCAATACTAAAACTGCAAACCTGCTGTCCACTTGGAAGTGCGCGCATCTCAGGGTCTCGTGTGAGATTCCCGAAAATCATTGCTTTGTTAAGGTACATGCTTAGTTTTTCTTACGAGTGAAACGAGTTAGAAAAAGTTAGCCGTCTCAAAATCCTATTCCTAATGGATTTTGTGACGAAGGAACTCCAATACTCATCTCATCTATTTCTTGTAATACTATATTTCAATCCTCTCTCAGTCTATACTTATACTTTTTCTGGTATTACTCCGTCTTGAGTAATTTTTTCGAGTGACTCTTCGAGTGCTGCTTCTGATACTTCTACATTTTCCTCAACTTCAGTTTGTACTTCTTCGAGGATTTCTTCCTCGTTGATTACCTCTACCATTTTGACTGATTTACGGTTTTCGTGGAAGCGGAATGGGTGCGCTTCTTCTTCTCGGGTGAGTTTGATAAGAAGATGGCGGAACACAGCGCTTTCGGTGCTCAATTCCTCCATGAGTGCAGCCAATTTGTCTGCTTCAAGTTTGAACCTGACCCATCCAAAGTATGCGCTCGTGAACTTGCGGTTCTTGCCCTCCATGGACTTTACGATTGCGTAGACGAGGTCTACCCGCTCAGGAGCTTCTACGTTTACGATTTCTCCGACCTTGGTAATGTGGGCCTTGAGTGACTCAAAGACACCTGCTACTTCCCCTTCAGCAACCGTTGGAAGAACGTGGAAGGCAAACTCATACGTATTTCGCTCATCGAAATTGTCTTGAGTCACCTCGGCTACTGGCATTGTTGATTCTGTCATAATAACTTACATGACTGGAATCGGCTGGATTTCCAACCTATTCCACTAATAATGTGGCGTAACCGTACCATAGATACCACACATTTTCAACCCTATAGCCCTCCTCCCGCCCGTGCTAGAATGAGAGCGCTATGCGCACATTCTTTGCTCGTTTCGGACTCGCTATCACAATACTCCTTATCACTGTGATTGGTGTACTTTCGTACACCCTATATCGTCAAGATGTAGCTATCAATATCTTAAGCGAGACGTATATGCGCACAACAAATGAACTCAGTGCGACACAGGGCACTTTGAGTGAAAAAGAAGCAGGACTTACCGCAAAAGAAATGACGCTCGAGGAAACAAAGGGTGCTCTCGCACTTGCAGAGGAAAACGCAATTGAATTGAGTCGCCTCCTTAAAGAAGAAACGGAACGTAATGATGCCTTTGAGGGCCAAATCAAAAAAGTATCAGGAACTGTGGTAAAGCTCGATAAGCTTTCCAAAATGGATTCTGAACTCCTCATGAAGTACTCAAAAATATATTTCCTTAACGAACACTACGTACCCCCCAAAGTCGTTCCGATTGCTTCAACGTCTTTGCTCCGTACTGATACTCCTGAATACATCGACACCCGTGTTGCACCTTTTCTCACGGATATGTTTGAAGATGCTTTGGAAGATGGTATTGAACTCAAGGTAGTCTCTGGGTATCGCTCCTTTGACGAGCAAAAAAGTCTCAAGAATGCATACACCGTAACCTACGGCTCTGGTGCTAATACCTTCTCTGCTGACCAAGGCTACTCAGAGCATCAACTCGGTACAACGATAGACCTCACCACACCTGCTATTGGTGGCACCTACACCTCCTTTGCGGATACCGAGGCGTACGCATGGCTTCTTGAACATGCACACCGTTATGGTTTTGTTCTCTCCTACCCAAAAGACAATGCGTACTATGTCTTTGAGCCATGGCATTGGCGCTTCGTTGGTGAAGATCTTGCTGACGACCTCCATGACGACGGAAAATCTTTCTACGATACAGACCAGCGAAAAATCGATACCTATCTCATCTCAATTTTTGATTAACGAAGTGAAAGGTGTTTTGGAAAGACCCGTTCTCTATCTAGGGAGAGAGAACGGGCTCTTTTTAGCCACCACAATGGTGGTATAGACAACATGCAAATCCTATAGTATAATCAAAAAGTATTGCTCTTATTTTTTCTTCTCTTGTGAAAGGAATTACTCGTGGAAAAAAGCAAAAAGTCAGTGCCCTGTGCACACTGCAAAGCACTTTTCGACAAACTCAAGGCAAAGTCCGGTATAGATCATCTTACTGGGCTACCGAATCGGCAAGTCTTTGACAAAGTAGTCCGCCGTGAGGTCAATCGCACGACTCGGGGTGTAGGGACCTTGTCTCTTGCCATCCTTGACCTCGACGACTTCAAGCAGGTCAACGACACATACGGTCATCCTGTAGGTGATCGCGTCCTCAAAAAACTTGCCTCAATCCTTAAAAAGGAAACCAGGTCGACGGACATTGTGTGCCGGATTGGCGGTGAGGAGTTTGTGATCATCATGCCAGAGACCCCACTCCAAGGTGCGTGGTCTCATCTCGAGAAGATTCGCATTATCATTGAAAAGAAAATGCGATTCAAAGAGGGTAAGACGAGGTTTTCTGTCACCACAAGTGTGGGTGTTACGACAATCGGTCAGGGGTCTGATATCTCGAGCCAATCTTCACTGTACGTGTGTGCGGACAAGGCACTGTACCTCGCCAAGAAAAACGGGAAGAACAGGGTGTGTACAGTATCATTTTGAAATTGGACAATCGCCCATCAGTCGTCGACAGCAGTGTCGGCGACTTTTTTATTTTTCACGTTTATAGAGTAGCCCCAAACACCCTTCTGGCGTTTTCAAGGAGTGCACATCGCACCTTCTCTTCATCTTCCCCTCGTATTGTAGCAATTCGCTTATACACCTCTTTTACATATCTTGGTTCATTCCTCTTCCCTCGGTATGGTACGGGTGCAACGTAGGGTGCATCGGTTTCCGCATGGAGCATAGCGAGCGGTGCATTTTTGATAACCTCATCATATTGTGAGGCAAACGTAATGACACCAGTGAATGATGTGGTGAATCCTATATCCCAAAACTGCTTTGCTACTGCATAGGTACCTGCAAAAAAGTGTACGTTCCCGAGCACCTTCGCATGTGCTTTGAGGTGACGGAGTGCATCATGATATGCATCCATACTCCCTTCACTGGGGCGAATGTGAAGCATGAGCGGCTTCCCTACTTCATTCGCAAGTTGTATGTGTTTAAGGAACACAGCTTCTTCCTCCCCTTTCATTTCCTTGTCCACGCGAAAATAATCGAGTCCACACTCACCTATAGCCACCACTTTTTCATTCCGAGCAAGTGAGCGAAAATCTTCATATTCAAAAGTCTCTGCGTGTTCACCGCTTGTGTGTGTCGGGTGCATACCGACAGTCGCAAAAACTCCCTCCGCTTCATGGGCGAGCGCCACTGCTTTTTCGCTCGTCGCCTTTCCCGTACCAATATTGATATACGCAACACCCTCAGCGCGGGTGCGCTCGCCCACCTCCTCACCGTCAACGTCAAACGCATCAAGATTTAAATGTGTGTGAATGTCTATGTAGCGAAAAGTCATACCTATACAAGGCGTGGGAAAAGGTTTTCGGGTTTTTTGTTTTCGTGAATTGCAGTTACGATTGCTTTTGATGTTTGTGGCATTACAATACTGAGTGCATGCGCAACCATATTAAGGCGAGAGAGTAGGTACGACACATCATTTTTTGCCGCTTTCTCATCAACTTTTATTTTCTTGAATGGCTCTTCATGTTGGATAAATGCGTCAAGTTCGCCAATCTGTAACCAAATATTATCCAAAGATTTTTGAATAGTTTCATCAGTAACTACTGTGGGGGCATCGTCTGAACTGATATACGAAACACCATAGCTCTCAGCCATTTTCATAACACGCGCTACCAGATTGCCGAGGCCATTTACTAGATTCGCGGTATACCACTCATCGAGACGTTCCCACGTAATGTCGGTATCCTCAAAGGGATGTACGTGACGGAGGAGGAGGTAGCGAGTCGCATCGGTACCATAGCGTTCTACGAGTTCATAAGGACTTATGACATTCCCTATAGACTTACTCATCTTATGACCGTCTGAGGTAATGAAGCCGTGATAAACCACACAGTCGGTAGCGGGAAGTCCTGCAGATCTAAGCATTGCCTGCCACATGATGGATTGGAAGCGAACTTGGTCTTTCCCTGCGAGTTGGAGCGTCTCTCCGTCTACCCAGAATTTCTTATAATTCCCCTCAACATCATCGGGCCATCCAAGTGTGGAGATGTAGTTGGTGAGTGCGTCAAACCACACATACATCACCTGCCCATCATCTCCCGGGACAGGAATACCCCAGTCGAGGCGCGCTTTTTCACGCGAAATACTAAAGTCTTCAAGACCCTTTCGCACAAAGGTAAGCGCTTCTTCACGACGCCACTCAGGTGCGATAACCCCTTCGCGTGAAAGATATTCCTCAAGGTAACTTTGGTATTTTGAAAGTGCAAAGAAGTAATTTTCCTCTTCCACCTGTTCAGGCACCGTGTGATGTTCTGGGCACGTGCCGTCTACCAAATCACTTTCAGTCTTGAAAGACTCGCATCCCACACAGTAGAGGCCACTGTATTTCTTTTTATATATATCCCCCTGTGCGCTGCATCGACGCCATAATTCCTGTGCCGCATAGATATGCTTTTCATTTGTCGTACGTACAAACGCATCAAAAGAAAGGCCAAGTGCTTCTTTGAGTTTCAGAAACTCATTCGCGTAGTGATCTACGTACGCCTGCCTGGACTCTCCTTTTTCATCTGCCTTCTCCGCTATCTTTTGCCCATGTTCGTCAGTGCCGGTACTAAAAAATACCGTATCGCCACTAAGGCGCCACGCGCGCGCAAGTACATCTGCCTGTATGACCTCAAATGCAAAGCCGATGTGTGGATCGGCGTTCACATACGGAAGTGTGGTAGTGATGTATTTACTTTTCATTTTTATGTGTTGCCCTAGGGTAACCCTGTGACACCATTTGTTTTATTTTTGTAAATAGGGTATGAGTTCAGAAATAGCGATACGCTCCTGTGTGCCGGTGTCGCGGTTTCTCACGGTGACGGTGTCTTTCAATTCTGGTTTTTCTTCCCCTAAAGTGTCGAAGTCAATCACGATACATGATGGGGTACCAATCTCGTCCTGGCGGCGGTATCGCTTACCAATATTACCATTATCGTCCCACGCGATATTGCCAAACTCCTTTTTGAGCATAAGGAAAACCTCACGTGCCTTTGCGACGAGCTCCGGCTTATTCTTCAAAAGCGGTGAGACCGCAGCGCGGTATGGCGCAAGATGTGCGGGAAAGCGGAGCACGGTACGTACTTCCCCATTCATCTCGTCTTCGCTGTATGCCTTTGCAATCACGGCGAGTACGGTACGTCCCAAGCCAAAGGTTGGCTCGATAACATGCGGAATACTTTTCTCGCCCGTTTCAGGCTCGGTGTAGCGAAGATCTACCTTGCTGTGTTCCATGTGATTTCTGAGATCAAAGTCAGTACGGTATGCAATACCGCCAATCTCCTTGAAGCCAAATGGATACTTGAAGTAGAAGTCCATCGTGCGCTTGCTGTAGTGCGCGCGGTCGTGTCCGTCGACTTCAACTTCTTTATAATCCTCAAGTGCAAAGCCGAGTGATGCAAACCATTCGTGATACTCAGCGCGCCACGCTTCAAACTGTGCTTCCCATTCTGTTTCTTTAATGAAATACTCAAACTCCATAATCTCAAGTTCACGCACACGAAAGATGTAGTCGCGCGGAGCAATCTCATTCCTAAACGAGCGACCTATTTGTGCAATACCAAACGGAAGTTTTGGGGAGAAGGAATCAAGGATATTTTTGAAATTCGTAAACATTCCCTGCGCAGTCTCACCACGAAGGTATGCAAGTGATTCGTCACTCTCTACTGCGCCCATATAGACTGGGAAAAGAAGATTGAAGACTTTTGGCTCTGAAACAGGATTCCCTTCGGGACTTTTTATATTGTGCTCTTTCAGTTTTGCCGTGAGTTCACCGATGGTAAGACCTTCCGCAGTGTGCCCTGCATCCTCAAGGAGGTGGTCTGCGCGGTAGCGCTTCTTTGAGACAAGGTCTTCAACCAGTGGGTCGTTGAATGTGCTGGTATGCCCCGACGCTTTCCAGATAGATGCACTCGAAATAAGTGACGCGTCGATACCAAACATATCCGTACGATCATCCACAAACTGCTTCCACCACAGGTGTTCAATACGCTTTTTGACCGCGAGTCCCAGAGGACCATAGTCAAAAGTACCTGCAAGCCCGCCATAAATTTCTGAGCCTTGGTATATGAATCCGCGTCGTTTACACAGCGAGATTATCTTATCCATGGTAATTTGGGTTTCGTTCATACGATATGATGGATTACGGAAATAATCCTCTACTATATATACTTTATATGAAGTTTCAAGGTGAGACCTTTTTATTCGATAACCCTCCCTCCTGATGGGGCTCCCGACGGTTCATTCATGAGCACTGTAGAAATCGGAGCGTTTGAATCTTTTATAGCTGTCTCAGTGTATGTGTCAATTCCGGTAAAATACTGACGGCCAATAATCTGCGGGAACGTGTCGACTTGAGACATACTTGGAGTGAATGACACCTGTACAGAAGCGTTTTCTTCGGTATTAGCTGCCAAATCTCCGATAGCCCACTTCATCATACGTGTGTTTGGGTTGTATGATATCTTATCGCCTTCGGTTACTGTATCAAGCCACTTCACGTACTGTGGCAGTTCTGCAGTCATTTCTCCTTGTTTAAGATTATTGTTTCCTGACTTAATGGTGAAATCAAGAGTATACTCAGTGGTCTTTTCTACCTCAGGCGGAATGGGGCCTTCATTTTTAAATGGACCACTCTTATGCAACGCTTTTGCGAGGAATGTGGCGGCACTTTGAATTTTAATAAGTTGTTTTGTGTTACCTACCAATTCTTGTGGAACTCTATCCTCAAAAATACGCTGACCACGTGTAGTCACACTAAGTGTGATGGTGGGGGTACTTTCAACGTCTTCTGATGGATCAATTGAAAATGTCACCTTTCCGTCCTTTCCGGGAAGAATCTCTTTCAACACAGAAGTGTCTGTGCCATCCCATGAAATAGTGTTTTTTGTTGAATCATAATATCCCTCAGAAGAGCGCACATTGAACTCATTGAGTGCATTTCCTTCCAATGCAACAGATATTTTTGCGTCATACAAAATAGTATCGAGCGTGTTTTCGAACTTTAGGTCAACACGCACCGCGTCCCCTTTATCAACAACAATCGTATCCCCGTTTTTACCATTCACCGTAATATGTGTGTCTAAAAATGGCCTTTCAACGAGAGCTTCAATTTCAGTTTGGGCCAAGATTGAGGAAATCTGCATCTTATTACTTGAATCCGCAACTCCAACCTTTGCAGAAAACTTACGCACCTCATCATCAAACCCCGTAATTACCCCCTTCACCGTAATCACCTTTTTTTCGCCGGGCTTCAATGTTGCGATTTTCCACACATCTTCTCCTGAGACTGTGTCGGGGTCAGACTCTGTAAAATCAAATCCGCCAGGATATGACATTTTTACAAGAACGTCGGTAAGAGGGATATTGGCGTTTGATTGCACGGTGAGCGGAAGTACGTATTCTTGTCCCGTAGAAACAGTCTTAAGTGCATTAAAAGTAATCACCACGGGTGAGGTACCAATATTTATATTGAGTGGCTCGGCATCTTTATTAAAGGTCGCATTTGAGCCAGCAATCCGGTACTCAATAGACACCTTGATATCCTTTTTTTCATTCTCTTCACCAAAGACACGCGCACTTAATTCCACATTAATGAGTTCCCCACTTCCGATTTGATTGAGTTGTTTACGCTCAACATCCAATTCTGCATCGCCTGTGGCACTTTGCGTCCCTGCTGGGTATTCAATAATAAGTGTTGCGGATTGAATAGGAACACCATTTTGGTTGGATACCGCAACTTGGAAAGGAAGTAATTCACCCGCGCCAACAGTATTTTGCCCTGTGACCGTAAGCGTGATGTTGTCACCTGAAATCGTGTTGTTACCTGAAAACATAAGAAAGCTCGCTGTTGCAACAGCACCTATAAAAAAGAGTATCCCAGTGAATGCAACAATTTTTCGAAATGAACGGCGACGTTTCATAGTAGTAGTATACGACACCGTCTCATCAACTGACTTACTCTGAATGTCTGCATCTGTCTGAGAAGCAACTTTAGCTTCTTCGGTCTCAGGAGGAAGCGTGCTGTGCGGTACCATTGCTCGCGGTGGTACCGCGTGATGCGCCACTCCATCCAAAGTATTCCCCCGCGCATAGAGTCGTTCACGCAAACTTCGAATACGTTCGGCCTCAGCTATTGCTGCCTTCGCCACTTCTTGTGGTGTTGGTTGTTTTTTCTCTCCGTCAGCAGTCTCGGGTGGTGTATTTTTTGTTTCCTCAGTGTCCATATCGCATGAGTATACCACAATACTCCTATCCCCTTGTCTACAAGTGGCTCTCCAAAAGTGCCTGAGTAATAAGTGTATTACAGTGTTTTTCTGTATCCACAAGAAGGCTATTACTGTCCAGAGAGGCAAAAGGACTATCGAGATATGCACCAATTGAGGCTTCACTCGCAATATACCCGAGAGCATGCAATATGCGAAGCGAAAGAATACATTCGAGTTTCGAAGGGATGTGTTGCTCTAAATGCATACACGCATACACGACTTCGTCAAAAACTTTCTCGTGAGCTGTTTCACCTTGCATGATGCGTCGAATGAGAAGCACGATATTACGCACAAAAGCACGTGCTTCGCGTGTGTGTGCAAGACTGTAGAAATTATGTAGTGGTTCTGCTCCCGTCACGCGCCACCCCGCCTTTCCGCGTACAAGAGTGACGCGTGCATGCGCGCATTCTTGGAGTGAGTAGCGATGCTTCGAGCGTTCCTCGCGGACACTCTGCGCATGTGCATACACCATACCCGCCTCACGGGTAAAAAGGAGAAATGAGCGATCAGAGGTTTGACTGTCGATACTTTCGCAGACAAGTGCCTCGGTGATGTAGGTCTTATACGCCATTACGCAACAGTGATGCCAAAGCGATATCCAACGCCTTCAAGAATGAGGGTTTGTGTTGCTCCTGATTCATCAATGCGTGCTTCGCGCGCACCGACAGTACGAAGCATTTCGATTTCAAACGGTGCAATGAGTTCTTTCGTTGGAGCACTCACCCATAGTACGATTCTGTCATTCGGCTCAAGCCCTGCAGTTTTGCGTGCTTCCTGAATAGCGCGCATAAGCTCACGCACATTTCCCTCTTGCTTGAGTGCGGGTGTGATAGTAGTATCGAGGATGCCTGAAAGAGAGCCTGAACCAGAAAGAGTTGCCTCCATAAAGACACCGATAGTCTTAACATTTATTTCCTCTAAAATTAGAGAGATGAACTCTTCTTTCGGAAGTTCTGACACATCGATCCTCGGAAGAGGTTGTCTTACCTTAATATTTGCTTTTGCTCGTGCTTCCAAACCGATAGTCACAATTTGTCTCGTTAAGGACATTTGTGAAAGAAGATTGATATCTACCTCTCCTCCCTTCGGCCACGACATAAGGTGGACACTTTCTGCTTCCCCTTCCTCGCGGACACGCAGGAAAAGATACTCGGCATAGAATGGCATGACTGGTGCCATGAGAAGTGCAAGATTTTTAAGCACATAGCGAAGCGTCGCGAGTGCACGTGCTTTATCATGCATATCTTCACCCTTCAGTCTTTCACGCGAACGTCGCAAATACCACACCGAGAGATCGTCAATAAGTCCTTCGATTGGACGCGTTGCTTTATCGAGTTCGTAGGATGCGTAGCCTGCAGTGATATCACGCACAGTTTCGTTCAGTCGTGCAATTATCCACATATCGAGAATATTTGTTGAAATCTCCTGAGCAGGGGCGTCATTTTGATATGTCTCGTACATTGCAAGCACGTTATGCAGACGTCCAATATTCTTGCGCTGAAGTTCGAGTATTTCCTTTTCCGACACACTCAAATCTTCTCCATGCACCACGGGTGACGAGAGAAGATAATAGCGAAGTGCATCCACACCCACACGATTGGCAAGTTCCATTGGGTCAGGGTAATTCTGAAGTGACTTACTCATTTTCTTTCCATCTTCCGCGAGCGTAAGCCCATTCACAATCACACTTTCAAAAGGTGACTTCCCGAAGAGTGCAACACCGAGTACGAGAAGTGAGTAGAACCATCCGCGCGTCTGATCAAGCCCTTCCGCAATAAACTGCGCGGGGAAACCAATACTCTTTTCTGCATTAAAGGATTCGAGATTTTCAAAAGGATAGTGATTTTGCGCATAGGGCATGGAACCCGATTCAAACCAGCAGTCAAAGACGTCTGGTACACGCACCATTCTCTCACCATCAGTATCGACGAGTTCGATTTCATCTATGTATGGACGGTGAAAATCAAGAACGTATGTATCATTGTGTGGAAGCGGTGTAAAATCGAGTGCACGCACTTCTGCGTTATGCATGTCGTACTCATCGGTCTCTATTATTTCACCGAGATGCTTGTGTTCATCACCATGCGCAGCCGCTTGGAGCATTTGGAGTGCGCCATTATGTGACACGATAAGGATTTTTTTGCCGCTGTGCTTTTTTTCTATTTCATAGAGAAATTCTCCTACGCGCTTTTTTACATCAGTCCAAGACTCCCCGCCCTCTGGACACATGACGAGGCGATTGTACCCTGCACCAAAAAACGCATGGTACTCATACACCTGCTTTCCTTCGAATTCACCAAATTGCATTTCCTTGATGCGGTCGTCTTCGAAACACGCCTCCATAGGCACCCCAAGCTCCTCGCGAATACGCATTGCAGTCGCAATGGTGCGCTCGAGTGGCGAATAGTATATGAGGTCAATCTGCGTACCACGGAGTGCTTCTACCGTGGCGTCCACCTGTGCCTTCCCTTTTTCTGTAAGACCGTTTTTTATTCCGGGTAGTCCGTTTAAAATGAATTGTGGATTGAACTCCGACTCGCCGTGACGCGTAAGGAAATAGGTATTTCCTGACTTTGGAATGTACGTCTTCAATTCTGCGAGAGAGCCGAAGACCTTGTACACACCCGTCTTTACATTTTTCCAAATTGGGATTGGCGCACCCCAATACCGTTGGCGAGATACCGCCCAATCACGCGCACCTTCGAGCCACTTGCCAAAACGATTCGTACCCACATGCTCGGGAACCCAGTGTACTTTTGCATTTTCGCTTACGAGCGCGTCTTTAATGTCGGTCACACGCACAAACCACGAGGTTGTCGCATAGTTGAGAAGCGGTGTGTCACAGCGCCAACAGTGTGGATATGAGTGCGTGATATTTTCTTTTCGCACGAGAAGATGCGCATCCTTCAAATACTTCACCACTTCAATATCCGCATCGAGATGAGAGACATCTGCCTTATCATCATCTTTTGGTTTTACGAGTTGTCCTGCAAAATGGGTGACGCACTCCTTGAAGTGTCCATCTACATCCACATGATGCATCACCGGCACTCCCTCACGCTTAGCGAGCTCCATATCATCGTCGCCATACGCTGGTGCAATATGCACTGCGCCTGTCCCCTCCTCCCCCACCTCCACATAATCGGCATGGTAGATAGTCCACGCTTTTTCTTTTCCTACAAATTCCTGTTTTAAAAAAGAATCAAACGGTGGAAGATATTTCCTTCCGAGAAGTGCTTCGCCTTTCATCTCTTCGAGAATTTCATATTCATCGGTGCTAAGTTGCGCGAGGCGTGCTTTTGCAAGAATTACTTTTTCCTCAGTACCGTCGAGCGTCACCTGCACCTTCACGTATTCAATATCGCGATTCACGGCAACCGCAAGGTTCCCCGGAAGTGTCCACGGCGTTGTCGTCCAGATGAGTATTGAGGTGTCGGTTACATTCCCTTGCTCATCCAATAACGGCATTTTTACCGTGACCGCGATATCCTTGATATCCTTATATCCCTGATTCACCTCAAAGTTAGAAAGAGTCGTCCCACAACGAGGACAAAGATGCATAGTTTTAAATCCCTCATAGACAAGACCTTTTTTGTTGAGTTCAGAAAATACCCACCATACCGACTCGGTGTACGTGGCGTCCATCGTGCGATAGTCGTCCTCCATATCCACAAAACGTCCCATGCGTGGCACAACCTCCTTCCAATCGTCAGCGTACTCGAGGACCGCATCTCGTGCCGCTTCATTAAATTGTTTCACCCCCATCTCTTCAATGTCTCGCTTGGTGGAGAGCCCAAGACGCTTTTCTATAATATTTTCCAAAGGAAGGCCGTGACAATCCCATCCCCACTTACGGATGACGCGCTTGCCGTTCATTGTCTGGAACCGTGGGATAGCATCCTTTATCGTTCCTGCAAGAATGTGTCCATAGTGTGGCGTGCCTGTAGCAAACGGTGGCCCATCATAAAAAACATAGTGCTCCAGGGCACCTTCTCTGCCCGCAGGTGTCTCTACCGACTTATTAAAAATTTCGTTCTCTCGCCAAAACGCGAGTATCTCTTCCTCACGAAGTGCAACGTCACTTTTTTCAGTTTGCACTGTGGGCGTATTTTTTCTATTCTCTATTTTCTTTTCCATATTCTATTTATGTATATCAGACATAATAATACGTACATGTATCAGATGTACCTAGGCATCATAGCATAGAAAAAGCCCGCTGTGACACGGGCTTTGCCTCATAAAATGCGAGAGGCTACACGCTGACTTGTGTACGTGAACTGAAAAGTTCCGAGTTGCAATGCGTTCGGATGAAGTCGGTAATCGACAACCCCAAGGATGCGCTCCACGTATGTCCCTTCCTAGCAAACTGCTCGGAAGCAATATGCTCATCAGATTCACGCCCTACGAGGACCGTCCCTTTCTGTTGGTATTGCGGGGGCAAGATCGCCATTCCTTCCTTGCATTTAGCCGTAAGTTCGTCAGGACTTTCGAAATGTCCCCGTGCAATAAGCACGGGGCGCGGACTCTTCACTGCTGCTTCGTCGTGAATTGGTTTGAACATTACCACGACTCGTGTACGTTTTTTACATCTGCTCTCTTTGTTGGCCATTTCAGTCTCCTACTATCACCGCCCATGCAGTGCGACTCACATTCTGCCACACCCAATATTTTTCTGCAACATATTTTTTCACTTAATCTCTCGCAAGAAACCTTCGATGAGATCAGTCGTTTCCTTCGAACTTTCGTAGACTGACTTCCATATCACCACAATATCAGCATCATTAAAGATAGCACGTTGTACTTCCCGCACCGTATCCCCACCGGCAATCGATACCATCACGTTGTACATTCCTTTAATGCGACGTATTTCATGAAGTGGTATTTGTTTTTCCTTATTCACCGCCTCTTCATCGACACCACGATGGAGAATAACGACAGGTGGAATCTTTTTGAGTTTTTGAAGAACCGCGAGTGGATATTCGACGTTCATCATATCGATCATGGCATCAATACCGTGTGTCTCGCATGCTTCAATAAATCTATCAAGCGTTTCAATGGGTGCCATCCCAAGTGCAATTGCTGCACTCGCCCCTGCACTCGCCACCATCTCTACCTCCGTTTCTGCTCTATCCATCGTTTTTAAGTCTGCAACGACATACGGACGGATATGTGCCCCCGGTACGTTCGTCATTGACTGACTCTGTGCAAGCGCCTCACCAAAACTTTTTGCAAGTTGACTGAATGAACTCGTCTCAACATTGAATGCTTGAGGAACAAGACTATTGAGATGGTTACTATACCAACTATAAATTTGGGCAATACCATGAGTACCATACCGTTTGATGAATGGTGTCCCTGCTTCCACAATAATGCGCTCACTCCGCGGAAGAAGCTGTATTACACGGTACGCCTCATCGAGTGTGTTGTTGAGTGCAACTTGAAGGTACGCGGTGCGCGGATTCAAATGCGGCTTCACAATGGTAGCCATACGTGTTTATTTACTCTTATCCTTGAGTATGGTTGAGAGCGATTGGAGTCCTTCCATAATCTCAACGGGAAGTGCGAAGATGACGGTCTTTGATGGGTCGGGGTTTATCTTTTCGATGGTCGCAAGGGTGCGCAGTGACATGCCTCCGGGAACAGCGCCGAGACGCTCTGCCGCCTGCGCAAGACGCTCTGCTGCAGTGAACTCGCCCTCTGCACGAATGATAACCGCGCGTCGTTCGCGCTCTGACTCTGCTTGTTTAGCCATGATGCGCTTCATATCTGCAGGAAGCTCGATGTCTTGTACCTTAATATCGGTGACATTCACACCCCACTCGCCGGTGGCGCCATCCACAATCTTTTTAATCTCAAGCGAAATTTGCTCACGTTCTGAGAGGAGTGTATCAAGCTCAATACCACCAATAACATCACGGAGTGCCGCTTGCGCGTACTGTGAGACGGCTAGCGTGAAGTCTTTAATATTGAGAGTCGCCTTATCTGCTGACTCTACTTGGAAATAGACAACTGCATTGATACCGACCGGCACATTATCCTTCGTGATAACTTCCTGCTGAGGAATATCAATCGTGGTGATGCGAAGGTCGACTTTCTGCATTGTTTGAATGCCAATAAAAATCCATGTAAGCCCTGGAGCACGCATACCGGTGTACTTCCCCAAAGTGAGCACGACACCCCGCTCATACTGATCAACAACACGAAGACCCGCTATAAGAAGGAAAAAAGCAGCGCCGAATAAAAATGTAGTGAACTCCATAGTGATAGCAAATTAAAAAAATAATAGTGTTCTCTTAAACCTTTATTACAGTATATCACGCGAAAATCCTGCCCAAGGCAAGGCCTCGGGCAGGATTTATAGACTAACGGTCTTAATCCTAATTCAGCCCGGGCTCTTTTTTACATCGAATTATATGGTCATTAAATGTGAATCGATGATACCCCAATCATCGGTGACTGCGCCTCCCGGTCAGCTGCTTTGGTCCCCCTCATTTTTTTTTTTGCAAGGGGGGAGGCGAAATTTTTTTTTCCTCCCCCCCCCGAGAAGGGACGCGCCCACCCCCGGCCCCCCATTCCTTCTTTAATAAATTTTCCTCTTTGGTTGGCTGTTTATGCATATTAAGATTATATACTGCCTACATACACTCTGGGGCTTTTATGCCAAGAAGCCAAAGACCATTTTTGAGTGTGCTTCGAATTGAAGCTGCAAGTGCGATTTTATAGGGAGCGTGAGGGTCGTTTAAGTCTACAATCTGCTCGTGGGCGTAGAATGAATTGAACTCACTTGCGAGGGTGGTGAGATAGGTGACGAGAAAATGCGGTGCTTTTTCTTGCCCTGCTTTTCTCACTACTTCCTCAAATTGGTAAATCAATTTCTCAACTCTATAGGGAACCTCTGGTGCATGCGTGGTGCACGCGGTAAGTCCCGCATGTTTTGCTTTTTCGAGAATAGAGGTGAGGCGGGCATGGGTGTACATAAGGTAGGGACCTGAGTCTCCCTCAAGTGAAAGTGCGCGTGCTTTGTCAAAGACAATATCACCTCCCACTGCTTGCCTCAGTATCTGGTACTTAATCGCCCCCACAGCCACCTGCTCAGTGAGTTCCTCGATATGCTCTGCCCTGCTCTCTTTTGCACGCGCATACGCTTCTTCACGTACCTCCGCGAGGAGGTCTTCTCCCGTCAGCACATTGCCTTTGCGGGATGACATCTTCCCTGTCGTGAGTGTGAGAAAACCTGTGGCGATATTTTCAATCACCTTTTCTTTTGATTCTGGGAAAACTTCTTTCAGTGCTTTAATGAGTACCTTGAAATATTCACGCTGTTCTCCTCCCGTCACTATGTATGAGCGTGTCCACCCCGGGTACAGTGACTGCTTCCGTGCAAAGTTGCCCATATCTTTTGCTTCGTACGTGGGCAAACCATGAGAATTAAGAAACACACGGGTGTGAAGCCCGTAGCGTTCACCGCGGAAAATAACTGCCCCCTCACTTTCTTCAAAGACCGTGCCGATTTTTTCTCGTACTATTCGTGTTCCCTCCTCACTCACCTCACTCTCAAAAAATTCTGCATCAAAATGCGTGCCGAGCATCTCACACAACTCAGCGAGTCGTGCACGCGACGTAGCAATACCCTGTGCACGGAGTGCATTAAGTGCTTCATCGGTACCCGCATAGAGCGCACGATTAATTGCATCTATTTCCTCCTTTCCGGTACCATCATCATACGCTGTACTGCCGACGCGATAGGCTTCTCCAATAGCATTGATGTCGTGCACATCCCCCTTTGTCTGTATCAGTCCCCATACACCCTTTGCCACTGTAGGCCCAATGTCTGAAGGATAATTTACACGATGGAGTGTAGCGCCACCATATTCCATGAGTCGTGAGATGGATTCGCCCACAATATTCCCGACGAGGTTCCCAATATGAAGCGGTTTAAAAAGATTTGGACTCGTGTATTCAAAAATAATCTCCTCTCCTTTGAGAATGTCGTTCTGACCATATGTAGTCGGGCTCGCGTTTACCGCTTCTATCTTCTCCACGAAAAAATCGCGTGAAAGAGTGAAGTTTAAAAATCCCGGACCCGCAATTTCAATGGATGTCACATCCGGAATTTTTCCTTCGAGTGCCGCGCGAAATCGCTCCGCGATATCGCGCGGGCTTACCCCCATTTTTTTTGCCGTTACCATGGCCACATTTGTGGCATAGTCCCCATGTGCCACATCACCAGGATGCTCCACTCCAAAATTGACCTCCTCAATACCGAGGTCCTTGAGTGCTACTTCAATCGCTTCACGAATTACTAATTCCATATGCACACAATACAAAACTATTTACGTTGTGTCACGAAACTACCTTGCACCCCTGAAGCAACGGTGAATTGCTCTCGCCCTATCACCTGCCCTCGTTCTGTCTCCACGGTGCAGCGCCACTCCCCCTCACGAAAATTACTTATTTTCGTGTACCCACGATACCCATCATCTCTTCCCCCAGAAATAGCGTACGAGAGTCTATCGTGCTCTTTCCACTCTCCTTCCTTTTCATCATAATATTCCCATCTATGATACACCTCGGTGATAAGACGGGACGGCGCAAAGACTGATGCAAAACAAAAGATATTTGATCCAGCGCTATAGTGAAATACACTATCTGATGCACGATACCACTCCCACCATTTTGGGTTTTCATAGGTGAGTTCGTAGGAACCATCCTCATATTTCAGCACATTGTGATAGATACCCACCTCTTTAAGTGAAAGCGGAATGGGCGGGATGAGATTGGTGAAATAAAGCAGATTAAACGTAAGGTAGATAAGCCCGATAATAAAAACAATAGTACGTTTTTGAAGCAGTACATAATTGGGTACAATGCGTGTCACTAACCCAAAAAATACGTACATAATAAAGAGTGCAAGAAGTCCACTCCCCACAAAAACCCACGGCCCCATCTTTCCTAAATACACGGGAACAATGAGTGTCACGTACGCAAAGAGTCCCACAAAGAATATAACGAGGTTGTACACGAGACGCTGTCCACGATTTTTAATGGTCTCATTACCATAAATCACAATGAGAATCATAAGAAGGAATGGCCAACTATTCGCAAGTGAACCGCTCCGCCCATAGAAAATGAGCATACCTGAAAGGAGGCCACCGAAAGCATACTGCATCACAAAGGGTGATTTGTCGCGCAAAAAGCGACTCACTCGCTCACCAAAGCGTTCTGCGATACCTGCATAGAGCGTAATGATAGAAAGCATCGCAAGTACTACGTACCCGAGCAACACTGCGTTATCGAAAAACTGATCGACGCGTGTGAGCGTGAGATTGTCGAGAATGAAGCCAAGGAGAAACGCAACGGTAAGCCAATGATGACTTAGAAAGGTACGTGTTTTTTTATATAACTCCACAAACATTCCATGTATTGTACCGTATCCGAGAAGAAAAGATGTACTTAAAACACATTTCACCAAGCTTACCGTATACGTAACAGGTGTTACGTATACGGTAAGTAGAGCATTTGAGTTATTTTAAACAAAGCTCTCAGGAACTGGGAATTTCATGCAGAGTGTTTCTACCGCTACTTTGAGTTCTTTTGCTTTTGCTTCATCGGTAATACTCTTGAGACGCTCTACCATGAGTT
Source organism: Candidatus Kaiserbacteria bacterium (assembly GCA_016699245.1). Lineage (NCBI taxonomy): Bacteria > Candidatus Kaiseribacteriota > Candidatus Kaiserbacteria bacterium. Next base: position 907,221 of record CP064968.1, on the reverse strand, counting down.
CTGCAACCTTGGTCGCTTCAGCTTCTTTCATGCCACGGGTGGTCATTGCGGGGGTACCGAAGCGAATGCCTGATGGGTCCATTGCTGAGCGTGTTTCATCGGCAATCATATTCTTGTTGAGCGTAATACCAATTGAGTCGAGTGCTACTTCTGCCTCCTTCCCTGATATACCGAGCGAGCCAAACACGTCGGCAAGAATGAGGTGATTGCTCGTTCCTCCTCCCTGCATACGAATGCCTGCGGTGTGGAAGACTGCTTCCATTGCTTTTGCGTTCTTCAAAATCTGCTCGGCATACTCCTTAAACTTGGGCGACATCGCTTCACCAAAGGCAACGGCCTTCCCTGCAATAACATTCATGTGTGGGCCACCCTGTGTCCCCGGAAATACTGTCTTATTGATTTTCTTTGATATCTCCTCGCTTTCTCTCGTGAGTATCATGCCACCACGAGGACCACGGAGTGTCTTGTGTGTGGTGGTGGTAATGACATCAAACCCATCATCAAACGGATTTTGCACTGCCTTACCCGCAATGAGCCCCGCGATATGCGCCATGTCGGCCACGGTATACGCACCCACTTCTTTCGCTATTTCTACAAACTTTGCATATTCGAGCTCCCGACTGTATGCAGAAAATCCTGCAAGGATAATCTTTGGCTTGTGCTCGAGTGCCACTTGGCGAAGGTGGTCGTAGTCTATCTCTCCGGTATTCACGTCCTTCATCTTGTACCGTACAAAGTTAAACACTTTATTGATAGAAGTGGTTGGGTGCCCGTGGGTGAGATGTCCCCCATGGGAGAGGTCCATGCCGAGCACGGTGTCGCCGGGCTCAAGGAGCGCAAAGTACATTGCAGCATTTGCCGGTGCGCCTGAGAGCGACTGGACGTTTGCGTATGCACAATTAAAAAGTTTCTTCGCACGTTCAATGGCGATTGTTTCTATCATGTCGGTAAACTCCTGCCCGCCATAGTAGCGCTTCCCGGGGTATCCTTCAGAATACTTATTGGTGAACACAGAACCGTTCGCTTCGCGTACCGCGCGCGACACGTAGTTTTCACTCGGTATGAGTTCGAGCCCCTTCGCCTCGCGCTCCTCCTCTCCACGGAGTGCCTCAAATACCTCCTTATCCTGCTTCTCTATATATGCGTAATCCATATCAAAAAATATCTTAGTAGTAATCTTCGGTTGTGCGGGTGTCAGATCATGTGCTTAATACAGGTTCCATTACATTAATTTTTCTTCGTCTCTGTGAATCCACCAATATTCGCTATCTCTGCTTTTATTGAGTCGTGTGACTGATAGCCCTCAAGCGTTATGTCACTTGCCGTAAAGGCATCAATGTCAGTGATATTCTCGTTGAGTTTTACCGTCGGGAATGGATATGGTTCACGTGTAAGTTGCTCCTTCACTTGATCAAAGTGGTTTGAATAGATATGCACATCACCAAACGTGTGCACTAATTCTCCTGGTGGGATCTTGGTAACATGAGAGACCATAAGGAGTAGGAGTGCGTAACTTGCAATGTTGAATGGTACCCCAAGAAAGAGGTCCCCAGACCGTTGGTAGAGACCAAGGTTCAGTTTCCCATTCGCAACCTGGAATTGGAACATAGTATGACAAAACGGAGGGACGTGTGATTTTTGTCCTTCCGATGCCATTTCATAAATAAAGTCGGGGTTCCACGCACTCACGACATATGATTTTCGATCCGGCTTTGTCATGAGACCTTTGATAACCCACCCAAGCTGATCAATCTCACGACCATCCTTTGCTGGCCACCTACGCCACATGCGTCCGTAAATAGTAATGAGGTCTGCCCACTTCACTACAAACGGATCGTTAGAAGGGAGCGCAGTTAGTTTTGCTATGAACTCATCTTGTGTAATATCTTTATGCTCACTTTTCTCAGCATCTGTTGCCCACATCTGAAAATGCTTCCATGCCCATTCGTCCCATATGTGATTATTTACATCAAGAAGTGGTTTGATGTTTGAACTCCCTGAGAGAAACCAAAGTAATTCGGTAACGATACCTCGCCAAAAGGTCTTCTTGGTCGTCAGCAAGGGGAAAGAACCATCACTTAAATCAAATCGCATCTGTCTCCCAAACACGGAGCGTATAAACGGTGGTGTTTCTCCTTTTTTCTTATACTCCTCAAGGACAACGTCATTAAAAAAGAGTTGTTTATCTGCGCCATTTTCTAAAATATCTTTACACAGATCGAGATATTGATACTCTGGATGTCTATCATTCATAAAAAATATGTTAGAAATTAATTTTTTGGTTCTGCAAAATGATTAGAATTTTTTGCATCGAAGCGACCCACGCCATTTTCACCCATATATTCCTTGCTTGTCGGTGATGTAAGTCGAGCAAAAAGAAGTTGCGCAATCGGCATGCCGGGACGGAGAATGATAGGGACATTACTGCTATTCACTAACTCAAATGTGGGGTAGAAATGATGTCCTGGATTAAAAAGCATAGCGGTGTTGTGAACAACAAGACCGACACGTGCCAAACTACTCTTCCCCGAGAGTAAAATGAGGTGCTCGTTATCGACACCAATAAACTCACGTTGTTTTCCGAGCACGTTTTCTCCTGGATGAAGTACGAATTCTTCGTCGTCAGCAACTTCGAACTTACGTGTGACGGGATATATTTTTCGAGCTGGGTCTGATGCTTGCACGAGATGTCTATCCACTACTTCAAACTCATTCCCGAGAGTCACATCATAACTCGCGAGTTGTAACCGAGACTCATCAAATGGTTGTATGATTATTGCACCACTTTCTATTCCCTTTTTTATATCCACATCGGAAAGAAACATACTTTTTTAGAATTATTCAATAATAAAAGTACGTTCCGTCCCATAATAGTCCTGCCAATTTGAATTATAGTGCTCAAACATTCTTTCAAGTCTCTCCTGCATAAGTTCCTCTACTCCAAGTTCTTGCATGACAAAATCAATCTCTTCTCGGACTTCATTGAGTACAGCATCGTCATAAACCACCTTTTCAAACTCAGCAAGATACCCGTATCCCGCATTCCTATCGAGACACACGTTCATGCCTTTATACGCATACTCCTCGCGTTCTCGAGACCATTTAGCCTGATATGAAAATCCAGCATCGAGAACAAGTTGGTCTAGTTCATCAAGTGACGCGGGGACAGCTTCTTCGAACTCAAGTCGTGAGATACCATTTGAACTTGTCCCTTCACCGACCGATGCTTTTACTACAAGCAACACTTCATCGTCTCTCTGTCGTGTCCTCACAGAAAAATCAGTCCCCTTCTCTGCAATGTGTCTGAATTTTTCCTTAATTTCTTCGGAAAATAACATCCCTGTCTTTTCAAAAAGATCTTCTAAATTTCCTCCAATAAAATAATGATTGAGCTGAATATTTGTACTCACACATGTACATGTGGGATCAAGTTCTTGCATCTTCGCCTTAAGCGCATCTGCATTTTGTTTTTCTCCAAGGAGACTCTTTACCTCAATTTCAAACTGTGACATTGGAATATTATACATTCGTGCTCCCTAAGTTCAAAAAGACAACCTGGGCTTAATATGTCATAATCTCTTAATGAGCACACCTCGAATGAGTATCATTGCAGCGGTGGGGCAAAACCGTGAACTTGGGAAGAAAAACGAGCTTATTTGGCGTATCAGCGCTGACTTAAAACGGGTGAAAGAACTCACGATGGGGCATCCCATTATCATGGGGTGGAATACATACCTTTCGATTGGACGTCCACTTCCTGGCCGTACAAATATCATTCTCTCGTGGGAGCCAAAAGAGGTACCTGGATGTGTCGTTGTTACTTCACTGGGTGAAGCATTAAAGAGTGCAAAGCAAGTAGAAAAAGAGGAAATCTTTATCTTCGGAGGAGCGAGTGTATACAAAGAAGCAATTGGCATCACCGACCGTCTCTATCTCACGCGCATTGAGGCACACGATGCGGACGCAGATGCCTTCTTTCCTGACTACAGTGCATTCTCAACTGTACTGAGTGAGGAGCAACACCTCGAGTACACCCCCCCCTACACATGGCTCACACTTGAAAAATAAAAATGTGCAAGGGTGAACAAATCAATCACGAAAAAAGGGGCGCCGATATTGAGCGCCCCTATTGTTTTCTTTTGCGACTTCAGTGAGTCGCTCTTGCGTGACTAATGAACCTTCGTCCCCCATGAAATTAGACCTGCTTGATTTGCAGCATCAACTGCCATGCGAATGAAAATGGCTTCTGGCGATTTCCAGTTCATAAACCCGAAAAGCTCCATGAGTTCCGTGGGTGATTTCACCCACTGGTACACGGTGCGAGATGAACGTAATACAGCCTTCTTAGGGACCACAATCCCGGCAAAAACTGTCCTGTGGCCATCTTCACTATCCGTCGCACATAGGAAATCACGAGGAGAGGTTTCCCCCATCTCGCTCACGTTGATAATGTCATGTGGAATCGCTCTCAGTGCGATTGCCATTAGAGATGGGTTACCAGCCTTTTGCATCGCAGCCGGCAACACCCATGAACTGCTCTCCCCATTGTTTTGAAGAAGTAGCAATCCCGCGTCACAGATGGTGAGAAGTCGGAGTTTAAAATTCTCCCCCAACCCCGTTGAAGAAACTGCTTCGAACATCCCAATTTTGCGACCTTTTAGTACAACATTTTCTTGCAGGTTCATGATGAACTCCCCTATTTCGTGAAAAAACAAAAATGAGCACTTTGCTCGGAAAAGATTATACCACAGATATGTAATATTAAAAGCCCCGCGCCTTTGGCGCGGGGCTTTTAATATTTTCGGTTATGAGGCAAGGTCTGTTAAGGTGGTCTATACCACTTTGACGCCCATGCTCCTACAGGTACCTTCGATGATTTTCATAGCTTGTTCGATGTCGTTTGCTGAAAGGTCTACCATCTTTATTTCGGCGATTTCTCGAACTTGTGCTTTGGTGATTTCTCCTGCTTTTGAAACAAGATTTTTTCCTGAGCCCTTATCCTTGCCAATCGCTTTTAGAATAAGGCGAGAGGCCGGAGAAGTCTTTGTAATGAAGTCGAAACTGCGATCATCATAGACGTTAATCTCAATTGGTACGATTTCGCCCATACGTTCGCGCGTCTTCTCATTGAATTGATTGACGAACTCTCCGATATTGATACCAGCTTGTCCGAGTACTGGCCCAAGTGGTGGCGCTGGTGTTGCCTTACCACCGGTGGCCTGTACTTTGATTTTCTTTACTAATTTTTTAGCCATGCCTAGATTTTGTACGAGCGTAGCGAGTTTAGAAAATCTTGGCCGTCTAAAAATTCTATTCCTAATGAATTTTTAGACGCACTGTTCTATACTGCTACACTTGTATAATTAAATTTGATTATTATTTTGCGAGGTGCCTGTTCCATACCAGGCCTCTCTAGAAGCCTGCGTATCCTACAAGAAATATGGGCAATTCGCAAGATACGCCATTCTGCGTCCCCTCTACAGTTTCTTTAACTGAAGGAAATCGAGTTCAACAGGAGTCTCGCGACCAAACATGGCCACAAGAACCTTTACCTTCCCACGCGCCTCATCAACCTCTCCCACCTTACCCTCAAGATCCTTGAAGGGGCCATCAACAATCATGACCAAATCGTCGATTGAAAGGTCGACATGGTGTTTTGGTGTTTCGTCCTTCATGCGGCCAAGGAGCGCACTTAGCTCCTCATCGCGGAGGGGTACTGGTTGTGTACCGCTACCCACAAAGCCTGTTACGCGAGGAGTGTTGCGCACCACATACCATGAGTCATCAGTGACGATCATGTTGACGAGTACGTATCCTGGATAGATGCGTTCTTCCTCGGTAACGCGCTTCCCTCCTTTCACACGAATCTTTTTTTCAGTGGGGACAATCACGTCAAAAATCCTGTCTTGCATGCCGAGTGACTCAATACGCTGTTTTAAGTTTCGTGCCACTGCATTTTCATATCCTGAATAGGTGTGGATTGCATACCACTGTCGTTCCCCGCTTGTATATTGTTTAGCCATGCCAGATTTCTTACGAGTGTAACGAGTCTAGAAATCCTTGGCCGCCGAAAAATTTTATTCCTAATAAATTTTTACGGCGCACCAGCTCTATCTATTCATTACTCTCCATTTTAATAAATAACTATTAAATATTTACTTCACAAACCAATTGAGTCCCTGCTGGAAAAGGAAGTCGAATACGCCGAGATATACTGCAGCAACTGCTGATATGACTACGACGAGTACCGTGTACGTCGATGCCTGCATATTGGTTGGCCATGATACATGCTTCATCTCAGCAACAGTATCTTTGATGTAGTTGATAAATGAGTTCATACGATATGATTTATGTTAGCAAAATTAAAACGCCCCCAGGGCGATTCATGTACAATAGTACCAGATATATATCGGGTGTCAAACAACAGAAACCGCAGGCCAGAGGCCTGCGGTTTCTGTTGTTCCCTCTCCGCTCTTCCTACTTAATCTCGTAGGTAAGGTTTACGCGTACCGTAATAGTATTCTCGCCCTTTGGAAGTTCGGGTGCAACACTCTCTGCTCGCGCGCTCATTGCATCAAACTTCATATCACCTCCCATACCATACGCAATCGGATAACCACCATCTGATTCCTCCCAATAGCCATTCATCCGTACAATACGTACACCAAGATTCTTTGCAAGTACTTCTGACTGTTCTTTAGCATCAGCAATAGCCTTTTCACGAGCCTCTGTCTTTGCCTTATTTACATCATCAATAGTAAACGATAGTCCGCTTATATTTGTTGCTCCTTTTTCACCCACACCTGAGAGGAGACCCCCTGCCTTTTCAGTGTCACGAACCTTCACGGTTACCGTCTGACTTACTTGGTACCCAATAAGTTTTGGCTCACCCTGTGGAGGACAACTCCATTCGGTACACCGTACCTGTGGATACTCATATCGTGGAGAAAGACTATACCCCTCTGTTTTTACATCTTTTTCTTCAACCCCTTGTTCCTTGAGGTATGCAAGTATTGCGTTGACCTTCTCTGCAGACTTTGATTGTGTTGTGCTTTCATCTGCCTCCTTTGCTTCAACAGTAAAATTGAATGTTGCGATATCTGGCTTTGCAAATACTTCTCCGACACCCGTGACTGAAATAGTAGTTGGACCCGCATACATATACTGAGCCTGCTTTAGGGTATAGTACGTGTACGCACCGAGCGCAATAATAGCCATCACTCCAGCGAGTGCAACAATCTTGCGCATGTATGATTCTTGAAACATATGATTAAAGATTATTTTAATTATAAAAATCCACCCAGACTACTCCTTTAAAACACTAAGTATTCTGGACAAATATGTAATACAACAATGGTACAGCACCCTCGAGTAAAGTGCAAAAAGCGTTATCCCTTTCGGAAAAGAGCTACAATACTTTCAAATATGCTCTTTTCACGACAGACATTCGTATATTCTGTGATATCGGGTGCCTGCACGCCCGCTGCTGATGTTTGCTTGCCCATGAGGTAGTACATAATCGAGTTCTCACCCTCCACATGCCCAAGGGAAAGCGCATGCCCAAACTCGTGTGCGAGTACTATCGTGAGTTCTTCTTCCGAATCATACTGATAGATATTGATGACCTTGTCTGCATAATCTCCCTGAGCAAATTCACGCGAATCATTAAACTCCTTATTATATTTTTCGACAATGCTGTTGTAATCGGTAACGAGTGCATTGCCGCGTGCTCCTATATTGTTTAAATTTTCTGCAATAGTATTGAGTTCTCTGGCAAGCTTCTGAAGTGAGTTTTGCTCCTTAGAAAGGGTGGCACTTTTTTGCTGAAGTTCTTGTAGAATGTTTTCTGGAGCACCACCCTTAGCATTCCATTTCGATACTTCAGTATTGTACTTCTCGAGTGTTGCTTCATATGCCACCACACGTGATTCATATTCTTTTTTAAGGGTACGAAATTTTACTATAAGGGCTTCATATTGTGTGCTCACACTTTCGCTCATCCCCTCTTTTGCTTCAAGATCTGCCCGCAACTCCTCCTCCCTGTCTGCCTCCTCTTGGCGCTCATCAAAAATGAGGTTAATGGGCACTCCTTTTTCATTATCACTGTATACAAACAAGTCAGTATGGAGTGCATCCTCCCAGAGTAACTCCGCGTTCATTGCAATGCCCTTTATTTCATCTTTTGATGCACCGAAACGTTCGTCTACACTACCTACATGGTAATACACTGGAGTGCGGCAGGTCGTATCGATATATTGATACCAAAAACCGCTCCCAAAGAGCGTGGCAATAAGTATCAGTAGCAATATCGGAAGTCGCATGGGGTTAAGTATATCAAAATGATTGTGTATTACTTCTATATACACCCACCCCACCAAAAAATTTCAGTGTTTGATAGTGTGTTGCTATTTATAATAAATTGTGTCATAGTACCAAAGTCAGTTTTGACTACACAACAGGAGAAAAACATGTCTGATGTTCTTACTAACGCACGCAACTCCGTAGTTGCCATTGCATTAAATTTCGCCAAATCTGGTGCGGATGGAGTCTTCGAGAAACTTGAAGACGACCTCTCTGCGCTCGGCGTGCGAACAGTCGAGGGGCTCAAAAAACTCGAAGAAGAGCTCGTCACGTCTTGCGTCTGCACTATCGATGAAGCAGCGAAAGTAATCCATAAGTTGTGTGCAATTCGCTTTGCACGCCAGTATCCTCCAGAAATACTGGAAAGTATTCAGAAGGCATGCGCAAGCGAAGCCAAAAGCACTCTTTCGCACTAACGTGACAAGACCTCCTCCTCACCCCCCGCGACTATGTCCGGGGGATTTTTTATTGAAGGAAATTTTATAAATGTGCGACATCGTAAACCAAACGCGCTAAAAGCCCTCAGGTGCGAGGCGTGCGAATAAAATAAGTCGAGGCGTATTTAATATACGATGAGATATAGGGGGTCTGCTTATGGATTCGCTACAGGGTCTTGCGGCCTCGTTTTTTCTTCCGGGGGGAAGAAAAAACTCCTTGGTCTACTTTTTCATTGTGAGAGAAAAACCTTGGTCATAATTTTGATTATGAATACAAAATTATGACAGACCAGAAGTCATTGCCGCTGCGCTCTGTGACTTCTAGGCCACAGGCTCAGAAATTATAGTCGCTTGCGCTTCTTAATTTTTGGCCACTCGAAAAATATACGGGCTCTGCCCGTTATTTTTCGGTCACCAGTTCAACGCACCGCCAGTCTTATACTCAGTAACTCGGGTTTCGAAGAAGTTTTTTTCCTTTGGAAGATCAATGGCCTCACTCATCCAGGGGAATGGGTTTGCGACACCAAATTGTACAGGAAGACCTACGCGTTCAAGACGACGATCGGCAATATGCTCGATGTACTGACGGAAACCTGCGGCATTCATGCCAAAGATTCCAGATGGAAATACCTCCTGTGCGTAGGTGTACTCGAGGCGTGCTGCTTCCCTCACGTAGCCCACAATTTTATCTTGAAATTCCTGTGTCCATAGTTCGGGCTGTTCTTCGCGGATGGTATTGATGAGTTGGCAACCAAAGTTAAGATGCATCGATTCATCACGCATGATGTACTGAATCTGCTCTGCACTTCCCGTGAGTTTATGCTGGCGCTGGAAACCAAACATCACCGCAAACGATGAGTAGAAGAAGATACCCTCTAGAATAAGTGAGAAGACGCAGAGGTTTTCGAGATACTTTTGGTCGTTCTCGAAGGTGCCGGTCTTAAACGTCGGATCAAAAATACCTTCGTTGAATGAGAGAATGAAACTTGCTTTGTTGTAGATAGCATCGCGCTCGCGATACATGTTAAAAATCTTTGCCTCATCCATAGCGAGTGATTCCACAATGTACTGATACGCATGTGTATGGATAGCCTCTTCGTATGCCTGACGGAGGAGATACATACGAATCTCTGGCGACGTGATGTGGCGGTAGTTTGCAATCGTAATGTTGTTGGCTGCAATGGAGTCTGCAGTCGTGAAAAAACCAAGCACGGTCTCGAATGCATGTCGCTCATCTTGTGTGAGCGCAGTCTTTGACTTCCATTGCTCGATATCGAGTTGCATCGAAATCTCTGTCGGAAGCCAGTGATTGGCATTTGCGGCGTTGTAGTACTCCCATGCCCACTTATGTTGCATAGGATAGAGTTGAATCACATCAGCATCCTCGCCATTTATCGCGCGGCGCTTGTTGATATCGACTGGTGGTGCATTCTTGGTTATAGCCATGCTGAAAAAATAAACTATTAAAATATATAATATTGAATGGGAAAACTATTCTACCACTTAATCCACACCTAACTGTAGATTACAAGCCCATTACACGTGGTGTAATAATGATATTTTCTATTCTATTTTCTATTTTCTATTTTCTATTATTTATTGTCCTATTGACATGACTCGCAGAGTGCTTCCTCGGCAATATGGAGTCTGATAGGTGTCTTTGGTGTTGCTACTACTATCGTAGTCTCTTCTACTACTGCGACAAATGGAGATGGGGTGGCAACCGCAACTGGTGCCACTTTCTCTACCACCACTGCTGCCATTCTGCTCCCTACCGGTGTTGCCACTTCCCCCGCTGTGGGTGCTGCGCCAAAGGTGACGTCTTGTTGTACTCCTGAATCTGCATCCTTACGAAGGTGTGTCCCTGCAGTACCAACAGTAGACTTTTCTACCTGTGTTGCAGCGAGTGACCTGAGGTAATAGGTAGTCTTGAGCCCAATCTCCCATGCGTACATATAGAGATCTGAAATTTCTTTTCCTGAGGTACCATTAAAGAAGATGTTGAGTGACTGTGATTGGTCAATCCATTTACCGCGATATGCAGCCGCCTTTACCAGCCAACGCATATCGATTTCAAAAGTCTCCTTGTACTTTATCTTGAGTTCCATAGGGACACTCGGGATATTGGCAAGACTGCCGTCGTTGTACTTTATCGCTCCGAGCATTTCTGCATCCCAGAGTCCAATTTTCTTAAGATCATCGACAAGGTACGGATTCACCACCACAAAGTCCCCTGAGATATTGGCCTTTACATAGATGTTTTTGTAGATTGGTTCGTTGCCCGGAATAGAACCAGCAATATTGGCAATCGTTGCGGTTGGCGCGACTGCCATGGTGTTACTGTTTCTCATACCGTACTGCTTTACCGCTTCGCGGACAACACTCCAGTCGAGACGCTCGGTGCGGTCGATACCAGTCGACATACCGCGATCTGCCTCAAGGAGTGCGATAGTGTCAATCGGGAAAATGCCACGATCCCACTTTGAGCCCTTGAAACTCTGGTACGCACCACGTTCGCGCGCGAGGTCGGTCGATGCAAGAATCGCGTTATACGCAATTATCTCCATAGAGGTATCCGAAAAAGTCACACACTCGTCTGAACCAAAAGGAATATTGAGGAGGTACAGAGCATCCTGAAAGCCCATGATACCCAGACCGACGGGGCGATGGCGTATATTTGAAGTACGCGCTTCCACGGTAGGATAGAAGTTGAGATCAATCACATTGTCGAGCATGCGCATCGCGGTAGTGATGGTTTCCTTTACCATACTTTTGTCAAAGACACCGTTAATGATGTGCTTTGGATAATTGATTGAGCCTAGATTACACACTGCAGTCTCCTCTGCTGATGTGTTGAGGGTAATTTCGGTACAGAGATTTGAACTATGTACCACGCCTGCATGGTCTTGTGGTGAGCGGAGGTTTGATGGGTCCTTAAAGGTAATCCATGGGTGACCAGTCTCAAAGAGCATGCCAAGCATTTTCTTCCACATATCTTTTGCGCGCACGTGCTTGAAGGTCTTAATTTCACCACGGTCAGCCATTTCTTCGTACTTCACATACAATTCTTCAAATTTCTTACCATAAGTCTCGGTAAGGTCGATGGCCTCATCAGGAGAAAAGAGTGTCCACTGCCCATCCTCCTTAACACGCTTCATGAAGAGGTCGGATACCCACGCGGCAGTATTCATGTCGTGGGTGCGGCGACGCTCATCACCAGTATTCTTGCGCAACTCGAGAAAGTCCTCAAAGTCGACATGCCAGTTTTCCATATACACGCAAGAGGCCCCACGACGACGCCCTGAGCGATTGATAGCAACCGTCACGTCGTTCGCAATCTTAAGGAATGGAATCACTCCTTGTGAGGTGATACCAGCAGCCTTGATCTCTGCTCCCATGCCACGCAGTTTGCTCCACGCAGTACCAATACCTCCTGCCCACTTGGCGAGCATGGCATTGTCGCCATACACCTTAAATATGTGTTTCAAGTCGTCTTCCACCACATTGAGGTAACAAGAAGAAAGTTGTGGATGTGGTGTGCCTGCATGGAAGAGCGTTGGCGTTGAAGGCACAAAACGCATGAGCGACATAATGTTATAAAATTCAATCGCTCGTGCTTCTTTATCCTTTTCATTAAGCGCAAGGCCCATCGCGATACGCATCCACATAATCTGTGCGGTTTCGAGAAGTTTGCCTTCCACACGCACGAAGTAGCGGTCGTTGAGTGTCTCAATACCGAGATACTTGAAAAGGTCGTCTCGCTCTGGCTTCAATGCAAGAGCAAGTGCCTCAAGGTTGTACCCAAGAAGTGTCGTATCATATTTTTTTGCTTCAACACCGCGCTTGATATTTCGAACAAAGGCATTCTTGTATGCACTCACACGCTCCGCTTTCGGAACTGTATTAAAATTACCCACCGCTTCATCAGCAATACGGCGTGCCAATTGACGCGCAGCAACAACTGAGTACGCAGGGTCTTCCTCAATACGTGAGCGAAGTACCAGTGTGACCAACTTTGCCATTTCGGAAGTTTTGATACCGTCATACACTTCGCGCTCTACCTGAGACACAATCTCTTCGAGATTGACCTCATTGGTGTACCCTTCCATAAATTCACTCAAGTACGCATGCATCTTTTCGCGAGAAAACTGCTCGACACTGCCGTCCGTACGCTCGATAGTAAGGCGTTGCTCTTCGATTTCTTTGACCACCTCCTGCTTGCGCTCTTCACTTTGTTTGAAACGATAGAGAATATACGACTTTGCCACACCAAAGTATCCGCGCTCCATGAGGGTGTTCTCTACCAAGTCCTGCACCTGTTCTACCGTGGGGCAGTGTTCTTTCCCTTCACAGAGTGTCCCGAGACTAGCCAGGACTCGCTGAGTCATTTGCTCGAGCGCTGCGTCATCTACGGAAACTTGCTCTGCAGCAAATGCTTTCTTCATAACGATAACAATCTTCGTCGGGTCAAATGGAACAACCATGCCGTTTCGCTTGGTAATTGTGGTGATCATAGCGCAGTAATGCAGTTAGTTATGTGTAAGGTTGGTGAAGTAAATTTCTCTCGGTACGCGAATGTATAGAGGGCTCCTAAACAGGCCACAGTACATTGTGGTTACGATGAAGGTGTCTGCCATCACACGAAGAGCAAGTGCGTGTGTTATATGAATGATACCACGCGTCAAAAAAATACAAACTGTGGCTTATAATCGTACTCTGTATGCAAAGTCTAGGGTTTTTGAGTAAGGACCTTTCCCTACCCTGTGGATAGCAACAGGATGTTGTGCCGCGCAAGACTTGCGTGATGAGTGAGTGTGTTCTGGAGTATCGAAAAAGCCCCGGATACCTTTGGTATCCGGGGCTTTTTTCCTCTTATTCCCTCTCTTTTAACAGGTCACGTATCTCCTGAAGCAAGATTACTGTTTCATCAGGCTTTGGCTCAGGCTCTACTTTAATCTCTAGTTCCTTTTTCTTTTCAAACGAGTGTAGAAAATGCATTACGACAAAAATCACGAACGCGATAATTACGAAGTCCGCTGTCGCTTGTACAAATTTTCCATATGCAATGATTGAGTCCCCAACTTTGAAGCCCCATCCGGTAAAGTCGACGCCACCAAGCAAAAGCCCCACGGTCGGCATAATAATGGTGTCCACGAGTGAGGACACAATCTTCCCGAACGCCCCTCCTATAACCACCGCAACAGCGAGATCCATCACATTTCCCTTCATGGCAAACGCTTTAAAATCCTCTAGAAATCTTTTCATAGTATTTATATGTAGTAACTAAAACCTCGAAATCTACCTTCAATAAGTATACACGTGGCTCCACTCGTTCGTCCAGAATGCAGTATTGTGCCAATGTCTAGTATACTTACACACCCAAAATGAGACGCATGACGTAGTAACCCATACCAGTTGCAATCACAAACGTGATAATGACTACTCCTGCTAATTCAGCTCCTTCCATATAGCACTAGTGTATCAGATATTTCTACTGTCGTAGGCAAAGTGGAGGAGTGCCTGTCGTTGGCGCGGGCGACACGTGAGATCCCCTGGCATGCAGTTGTGTGCTACCTGATGGGCATGGCGCGCAAAATTACGCCATCGTTTTATTTGCCTTTCGTCGTCTTCATGCCGTCTACCGCTATAGTACCTACAACACCACTGAAACCAGCCTCGTGGGTCGTCCTCATGTATCCATCCTTTTTCTTTCCAAACAGTCAACGACTGACTTGCATTTACTTTAAAATAATTAAGTTCCTTGTGTCGCTTCCCATCAAGCGAGAGCTTGGCATGCGTAAACCAAGATTTGGGAAATTCTTTTCTGCAATCTGTCATGTAGAGACCACCGAAAACACCGAGTTCGAGCATTTCTTTTGGGGGTGAGGTGTGGTTTAAAACCAGGATGAAAGTGTTCCCCCATGGGCTCAGTGCACATGTAGGTATATCCGTCTTGCATTTTGTCATTCACGACGACTTTTTTCATATTCTATGCTTTCATTTTGCTCTCTCGTATTGATGATCGGTATGCAAGCGTTACAAAAACAAGTCCGATAAGCCCCGTCACCACCTCGGGAGCATGAATAATAAGATTAGCGAGCATTGCAATAGCGAGCCCCAATATTGCCCAATGAGCGCCGTGTTCGAGATATACAAGTTGGGTGAGCGTCTTCTGTTCCACCATATAGAGTGTGAGCGCACGGACGAAGTACGCACCAATACCCAAACCCACCACAATAATGAGTAGGTTCGTTGTGAGTGCAAATGCTCCTACCACACCATCGAGTGAAAAGGCTGAGTCGAGTATGTTGAGATACACAAAGAGTGTCGCGCCACTCTGTGCCACCTCTCCTGCCTCAAGTGAGAGTGAGCCGGCCACTCCTTCCATAATGATAAAAAGGACAATACCCACAATGCCTGCAATAAGTACCGATACGGGGCTAAAGTGCGTGACCGATGCTAGGATTGCAAGGAGTGTGAGCGCAAGTGCTATTTCGATAGCCTCGATTCGTCCCCACTTCACTAGGTGCGCCTCTACTCTGTGTATCCAATGCACATCCTTCGTCTTATTGAAAAAATATTTGAGTGAGACCATAAGAAGAAACATGCCGCCAAATGCGGTAATGGTCCCATGAACACTTTCAAGCAGATGTCCGTATGCCGCAGGGTCTTGTATCGCGAGTGTCGTGATGTACCATGGCGACATCCAAAGCGCAGTACTCACAATGAGTATAGGAAGTACAAAACGTGTCCCCACGACCGCAATGAGAATACCCCACGTGAGAAAACGACGCTGCCAGAGTGGGCTCATTCGCTCAAGTACTTTCGCGTTCACCACAGCATTATCAAAAGAAAGTGTTGTTTCCAGTATCGCAAGCACGGTGACGAGCAAAAATGCAGATGCTCCCGCCTTGTACCACACGAGCAAGAGTGCTATCACCGAAACAATAATTGGCCGAAAGAAAAAGTGTTGCGTGATTGATTTCATACAGAAAACTATATCGTAAGAAAATCACCGCCCGCTTCGCGGGCGGTGATTTTCACATTCCTTTATAAATCAAGTTTTCGCTGTGCAGCATCAGTCATTGTCTCGAGAGCTACTTTGTCGTCAAACATAATAAGGTCTGCATTAAGACCTTCAAGTTCTTCTTCGAGTTCCCGAGCCTGCGCCAGGTGACCAAAATCAATATACTCTTCCGAACCAAGTTCAACATCAATATTCTCTCCCACTTCTGCACTCAGTGCCTTAAGTTCTTCGATACGTGCTACCGTTGTTTTGATTGCATCTACTATCTCCTCACGAGTCATTGGTACTTCTTCATCGCTCTGTGGAGCGTTCATTGATTCAATATTCATATCTTTCCATTGTCTCAAATATTCATGAAAGGGCAAGATAGGCCAGAAAAATGCAGTGCCAATCTTGATATATAACTCTTAAACACCAAATCTATACTCTTGATTTCCCTGGGAAAAAAGCATTCGTCTTTCGCTTATACTCTTCAAAATTGGCATTTCCTTCAAATCGCTTTTCAAGCATTGGTATACCCGAAACCTTTAAAATGAGAAAGGTAATCATGAGTGGACTGACGAGTGCTACATATCCCATAGGCAACGTGGCTACGAGTAGCCACACACCCCACCACATAATGACTTCACCAAAGTAATTAGGATGGCGGGTGTACTTCCATAATCCCGTCTTAAGGATTGCTCCTTGCGCCGGCTTACTTTTAATAAACTGGTCGAGTTGCCAATCACCAACGACTTCAAAGAAATAACCAACACTCCACATCAGAATCCCCAATACCGATACTACCCCTATGGGTGCAGTACTTCCATACACACTTGCATGAACGAAGGAATATCCCACCACAATCATTAAAAATCCCTGGAGTAGATATACCTGAAAATAACTCCGCACATAAAACCAAGCGCCCCATTCGTCACGCCACTTTTTATATCGATAGTCTTCCTCTTTATGTATATTACGGAGGAAAATGCGTACGGACAGACGCACACCCCACAATGTTGCGAGCAAGAGAAGCACCTGCATGAGTACTCCTTTCTCAGCACTCAAAAAGTAACTCATCATTGCCACGATCAGAATACCAACGCCCCATGCAGAATCCGCAATATCATTTCGTTTAATGATGAGCGAAATCACGTACAACGTTGTCACGAAAGAAAAAATAACTGCTGCTATGACTGCTAATTCGTAAAGTAACATACTCTAAAAGAAAAGGTTTTTACCAATTAGGTAACTCGCTGTTGCGACGGACCCCGAAAGCACTGCTCCCCAAAGAATATCCACGAAGACAATAAGGATTGGCCAATCTTTGAGTGTTGCTAAGTTAGTGAGGTCGTATGTAGCGTATGTAAAAAATCCAAACAGTGCTCCAAGCACCACCGCTTTCATGAGTGACTGCTCTTGGAGCGCAGGTATAACCGCAAATATGAGAATCCCCACAATAAATATGAGGTAGAATACAATCGCCGCAGTCCAATTCACAGGGCCAAGGAAATTCACCAACTTTTCTTGGTAAAAACCTTTTGCAACAACACCAAGCCACAGCATATCTATAGCAAAAAATACCGGGACGGTGAGCAGGTACAAATATACATATTGAAGAATTGACATATTTATAGATTTAAATAAGTAATACTTAATTGTACCATTATGGATACAACGGTGACTGCATACAACACAGAATTCAAGAACCTAATCCCAGAGGGAGAGCCCTACCCCAATATAATGCACGACGACGTAGAGGAAAAAGAGATACCCGAGAATACCCGCAACAAGCGTGAGCGCAATATAATTTATAATTTCATTGCGTCTCCGCTTCATATCATCTATGGTGCACACTCCTTTCTTTCTCCGCAGGTAGTATGCGAGTGAGCCAAGGAGGGCGAGTAATCCAACACCACGAAATACCCACTTGTACTCTCCGTACAGCGTATCAGAAAGTGACGAAGCAAAACTCACCGTCGACACACCAAGCAACACGAGAACAACAGGTGAAAGACAACACAGTGATGCAAGGACAATGGGGATACTACTAATTGAAATTATTTCTTTAATTTTTATCATAATTATTTATTTCATGTACGTAACGAGATATGCATATCCTTCTTTCTCCATATCAACTCGTGGAATAAAACGAAGTGATGCGGAATTCATACAGTACCGTTTACCGCCACGGTCCTTCGGTCCATCGTCAAACACATGTCCCAAATGTGAGTCGGCGTAGCGAGAACGTACTTCTGTTCGCTTCGAGAAAAAAGTATTATCTTCATGGAGTACTACCATTTCAGGTGAAATTGGCTTTACAAACGAAGGCCACCCAGTTCCGGAGTCAAACTTATCATTTGAGAGAAACAGTGGCTCACCCGACACCACATCGACATACACGCCTTCCTCGTAATTTTTGTCATACTCATTGGTGAACGGACGCTCAGTACCTTCCTCTTGGGTTACTTCAAACTGGATTGAAGTGAGAAGTCTTTTTAGTTCCTCCTTCGTGGGCTTTACAAAGGAATCCCACGAACCCTCTTTTGAAACTGAATTTTCTTTTTTCATATTATTTTTTTCGTTATTAGAGACTATAAAAAGGTGTGCATCATTGCCCCAATACTTTTTAATGAATGTATCCCTTCCCGATGCCGACCTGTAATAGGTATAGCGAATTGGATTTTTCTCTGAATAATTTTGATGATATTCCTCAGCCGGCCAAAACGTGACGCGAGGAGTTACCAAAAGTGGGAGTGGCTCGGGAAAAACACGGAGTGCATCGATTGCTTTAATTACTCGGTACGCCTCTTCCTTTTCTCCCTCACTTTCATAGTAAATTGCCGGAGCGTATTGTTGTCCACGATCTCCAAAGGACCCTTTGTCATCTGTGGGGTCACCGTGCTTTATAATATGCTCCACGAGATTGCCATACGACACCGTATTCGAGTTGTAGGTCACCTGCACCACTTCACGATGTCCACTTTCAGCGTAATTTTTATAAGTTGGACTCTCCGCTTCCCCACCTGCATACCCTGAGACTACATCAATGACACCATTAACTTTTTCGAGATCATGCTCAACGCACCAAAAACATCCGTTTGCTAATAGCGCAGTTTTTTCTACGACTGCACTCTCTTGCAGAATAGTACGCTCTGCCTGAACTTCTGCTGATTGACTTATAGTATCTGTTTTCTCTATTACAACTTCCGGTACTTGTACTTCATCGGTCATTATCTGTGTACCGAAATCTGCGTAGTTAAAGAGAACTCCAAACTGTTTACACCACGTCAGCACGTATCGATACTCTAAAATATCTACTTCGCTGGGAATAGTGTAATTTATATTTCCTTCTGTCCCGCGTATTTCTCCAAGATTTACAAACTCTTTTCCTTCAAGATCTTTACTCAGATACACAAACAAATCCGGACCATTGATGGTCTTGAAATTCTCGTACCGAACAATCATTCCTTCTGGGGAATCAATAAGCTTCACAACACCTTCTGCGGGATGCCCCTCGGTGCCAACTATCGGATACTCCTGAATCTCCGATGACATGAGGGTACTTGATGCACTACTGTTGGTCATCGGTGCATCTTCAGTCAGATGGACAGTTTTGAATATTGGAGAAAATGCGTAAAACAAAAAACCGAGTACCACTAACCCCAGAGCGACAATAATAATCTTTTTTATCATATTTACTATTGTATACAATAAAACTCAAATGTAAAGGCTACTTTACATTATGCATAGGGGATAACTGACTACTGATTCTTATCACTCCATATGCGCGTAGCAATCTTTGCCACACTCATGAAAACAAGGGTGCTCACGAGCCACGGATCAACCGTGTGGGTATACCCCTCCACGACAATCCCGAGTATCAAGACTGCTGAACCAACCAAAAACGCATTCCGTCCCGCAAGTGTTTCGTGCACGGCATCGCGCTCATCCACCGTTTTTTCTCGGAGGAGAAACGTTGCAAAAACTCCGAATAAAATGAGTGCAAGTCCCAGCATTCCCATTACCATCATGTCGGGCATCCAAAAGTCAAACGGATTGAGCAAAAGAATTGCAATGATTATGAGACACAACATCGTGCCGACTTCTATAAGATTATTTTTCATACGATATAGTAAATAATTTTTCAACAGGCACGTTAAAAAAACCTGCTATCTTGAGGGCCAATAAAACGGAGGGTGTATAATTACCTTTCTCAAGGGCAATAATTGTTTGACGGCTCACCCCCACAGCACACGCAAGTTCCTCCTGAGTAACTTCACGATGCATGCGGTATTCGGATACACTGTTTTGTATGCATGTATGCATACTGGTTATTCTATACAGCATCTACTCGTGTGTAAAGTTATCTTTACACACTGACACATCTTCCCTGATGAACAAAAATAACTTATGGTGAAGAAAGTGATTTAGGTCGTCACGACCGATACTGTATCAACGGCATTTCGCTTGAAATGCATAATAAATAATATATGTCACAAAATTACAAAAAAGCAGTGTTGGCGGGGGGTTGTTTTTGGGGGTTAGAAGACTTGCTCCGAGCACAGCCTGGTATTGTTGATACCGAGACAGGTTATACGGGCGGAAAAAATGATAATCCGACCTACGAATCTCACCCTGGTCATGCCGAAGCAGTTGAAATTACTTACGACCCCACAGTTACTACCTACAAAAATATCCTTGACTTCTTTTTTCAAATCCATAATCCAACGACACTCAATCAGCAAGGAAATGATAGAGGAACTTCATATCGTTCAGCAATTTTTTTTGCGACCGAAGAAGAAAAGAATACGGCAGAGGAAATGATTGCAGTAGTGAATGAATCGGGTCGATGGGATGATCCTGTCGTAACTACACTTGAGCCACTCACACGTTTTTGGCCAGCCGAAGACTTTCATCAGGATTATCTACAAAAAAATCCAAGTGGCTACACGTGCCACGCCATCTATTTTGACAGTTACCTAACTGTTCCGAGTGCTATCGAAAAAGAAAATCGTTAAAGAATAAATCAATCGACATTGTCCATTTTTTGGGAGTCGGTTCAGAGGGGATGGGGTATTGTCCATCCGTCAATTCTGGGTGGGACTAGGGATGCTTTGGTCACAAGAGAATCAGGCTAAAACTTGAATAAAAATTTGACAAACTAATAAAACAGACGTAAAATTTTTTATAGAAGTTGCATATACTCAACCATTTCCAAGGAGGTTGCCATGGCTGAATCAAGACAAGACAAGTTATATCGTTTACAACTCGAACGTGAGCGTGAGATAGAACGTGTACGAGATATGAGGTTCATCCGAACCTTACTCAAAGAAGTTGTTGAGACTCACGAGTGTGGAGGATTTTGCTACCCAATTTCACCACTGACTATTCCCTTCTGCCCTCCGCTTCGCATAACACCAACGGTTAAATTCGGTCTTCCAGACGGACTCGATACATACTCTCTCGAGGGTATGTATACGAAGGTCGTGTTTTGGGAAAAAGAATCTGCTATCTATTTCAATATGGATGCACTGTACAAAACACCGAGGTGCATCGAGGATTTTCGAGAAAGAATCGAAGATGATAAGGATTTCAGCAAAAAACTTGGTCTCGTGGGAGAATTGCTCTTAACATTCACAGATGCTCCGACGACGCGAGAGGAGTTGGCTTCCCTTATTTCAAGAGAGTTGGGGAAATATCTCCTCTTTGTACGTCTTGCCAAAGAAAAGCAGAGTTGGCTTCATGCGGCAGATACTATCAGCGCACCCGACCTTGCGGCTCAAATAATCAAAAACGGTATCATCCGATACTTTGAACGGTTATACGTTCCGCCAAGTTCGACAGTTGCAGACTATGTATGGGAACGAGACAGTGGAGATATGATGCTTTCAAAACAACATAGTAGTCTCCGCTCCTGGTATATTGATACATGTGGTGTTGATATTGTTTCACCGGCACTTACGCTCAAAGGAGATGTGGCACTTCAATATATTATCGAGCATAGACTAGATATAATGCCGGACTACCAACTACTCCGAATTCCTCAGTACGGAAAAGATGTACTCCACGCACTCATGAACGCACATTAGCAACAGACAGCGATCAATTTACTTCCCGAAATTCTTTAATAAGAATTTCGGGATGTTTTTTAAAGAGTTGAACATCATACACCCCAAACACTTCTATTCTATCGGGATAATAATTTCGTTACGGAGCATAAGCGGCATGGAGAGTGGTGGATTGTATTGCGCGACTTGTATGTCGCCAATCGGGGACACTTTGTCTCTTTCGAGTAAAGAAATGAGTTCTTCTTTTTTCTTTTCTATGCGCGTTGGAGTTGGGTACCAGGTAAATGTGAGGGCTGCCACGGTGTGTGCGGGGACTTCGCGGAGCGTGACTGCGGTGTTGTTTGGGATTGGCAACGTCTCAAGTGTATATGTGGATGGTAATACAAAAGCGATTACTCTCTCACCTGTTGCACCTTCTGTACTCAGCACAGGGGACGTCATTGAAATTTTTTCAGACACCTGACTTTCTAAAACCGGCGCTGTCATTGCGATTCCCTTTTTGCTCACATTATTCCCAAAAATATAATCAGCAATAATTTGGAAACCACTAGTGACTGCTTCTTGCCTGTTTCCCGACACCTTGGTCTCAGCCACTATATAAGGCTTGTATTCACGCACCTCATATCCATCCCTATTTTCAATTATTGTATAAGCAGGTTTTTCAATAGTACGGACAACAAGATAACTTCCAAGTGTCCACAATACAATGAGTACAATGATTCCTATAAAAACATAGTAGATATTCATGAGTGCAGTATACCAAACAAAACCAACAATCACTCATAAAGTGATATTATGCGCGATACACTCTCCGCTCACTATCACCCAATATAAAAACGCCGGCCCACGAGTGGGCCGGCGTTTTTAATATCACTACCAAGAACGAATCTGTGTAAGGTCCACAATACAAAGTTCGCCACTTTCGGCATTAAGCCAGCGCACGAAATTAGGAGTGAGTTTAAACATGACAAAATCTTCTGCTCCTTCCACGTAATATTTGGAACGATTCTTTTCTTTGAACCACCGATGCACATTTTCTTGATCATGCGGAGCGAGTTCTTCTACCGTGCCACGAATATCCACTACTCTAAGTGGGTCGACTGCTTCTTCAATAACTGAAAGAGAGACGACAGGCTGATCAATAATGTGTTGATATTTTGAAAATGCCTTGCGGGTACCAAAGAACACATTCAACTCATCATCAATGATGTAGAGCATGAGTGAGGTGGTAGGCAAACCATCTTCATCAGAAATAGCAAAGACTGCTTTACGATGATTGTTTAAAAAATCAATGATGGTATGGCGAAGAGTTGCTTGTTCCATATATTCTTTTGCTAGGTACTAATTATACTGAAAGTATAACAGACCAATACAGATATTGTCAGCATGGGTACTGCACTTCTCTATGGTATGCCGACCAATTTTGTATGTGAGTATATAATAATAAACAAGGACAACCTCCGATGTCTATTATCAAATGAGGACTCTAATAGGCAATCACTGTTACGTTATCGACATTCCCATCTTCACTGCTCCCAGACACTGTGGCGCGAAAACGAAGTTTAAGGGTGGCAGAAGTATTCAGATCGTTTAAGTTCAGAGTATAGTTGTGCCAAACGTTTTCAGCGTCAACATTACCACGAAGTCTCACATATTCATTCCATGAAGTACCACCATTCGTCGACACATCAAATGCTATGTATTCACCACTGTCAAAGTCGTTTTCTATTAACCAAGAAAAAGAAACTCTGGCGTTAGTTTTGCCACTCAAATTTATACCAGGAGATGATAATAAGGCATTGGTGGCACGACCATCAACTTCAGCTGAACGTTGTCCTGTGATCTTTCTCTGAGTCGAAGAAAGCCAATCATTTTGACTATCCTGGCTCCAGCTTCCAAGACCACTTTCAAAGCTTTCACCATGGACGTTAATTTCAGTTGATGGTTCTGGTTCTGGAGGGGGTGTGTTTTTAACACCAAGAGCGGTCGCTACATTGAGAAGTCCGTGACCATACACATCATCACGACCTGAGACACCAAGGTCATCAGCTGTTCCTTCTAAAATACTCCGAACTAACGAAGGTGAATGAGTGCCCTGAGCGATAACCATGGCGGCGGCGGCCGCTACGTGAGGTGTTGCCATGGAGGTACCTTGATAAAAGTAGTAGCCAAAACTGTTTAGAGCACTGCCAAAAGTTTGCTGGAGAATGCCGTCGCCATAGCCATCACCATTCTGATCAACGCTGGTATCTCCACCGGGCGCAACAATATCAAGTGAACTACCATAATTAGCATAACTCGCTTTAGACTTGTCAAAACGAGTAGCACCTACCGCGATTACGTAATTGTCATAGGCAGCTGGATACGACACCGAGCCGGCGCTATTGTTGCCAGAAGCAGCCACAATAGTTACACCCTTTTCGTATGCGTATCGCAACGCGTCTTCAAGATATGTGGCTCCGGAAGAACCCCCGAGAGACAGGTTGATTACTTTTGCTCCGTTGTCAGCGGCAAATCTGATGCCTTCTGTAATGTCAAAGTACGTGCCACTCCCATTTGCGTCCAGAACTTTAATGGGCATGATTTTTGCTCCATACGCGAGACCACTCACACCTTCGCTGTTGTTGGTTGTGCCGGCAATAGTGCCCGCCACGTGCGTACCATGCCCCTCATCATCATTAGGATGAGTATCGTCATTTACGAAATCGTAACCAGGGACAAAAGTGGTTCCCGCCAAGTCAGGAGCTCGATAATAATTAATTCGGTCGAAGAACCAACTTCCTTGCTGATAATTCTCGTATGCCACGCCAGTGTCAATTATTGCCACGACCACTCCCGAACCGGTACTCACATTCCATGCCTCTTCGGCACCAATGCCATTGTTTATCGGATTATCAAAATTCCACTGGTTTTGATATTGTGGGTCGTTGGGAACCAAAAATGCAGAAGCAATGTAATTTGGTTCGACATACTCAACATCATTCCTTTGTGAGTAGTCAGAAAGTAACGTTTCGACAGATATTCCCTTTGACCTGATTAACCGAGGCACATCATCATTTGCAAACTTAACCACCACTTCATCGTCTCGAAAACTACTAAAACGCTTTTCTAGTCCTCGTAGACGCTCGTCTACTCGCGCTTCCATTCCTTCCAATCGCTCGGTCGAAACTGCGCCTCGGTCGTCTCGTTCACTTCCCCTAACTGAAAAAGGAATCACTACGGCTACTGATAATAATAAAACAAGAGTATTTTTAAAAAACTTCATATACCACTAATATTACTCCAGAACGCCCTCATGAACAATTTTTGTTTCTTTTCTATATATGATATATGCAAAAATGAAGACGGAAAAAATAATCGTAGTATTAACCCAAAAAGCCTCACTCATGAAGTGTGATCCGTAATCGTACCCACCAGGAAAATAAAATTTTATCGGAAACCCTGATGCGAAGACTTCTCTCACAAACTCAGTTGTGTTTGTTTGTCTATCAGAAAAAATTCCAATGGTGATACCGTTACTTGGTGGTAGAAAAACCGTTGCATAACTTGCTGTAGCAGCAGCAATAAAAATTGTTAGTGTATTTTTTATTTTCATTTACCTATACTATCATTTCACCATCAACTTCCCTGTCACAAACCCCAAGGAAATAGCGTGTCAGTCCCAACTTCTCTGTTTGTCCTCCTACTCCAACGCAAGCAACGCTATCATAGATACAACACCAATAATTATTGCAATCACCTGTGCAATACCGTGGCCGATACGACTATCTTTATGGAGTTCTGGTATCAAGTCAGAAAGTGCAATATATATGAAACCTCCTGCGGTGAGTGGGAGGAGCCAGAGTGCAAATTGGTCAGTCACGCTTCCGAGCATAAGCGCCACGAGCGCACCTACCACTGCTGTGAACGCCGACACAAAGTTGTACCAAAGTGCTTTCGCTTTCCCATATCCCGCATGAATGAGTACGCCGAAATTACCCATCTCTTGAGGAATCTCGTGAAGGATAACGGCTATCGTCGTAGCAATACCAACTTCAATTGATACCATGTAACTCGCGGCAACCAAGAGTCCATCAATGAAATTGTGTACTCCATCCCCGAGGAGCACCATCTTCCCGACTGCATGAGTATGTTCTTCTGCATGTTCCTGCGTATGATGATGCCAGTGCAAAACCTTTTCAAGAATAAAGAAAATAAGAATACCTCCAATAATTAAAACAGAAATTATTGTCGGATCAGGTAACTCTTCATACGCTTCAGGAATTATATGAACAAACACATCCCCGAGAAGCGCTCCTACCGCTAAACTCACCAGAAGAAACACACTCTTATTGAGCAAATCTCTTTTAAGCACCAACGTGAGTGCACCCACAAATGATATGAGGCTGATAATCAGGACACTTATAAGTATATAGACTGGAATCATATTACATTATGTAGTTGCCACACATTTCTTGCATTCACCAAAGAACTCAAGGATGTGGGCATTAATTTTTATAAACTGTGTTGATTCGCGCATCAATTTCTTCTGAAGTGTCCCTACTGAACACTCCTCTATTTCTTCAATGACCCCACACTCGCTGCAGACGATATGATGATGATGAGGTCGATCGGGAGCGTATTCAAAATACGCCGTTCCTGAATGAAAATTAATCCGATGGACAATTCCTGCATCACTCAAATCAGCGAGTGATCGATAGAGTGTTGCTTGATCGGGGGCTTTTCCTTTCCACTCTGTCAAAATATCATGTACAGAGAGAGGCTGACTCGCAGTCTCAAGAAGTTTCAAGAGTGCCACCCGTCCTTTGGTGACTCGAAACCCTTTTTCTTGCAAGAGTTGTGGAAGTGAATGTGTCATTTTTTGATTATACACTAATGCAAGTCATTCGCAATAGTATCCCCACCGCCCTGCGTGTATACTAGTGCGTATGCGACAATTTTTTATATTCGTATCTGTGGCAATGGTAACCCTTCTCTTCCCTGTGCATGCTTCATTTGCACAAGCTGAATTGATGTCCGATACCGTGACACTCATGAAGGCTCGCGTTATGGCGATTGAAAAAGAAGAAGCAAGACCCGTTGAAGGGACTGGTGCCACACATTCGTTCCAAACAATTAGGGTGAAAATTTTGGACGGCGAAGAAAAAGGGAAAGTTATTACTGTAGAAAATGATTATTTTAATCTCGATGAAGGTGAGACTTTTTACTTGATGCATACCGTAGATCAATACAGTGGTCTCGATTTCTACATGGTAAACGACCCCTATCGTCTGCCCCAGTTATTTTTTCTTGTGGGGCTTTTTGTATTTATCGTATTTATTTTTGGAGGAAAACAGGGTATGCGAGGACTCGCAAGTCTTGTGGGGAGTTTCCTTTTTATCTTCTATGTACTCCTTCCCGGCATCATGCATGGGTATTCTCCTCTTTTGATCACGGTTGCAGTATCTTCGCTCATAATCATTCTTGGCTCCTATATTACCCACGGATTTACTCGCACTACATCTGCAGCGGTACTCGGAATGATTTTTACCGTTACACTCACAGGGCTTTTTGCATATTGGGCGGTTCGTATGACACGACTGAGCGGTTTTGGATCAGAAGAGATTGTGTACTTAAACCTTAATGCTGGTGGTTCGATTGATGTTATCGGACTTCTCTTAGGAGGAATCATTATTGGACT
Source organism: Candidatus Kaiserbacteria bacterium (assembly GCA_016699245.1). Taxonomy (NCBI): domain Bacteria; phylum Candidatus Kaiseribacteriota; species Candidatus Kaiserbacteria bacterium. The sequence continues at coordinate 879,666 of CP064968.1, read as the reverse complement.
CCTCGGTGTACTGTATGACGCAGCAATTGGTCAATCCGTCTCAGTGGAAGAACTCACTCGCATAGCTCCCCATGTGCCGAGAAAGACTATCTACCAGCGTGCACTTCGTATCGGACGAGAGCATATTGGAGCACTCGTGAATACACTTGCTATTGCCTATGTGGGGGCTTCACTTCCCCTCCTTCTTTTGTTTTATCAGACCTCAAGTGGAACATTAGGTCGTATCATCAATACTGAAATCTTCGCTACAGAGATAGTACGAATTATGATTGGGAGTATTGGACTTGTACTTGCGGTACCTATCACGACGTTTGTTTCCGTTCTCATGCTCGTTAAGAAACCAGAAAAGGAAGTGAGCGCACACACTCTCTCTGAGGAAACAGAAGCACTTAAACACACCAACCACAAGCACTAAAGATTTGAGTATTTCGCTCGTGTCTATGTTAAGGGGCAAGGTTCACAGTCACAATTTTCGTTTTATTATATTGTACAGAGACAAAATAAGTTGTAGGTGGTGCAGTTTTTCATCTCAAAAGTATATTAAATCTACCCAGCCTTCTCGTCTCCTATCTCATGCAGTTACTCATACAACTCACTATGTGAACCAATCGCTACAAATCTCACAACATCTTTTTCAATCACAAAATATATGGCTCTTGTATCGCCGGTCACGTTGATACTAAAGTGGTCTTTCCATTTCCCTAATAGTCCATGGTTGCGAAGGGTTGGATTCTGAGGGTTCACTGTAAATTTTTCCAGAGTAACAACAGTTTTCTTTTTAGTGGCATTCGGAAGTTTTGAGAAATCTTTCTCAAACTGTTTCGAAAGAATGTATTGCATACTAGAGAGACTTTAGATGGGCTATAAATTCTTCTCCTGTTTTAAATGGCCCAATAAAATCACCTGCTTCATATTCTTTTTGTGCTTGTTCGAGAATACTTTCGAGGTACGGTGTTGGACGATATTGATTAGCTGAAAGAGTGATTTCCTTATCACGAACAAACTGCTTCAAAAAAGCATTCATGACTGTACTGAGGGGAACACCCAGTTCGCTTGCCACTTTTTGTGCGTCCGCTTTAAGCTTTTTATCTGTTTTTATATTTAAAATAGTATGCGTATTCATATACCAAAGTATATATTTTAGTATTATTTATGTCAATATGTTTGAACTGTGCCTGCCCCGTATCAGCTCTGTTGTACGACCGAGGCTTGAGGGTTTGGGTGATGCGAGTATTAATATTCCGAACTTTGAAATGATATAATTTACAGATGACGTATATTTTTGATTTTTTTGGAGTAATTTCAAGTAATGTTGCTAATCCGTGGTTCACTAAACATTTGCCAAATTATGATATTACAGAATTACGAAATAACTACATACATGATGTTGATCTTGGCAAGATTCCATTCAGTGTTTTAATCGATGAACTCGCAAAAATAACAAATCAAAGTAGTGAAGTAACCACAAAGCAATGGAGAGAAATGGCGATCATTGACCAAGAAGTCATTACAGTGATTAAAAGATTGAAAAGTTTGAACCCTGTTGCACTTTGTTCTAATGCCCCCTCAGATTTAATTCGTCCCATCTTGAAAGAGAACCAATTAGAATCTCTCTTTGATGTAATCGTAATTTCTGGAGAGGTTGGAATGGTTAAACCTAATAATGATATTTTTAGACATACACTCAGTCTACTGGGGGTAGAGGCAAATCAAGTAACTTTTATCGATGATAGTGATATTAATATAGACGCTGCCAGTCAACTGGGAATGAAGTGTATCTTATATAAAAAAATATCTGACATTAGCAGTCTGTCGTAGTTAAAGCCCAACGTCTTATAAGGCATTTAGTATGCTGAGACGTCGTAGAGTGAAAAATAGGATGGGACCCGTTCTGCAAGAGGTTGCCAACTCGTTGGAGGTGAGAAATGCTGGGGGCATTTCGAACGCCTGAACAGTCTCTGTATAGAGATGTTGACCTAGAAATTAAGGAGAGTCTTACTCGACTATAATTTCGGAAATACTCTTGTGGTAAGAACTGTGTTTGAGAGATTGGGCGATACGAGTATCTATATTCCAGAGTTTCAGGTGGAGCTTGCGTGAATTACCCCACCCTACTGTTCACTATTTATATACATCGTGATCACCGATTGCAAGAAGCGCGACCTCGTTTTTTGAAATAGGCGTATAAATAATTCGAATCTGGTAGTTCACTGAGAAGCTGTATCGGTTCTTTAATTTTCCTTTGAGCTTATGTGCCTTGAGTTGCGAATGTGTAGGATCTTCTGTAAACAGTTCAATTTTTTCAATAGCCTCTTCTTTGAGGGCATGCTCAAGTCTTCGAAACATTCTTACAAACTGCGGTGTATATGCAATATTCATATACACTATGAAAGCAAAATTTTTCGTGGAGCACCACGAAGCAACTTCCCTTCAGACACTTCCTGTTCGGCTCTGAGTACCGCATTGATTGCCTCCTCCTCACGATAATGTTTGATTGCCTTCCTGATTACCGCAACACGGTTTACACCAGTAATTTCGGTAAGCTCTTTAAGCGCTTTTTCAGCTTCAGCATTAAGTGGCACAGAGATTGTAGTCATAAAATTAGTATTACTTTTTAATACTTTATTATAATACATTGGTTTTTTCCACTCTGCAAGACCCAACGTAGATGATTTGATTCTTTTCTCTTTAGGGCGGCTACCGGGGTAATCTTTCATTACATGAACGGTACAGTCTTCATATCTCATTTCGCCCAGAGGGCTCATTGCGATATATTCAGACTCTTCGATTCCCGGACGGAAGCAAAGCCTTTTGCTTCCTTAGCCGCCCAGACATCTAAAAAACTCCCGAAGGAGTTTTTTAGATGTCTGGGCGGCTACCGGGAATCGAACCCGGACGGCCGGCTCCACAAACCGGAGTTCTACCACTAAACTATAGCCGCCATGTGGTACGCATAGTTATAGCGGTTTTTAGACAAAATGTCGAGACATAAAAATAAAAACCTATGCTGCATTATGTACACCTCAATTTTCTTTATGTATTACTTTGCACTCGTACCAATGTAGATAATGGTGGGATCGTAAGGGTCATATGCCACAAATGATGCATTACGACTGTTATCGAGCGGGGTAATTGCCCACGTCGCTCCCCCGTTTATGGAACGGTAGAATGTCTTGCCTGCCACGAATGAAATCTCATTTGAATCATTTGGATTGATTGCTATAGAAGGTATCGAGAACTTCAATGCACTTTCAATAATATTTACTGGCTTCCAAAACTTTCCATAATCAGTACTGCGATATATACCAGCAGATGCACTGAGGTACACCGTTCCAGAAGTATTTGGATCTGCAATAATGAAAATTGGTCCTGATGGTGCCTTCTCTGTTTTATTGCGTTCAAGGAGTGCTGTGGCCGATGCTTTTACTTTTTTTCCACCCTCTTTATTTCCTGCTCGTGTAAGTGCAGAAGCTTCCTCATTTATTCGCTTTACCTCTTTTGTTTTTTCCTCTTCCCAATTGAGCCAGGTAAGCCCCCCGTCAGTAGAGTGGTATATTTTCCCTTTGCTCACAAGCATATATACAAATGAGGCACGCGAACTATCAAAGGTGAAATCACTGATGTATCCTTTAATATTCTGACCAATATTTTTCCAGGTATCTCCTCCATCTACACTGCGCACCACCGTACCCACACTTGAACCAGCAAGCACCACATCTGCATTTTGTGGATTCTGCACAAGTGCAGAAATGTAGGTGTCTACACCAGGCTCCGCGTATACTGCGCGCCACGCTTGACCTTGGGTATCAGTTCTAAATATACGTCCATTTCCCGAAACAACTCCTGAAGCGAATGCTCGATTATCGGGGTCTTTTTTATCGAGAATAAAACTATAGATTTGTTTCGGAGGGAAACTAATCTGCTTCCAACTATTCACTGGTTCATTATTTAAAAACAGGCCATCATCATAGGTAGAAACCACAATGCGGTTTTCGGTGTCAGGATGAAAGGCAATACTAAGCACGTCTGCAATACCAATCTTTGCATTTGTCGTTGTTGCAATTTTGAAATAGTTTTCAAAATTTAAACCACTATCAGTGCTACGCAGAATACTGTCTTTGTATACACCTGCAACAATATCATTGGTATTTTGTGTTGGCTCTTTTGTTTCAGTGCTTTGTTCTGTGGGTGGTGTTTTAACTTTTTTATTACTGGACATAAACGTCATCGCAATAGCGATAACAACCCCTATTATTGCCACTGCAATAATAGTCTGAAGAATCACATTTTTTTTCTCATGCATATGTATATAAATAGTAGCATATTGTGCTGAGGAGATAATCGAGCGATGGGTTACAAAAGCGAAACGACCAGAAACTAATCTGGTCGTTTTTATCGCTTTTGTGCCCAGGACAGGACTTGAACCTGCATGCCTTGCGGCGCTACCACCTCAAGGTAGTGAGTCTGCCAATTTCTCCACCTGGGCGACACTTTGTCAAGAGAACGTAAATACGCTACTAAAGACGTTCGGCAATTGTACTCAACATTTCTTCTATTTTCAAGCGTTTTCGCATAAGACAAGGGGTATCAATACTTGTATACATTGCTCTCAACAACAATAACGAATCTGCTTTCGCATATTTAAGTTGGAAACACTGTTTTTTAGTGCCACCTGTAATATGACCTTTAATACCTAAGCGACTGAAAACTTCTCTTTGAATCCAAAGTATGTGTTCTTTGCTTGCAGAAACAAACACGGTGTAGAACATAAAACTAGACTTCCATCGAGGGTCAAAATATGAGTACGTGCAACCATCGCCATCAAATGAGCCGAGCAAGAAGTTAAAAAAATATTTTTCTGGGATGGCTATTTCACCTATAACTTTTGATTTATTGGACATTAGTCCAATACTCACTAGAAACGTATAGAAGAGCACGTCGCTAAACTGCACCACAAAATACTTTTTCTCCTTCATCGTTCCACTTGATTTCCTTCCGATATTCCCCTCAATGTCGAGTGCTTTTTGGAAAAGAATAATGAGTTCAATATCCTTAGATGTAAAAATAATATGGCGTCCATCTGGTGATAAATTTCCATCAGATACCAGCAAGCCTATTGCATACGCAAAATCGGATGATCACTCGATGTGTACTTTTCCTTTTGGTTTTGGGCCTCGTAATCCCATATCAGTATAATTTTATCTCAAGTATATAGCGTCTACCAATTAATGTATGCACTTTTGATCAATCAATGAAAATAGAAAACGCGCGCCCCGTAGGGGCGCGCGTTTTTCATTCCAATTCCAAATACTTATTTAGTCTCCTCCTGGGTTACAGTTTCTGCTGTTACTTCGGGAGTTGCAACTACTTCTGCTACCACTTCAGGAGCGGGTGTTGCTTCGGCTTCTGCAGCGGCCTTTGCTTCTGCTGCTGCCTTGAGTGCGGCCTCGGCTTCAGCCTGTACCTTTGCCTCCTCTGCGAGGCGAGCCTCCTCAGCTGCCTTTGCTGCTGCTTCCTCTGCAGCCTTTCGGTCGCGATCTGCCTTCACTTCAATTTCAGACTCTGAAGACACATTCATGAGGCGCATGCGACGCATCTGGCGCTTAACCTCACGCGCAACCTTCTCGCGGATGTAGTAGAGTTTTGCACGACGGACTGTACTGCGACGTACAATCTCAATCTTATCAATACGTGGAGAGTAGAGTGGGAAGATTTTTTCTACACCAATTCCATCAACAACCTTTCGTACGGTAAAGGTGGCACCTGCCTCAGCACCATGCTTGCGCGCAAGTACGAGTCCCTCAAAAATCTGGATACGTGTCTTGCCCTTATCTTCAATCTTCTGGTGAACACGCACGATGTCCCCCGCCTTGATATCAAGGTTCTTGCGATCTTCCATGTTGACGGAAGAAATTGTGATTCCTGCTATTGCTGTATTCATAATACGATTAATACTGGTTACTACTCTAAATCCGCGTTTCTAATACTAGATTTTAAAACGTGCTGTACTTTAACACAGGAATCATGCGGTCGCAATACCGTCGGCCGCCTCGATAAAATCGGGGGGTAATGGCGCTATAAAAGTGCGTTCGCCGGCGGTGGGAAGTGTAAGGGTAATACGGTGAGCGTGGAGAGCGAGTCTTTTGAAGCCAAGGTTACTTTTCCCCCGCGTATCTTCTGTTGCATAGAGCGTATCGGCCACAATCGGTCTCCCAATCGAGCGTAAGTGGACACGAATCTGGTGTGTACGGCCGGTCTTTGGGGTAATTTTAAGATACGCATGGGTGCTATTTTGGCCAATGAGTTCCCAGTCTGTCCTTGCTTCTCTGAGCGTACCACGCGCACCACGCTCTGCTGAGCGTAAACGAAAATCCTTGTTGCTCCTCCCGATAAAGCGATCAACAGTACCCCACTTTTCTTTCATCGTTCCGTATACAAATGCACGATACTCCTTCTGTGCGTGTCTGTCATGAAACTGCTCTTTAAGAAAAAGAAATGCTTCTTGTGTTTTTGCAAGAATAAGTACTCCAGAAGTATCTCTGTCCAAGCGATGTACTACGCCCGAGCGCTTGAGAGGAGTGCCGTCTTGTGCAAGACCAGGTTCCCCCACTCCGCGCGCCTGTGGCGTGCGGGCAAGAAGCCAATCCACCACCGTCGGCTCTCCACTCCTCCCATCCTCGTGCACTACAAGGCCTGATGGCTTATGTATCACCACGCAATCGTCATCCTCATAGAGGACTTCAATATCAGGCACCGTGACGGCGTTTTCGTTTAGCATATTGTTCTAGAATACTCTGAAACTCAGATTCTCCAAAGTCCGGCCATAGTGTGTCGACAAAAAAGAATTCACTGTATGTTGATTGCCATGCGAGAAAATTGGACAAACGTTTTTCCCCACCTGTGCGGATAATGAGATCGGGGTCGGGCATGCCCTTAGTCCACAAAAGGTCTCCAAAGGATTCTTCGGTCACCGGGGTACCTATAAGAAGCGCACGATTCACCGCGTCCACTATCTCGGCACGTGCTCCGTATGAAAGTGCAATCCAAACAGTAAGCTGTGGAGACTTCACATTCCTCGCTTCCATTTTAAAAATAGCGTTTTGGAGGCCCTGTGAAAGGTGTGAACGCTCACCTATGACACGGATATTTGCCTGCTTCCCTTCTTGCTTAAGCAAATCGGGAAATTCGTGTATCGCCTTTTCAAGAAGGCGCATCAAGTAACCCACCTCTTCTTCGGTGCGTTTCCAGTTCTCCGTTGAGAACGCGTAACACACCATGTGTGGTATATGGGCACTGTATACAGAGTCAGTGATACGTTTCATCTGTTCGTACCCGCGGGCATGTCCTTCAAGAGTCGAAAGACCCTGCGCTTTTGCCCAGCGACGGTTCCCGTCCATAATAAACCCGACACACTGTGGTATTTTTTCTTCGTTCATATATACATACAACTACATCAATCTCACTTTTGTTCTTAATAATTACTAGTTGAATTGCTAGAGCACTTTAAACTCATCAAAAGTCATTTCTGGAGAACGCCAATCAATTGCCATATTCTCCACACGTGAAAGTGACGACCCTTGGTTGAGTATCTCGATGCACGCTTTCAGTTCATCAGGTGTTCCTTGGAGCACAATCTCCACTGCACCGTTCTCATGATTTTTAATCCAACCATAGAGTCCGTGTTCTTTTGCATATCCTTCAATACAATCACGATATCCCACGCGCTGCACTTTTCCACTCACCATACAATGAATTTCTGAAAACATAGTCATGAGTATACCGCATAATGCGAAGCATGTTGCATAATGCCACATTTTCGATATACTTTGGCTTACTGAATAAACACATGCGCGATTAGCTCAGTTGGTAGAGCAGCTCGTTTACACCGAGAAGGTCAGGAGTTCAAGTCTCTTATCGCGCACCAAGAGAAACATTTGATGTTTCAATAGATTCAAGTGAAGCAAAAGGTTCGTTGAGGGTATATTCCTCAACGGATTTTTTGTTTATAGTAAAGTTCAAGAAGAACTTTTGCAGTAAGGTGTCCAAATCACTCATTTTAGTAGTTTTCTTCAGTATTGAAGCCATATTATCAAAAAGTTCAAGGAATTCCTGATAAGTCATCGGGGTGCCCTTCACTGCTTCGATTTGCTTCTCTAACTTTTCAAATTCAGCATTTACAACCACTACCCTGTCAGTCGTCTTCTGAAAATCTTCTTTTTGGTAACCTTTTACCTCTTCATCCTTTTCTAAAACCATCGCGGACTTCAGGTCGACTATACGACTTTGTAGTTTTGCCAATTCTGATTTCTTCACACGAAGAAGGTCCTGCTTCTCTTTGAGGCGTTGATTCATCACGCGAACCATTTCCACTTTATAGTGCTGGTACGCATCTACGTTTGAGAACGGCCTCTTCTTGAAGTAATCCATAACAAAATCAAGTATCACTTTGGCACGGGTAGATTTATTCTCAAACGGACACCCTTCAGTATCACAACGGTAATAAAAATAGTTCTTCGCTTCACTCTTCAATTCTTTGGTAGTAATACCAGCCATGCGCTGTTCGCCACATCCTGCACACAAAACCTTTCCTCGAAGCAGGTCTGCTTTCACCCCACCAGTTCGCTTGAATGATTTTGCTAACTTTATTATGTCTGAATTCTTTTCCAGACGATTTATTTTCATGAAATCTTCAACACTGACAGCTGGCACAAAATCATATACTTCTGTCAGGTCCACCACTGTCTCTCCATACACCATCACACCTGTATAAACAGGGTCCCTCATAAACTTCCCTGCCATAGCTTTTTGCATGTGGGCCGTGTAACTCTTCCCTGATATAGAGTTTTGGCGTGAGTATCCATTTTTATTGAGGAAAGTCGCAATCTCATCAATTGTTTTACCCTGCAACCGCAACTGGAACGCTTCGGTAACTAAAGTAAAATTTTTGCCATCTGGCCGTAAATAGCCATTACGGTCTTTTTTATATCCATGCTTGGCTTTGTTGATGTACTTTCCCTCTTCAATACTTCTTCGGTTACCCCGCGTAACGCTGTCGCTCAAATTGTCCGAAAATTGCTTCGACATTACAAAAGTAATACCAAGCAACATTTTACCGCTGGCATCGTTTGTGTGCGTGTAAGAAACAAATTTGAGGTCCTTGATGATGTTCTTATCGAGCAGGTCGATAATTTCACCCGCTTCACGCATATTTCGTGACAGTCGGTTTGGGTGCCACGCAATGATGCCATCATACTTACCCGCCTGAAGGTCGTTCATCATCTCACGATACTTTGGTCGAATATCTGGCTCCTTGGCTGACATCGACTCCTGTATCACTTTTACGACACGAAGTGAGTGGCGAAGGACCAACTCTTCACAATCAGCTAATTGGTCACCAAGGGACCGCTCTTGCTTATCTTCAGTATCAGTCGATTTGCGGACGTAAATTGCGTAACGGTAAAACTCTTCCTGATTTTCTGACTTATCGTTATTGAACTTACTACTGAAGACATTCTTCAGGTCTGCCGTTGTCTTGATTTCTTGCATTACCCCATTGTAGTACTAATAGTGAGGAATTTCAGCTAAAAGGGTTTTGTTGCTATTTGTTGTTAGCAACAAAAGAAACGAGCACCTGTTATTGCCTGTTTTCAGGCAAACTCTTGGCTGTTCTCGGCTGATACCAGCGAGGAACCCTTGTTATCACTTGTTAGCAAGTAAGCTAATTCAATTCAATCTGTGTTTTTAGAAGCAGTATCTTTTCTTTTATTTCATCGAAAGTCACAATCTCAACACCACTCAACGAACTTCGAAAAAGCTCAAAGCTTGCTATCTTACGTTTTGCTCCCTTACCTTTGAATTCAGTCGTTGAACCTGCAATAACTATACATTTGGGGTTGAAGGGTTCTGAAACTCCAAGGTGGCTGTAATTTTTCAATATCTTATCCTTTTGGTCCGAAACCTGTACAATTGCTCCTGACAAACCACTTTGAATTGAATAGATGTCAGCACCTTTCCTGTAAGGAGATGCGCTCATAAGTATGGATGCATGTGTTTTTATTTCTACAACGGCAGTGTTTTTTGTAAGCTTGTTCTTATATACAAAATCTGCATAAGTAGCACCTTTGCCACTCATTTTCATACCACCCACATACATCTCCTTTTGGAGAAATACGACTGGATGCGCAAAAACAAAACTGAATATCCAGCTATGTTTCTTGAAAAAGTCCTGCCATTTTTTCTCTAATGTTTTTGTTTCGCCTGTCTGCCCAGACAATTTATCAAATTCTTCCAAAACTGTTTCAATATAAATCTTATCGATGCCTTTTTTAGTATCTATCAGCACCCGTTGACTGACGTCAAACAGCCCTTCTTCAATAGCCGAAGATAATGACTTCAGGTCAGAATCAGACAATTTTCCATTGTGAGTTTTTATTTTTTGGAGAAGTGAATGGAGTTCCCCTTTTACATATTCATATTTACTTTTATCAAACAATTTTGGAAGCGTGCTGGCCAAGAAATCTTTTGCGAGATTGTTTCGCTCTTTGGAATGTCGGTCATTTTCTGGTTTTATAGAAAGATACAAATTGTAAAAATCATCTTTATTGAGTATCAGAATCCCTTTCTGTTTTTGATATTCGGATTCTCCATCTTTAGTAATCCAGATTTGATTGATGGTTGGATAATCCTGTTCAAGAAAATAAATGAGTGCGCTTGTATCTTTGGTAAATCCATATCCTCTATTTTTTGCTTTTTTTACACCATTTATATCGTCTGGAGAGAATCCGATGTAATGTATCCCACGCACAAACTTATAAGCAGGACTGCCATTTGTTTTATTGTACGGGTAGTGAACGATGAGATGTTTCTTTTTGTATACCTCTTTTACAATTTCAACTGAAACCTCATTGTGTTCGTCTTTATAGCCGTAAACCTCTTTAGCTGAAAGATTTTTTGAAACATATTCGCCTGTAATGTTTTTTGCCATATTAGCTGTATTATACAGGAGTCCCACACTTTACAAACTGCCATTTTCATTATATTGTGCGACCAGCTTCAGGACCTTGAAAGTCCTATAAGTTCCCCCATTCACAGCTCATTGATAGGAGAAGAACCGATGACCATTTACGTACCGAAACAAATCGTGCCACTTTCACCAACGAATGAATCACCCCTGCTTTTCTTGGCAGGACCGATTCGCGGTGGTGACGATTGGCAGTCAAGTATGGTCGAACACATCATCAGTCGTGAACCTTCCGCTCTCATTGCTTGCCCATCGCGGTGGAATGACGAGCATCGGTTGGCAAAACACTTCCACCAGCCGTTCTCGAAGGCAGATAATCGACAACTGGTGTGGGAACGCCACTACCTCAAACAAGCTGGTCTTGAGGCGAACGTGCCTGGCTGTGTCATCTTCTGGCTCGGCCTTGAAAGCTCCACACACCCACATCCAGGGCCTGAACCGTATGCCATGGATACTCGGCGTGAGATTGGCAAATTCACTGCTTACGCCGAAATGATGGACGCACGCATTGTGGTCGGCGGTGACCGTCGTTTCCATGGACTCGATGTCATTCTGTTCGAGTTGAGTGAAGCCACAGGAAAGCAATTTCCTTTCTACGAAACCATGGCAGAAGTAGCAGACAATGCTCTTCTGACAGCACGCCAATAGGAGGTGTCCCGTGCCAAATATCAATCCAATCGCTACTGGACTCGTAAGCTCGTTGGCAATCAACGGTGAACGAGTTCTGAATATCAAGTTTGAACTTGACGGCCCAATCGGCGACAACCACGCTGGTTTCGACCGCCGTTTGAGCGGACATGACGGCGACTACATCAGAACTTCGGGATTGATGAAAGGGTCCCAGGTGTTCAATTGGCGAAGCTGGACTGGCTTGTCCTTGGAGGAAATGACTGAGGTTGAGCAAGCTCTTGGCCACGACATTCCTCTCGGTTGCCTACTCGAAAACATCACGATTTCGGGCATCCCCAACTTTTCCAAGCTGGAACCTGGCACACGACTTGTCTTCCCTGCACATATGGCAGACGGCAACGTCACGCAAGCCATTCTGGCAGTCTGGGAAGAAAATGGTCCATGTCGAACTGTGGGTGAACGGCTCGAAGCCCATCACGGCATTGAAGGGCTCAAGACCAGATTCATTCGTGAAGCACAGAACAAACGTGGCGTGATGGGATTCGTTCTTTCAGCTGGGTCTGTCTCATTGCAAGACCGAGTCCTGGTCTATCCACCCGTACGCTGACGCCACCCACGACGAAACTGAAAGTACACCCTTTCGTTTCGGCGGAAGGGTGGCTTTTTTATATAAAATTACTTCTTCTTTCTTGCTTTACTTACTAAATCACGGGCCAACTTATCAATCTGATTTTCAAAACCTAAAGTAATAACCTCGCCTGACGAAGCAACTGTTTGCCCTTCGCTCAAATTCGAGTCCGAATTATTGCTTGCAGGTGAAGTTGCAATATCTACAACGTCAGTCAGTGCGTCTTTTTTCTTGTCGGGTTTCATTATGATAATAGTACCAAAGTTCAATAGAATTACCCTAATGTATCAAAAGACCATTTTATTCATATCAGACAAGCTCAATACGTTACCGATGTCTCTTCCTCGATTCTTTCAATGGCGAAGAAATTACGCATTTCAACGTTCCAGGCAACAAATAAATCATACTCATCAACAATACAATCAAAAAGTTCAATTGGGGTGATACTTGGTGCACAAAACTAAATACCCCCAGATTTTTTCTGGGGGTATTTAGTTTTTAAGCCAGAGACTTAAAAAGGTTGTCGACAATTTCGACCAACGGAAGAAAGTGTCATATGACCAATTTTTCTTATGAGTTTACGAATTAGAAAAATGAAATACTCTTGTGGTGCAACCTGAACAGAATCTGTAAGATTCAAGTCTCTTATCGCGCACAAAGGTAAATCAAATACCCACCCATTTTAAAATGGGTGGGTATTTGATTTAGAAAGCAAACTGCTTTGCTTTCGTGCCTTTGTGCGAGTCGCAGGCATATTTTTATTTCCTTCGTAGAAATAAAAATGGCCGAGGCGGGGTGACCAGAAAATAACGAGCGGTAGCGACTATATTTTCTGAGTCTGTCTCCTTTTTCTTTCATAATGAAAAAGGAGACCAAGAAATTCTATTTGTGTGTAAGTTCCGAAGCGAAAAAAATCAATTAGCAACTTGTGACCACGAAACCATATTTACAATCCAACCCTACCGTAACACAGTTCCAATCACCTCATACACCTTCTCAGAGATAAGCGCATACCCATCCTTATTTGGGTGCACAGAATCAAACATTAACTGTTGATTGCCGAAGATACCATCAAGCACGTTGGACACAAATACCGCCCCCATTTCGTGAGCAAGTTTCTCAAGTTCTTCATCAAATCGTCCAGTCAAAAGATTCCCTCGTACACCGAGGAGCACAACGACTGCACCACTCTCTTGTATCTTGGAGATAATCATTCGTAAGTTTGCGAGCGTTTGTTCGGTGGGTATCTGTCGCAGACGATCATTCCCTCCGAGGAGTACTAATACAATGCGTGGGTTACTTTCAAGAACAGTATCAATGCGTGCTAAACCATCAGTAGTAGTATCTCCGGGAACTCCTTTGTTAATAATTGGCTCACCAATTTTTGATGCGAGTGTGAGCACAAAGCCTTCTGTCTCCGGAGAGCCAACCCCACGAACCAGGCTATCGCCAAATGCAACAATGGGACCCCCCTTCGGGGGATAATTAATAATACGTGTATCATCTCGCAAGAGAAAATATGCAAGAATGCACAGAAGTAAGACCCCGAGTATTGTCCAAAATATCGACATGTTCATAGTTATATTATTGTATCAAATGCAAAGACGTCGCTCTGTTTTTGTGCCTCGGCGAGGAATCGAACCTCGAATAACGGCTTAGAAGTCCGCAGTTATATCCATTTAACTACCGAGGCAATATTGTATCGTACTATGTTCTATTCCTTTACGGAATCTTTCATTACATGAACTGTTCAGGTTGTATGACAGTTTCTTCCTTTGGTCGAAACTGTCGACAACCTCCTAAACAGTCTCCCAGACTGTTTAGCCTCGAATAACGGCTTAGAAGTCCGCAGTTCTATCCATTGAACTATGGGGACAGGGTCGGAGCGGTTTCAGTGTACAGAGGAGTACCCTCCTCTGCAAGTGGTGGGGCCTCTTCAATCTTTATTTCGGCAGTAGTGGTGGCAGGCACCTCAATGGGCACGGAGACGGGTGGCTTATCGGCTCTGAGTGTTGTAAACAGTTGTTCTCTATCATCGTATAATTTCGCAACTTCAAGAATCGCGGTATCACGATACCGAACCACTTTATCTTCAACAAGTGACGGCTCAGGAGGCATCACAAACTGCGTATAAAAATCAAAAGCGCTGTACGTTACACCTCCTAAAAATACAAACACAGCGCTTCCTAAAATTAACATCCAATCCCTCTGTGGATGCATATATTCGTGAGAATCTTTCTCCTCTTCAAACGAGCGAATTCGCTGTTTCAGTTGTGTTTTAAAATTAAACTTCATATTAATTAAATTGAGTGACTTCTATATCATACGTGCTCGACCACATATCAGTTTCGTCCTCTTCGTTTGTAAACTGCACATTACGAATTGAAACTTGGTAGGGCAAGTGCTCAAAAATTTTCAATGTATTTGTCAGGGATGCGTATGAGCCTTCTGCAGAGATGTTTACCACCATTGTTTCAAAGGTAGTATTTAAAGGACGAACGATGATAGTATTTGTTTTTAAGACTACCTGTTGTTCCCTTCCAATATTCTCAATGAGCGTGAGAAAGTCAATAACACCATCCTGGGGCAAAATATGTTTTTGCAGGGACTCGCGCGCACTGCGTGTCTCATCGAGACGTATCACGAGTGATGCAAATATATCTCGATTTTGCTCTATACGCGCATACGTTTCGCTCAATTCACGTAAATGTATTTTATGCTGTTCTACCTGAGTAAAGAACACCCAAAGCAAAAGCGCACTTCCCACAAAAAATGAGTGGCCAATTATAGCAATGATGTGCGTGCTCTTGTAAGTAAAAGAAGTTCTCATATGTTATGGTGCTTTTTGGAGGGAAATAGTAATCGCAAATGGCAAATTTGCATCACGTGCAAGGTCGGCAATCGGTACTTCGGCTTTATCGAAAAGTGTTGTGTTCTCAAGGGCATTCTTAAATTGAACCAGCGCTTCCCGTGTGGGGGCAACTCCCTGTACCTGTACTGTCTGCGTTGCATTTTGTCCAGATGCAGAAATGGAAAAGGTTTTAAAAGAAATACCCTCTGGCGCGACATTTTCAATCTCATGCAAAATATCTGAGGTGACGACCGTATTCCCTGTAGTCTGCAACTGAGCAAGTACTATATGCGCTTCTGTTACCTGCCGCTCAGCCTCCTTAAAAACTGCAGCTTCATCTTCCACACTACTGATGCGGGTTTCATAATCAGCAATCTGTGCACTCGTGAGAATATACGTGGGCGCAAGTGAGACGGTAAGGATAAAAAGTACTACCGCCATCAAAAATGAAAACGATGCGCCAATACGCAGTAAGTACTCGCGCTTGAGCACTTTGTATCCTGCTGGTGGAATAAGATTAATCATAGTTATAAGAAATTACGGAGCGCAAGACCGATTGCTGTGGCATATCCATATGAGTACCTGCGGGTAATCGGTGGAATAAGGGTGTCGAGTGGAAAAGCGTTACTCCATACTTGGGCACGTTCTGAAGGTACTTCAAGTTTTTCAGCAAGATATTCTGGAAGACCAAGAAGATTGGCACTGCCACCGCAGATAATGAGTTTTTTTATTTCGCGTGCTTCCCGATCAATATCGCGCGTATTCCAGTAGTGCATACGAATACTGAGTTCATCCACGATTATATCTGCATACTTTTCAAGAATACTTGCCACAACACCATTTTCTTTTGTACGGACCAGTCCACGTGTATTTTTAATTGTGGTGAGTTCTGATTCAGCAAGGTTGCCCAGAGCCTCACGCATATCGGCACTCATTTGGCTTCCGGCGACATCGATGGTGGAGGCATACATTAATGCACCACGGTGTACGATACCAATACCCATGCGCGTTTTCCCAAAGTCCACAATCATATACGTACCGTGGTTGCTTTTGGGCACTGCGGCACGTGCAATCGCCTGTGCCTCAATCTCAAACGCGAGCGGAATAAGTCCTGCTTGAATACATGCTTCGTAATAACTATTGATAGTCGATTGAGCGTACACCGCCACCGCAACACGCATGGTGCGATTTTCGGTATCATGCCCGACAACGGCGTAATCAAAATAGGCATCACGTGGTGAGAGTGGTACGTTTTCCTCAAGGCGAAATTCTAAGAGCCCACGAATATCATTGCGTCCCGTATTTTCAGGGAGTGTGGTTTCAAAAAGGTATGCCCGTTCTTCGGGGAGCGACACATTCACATAGCGCGCGTTGGTATGCGCCTTCATTTCACTGAGCACTGCAGCTAGTTTGGCGCCATCATGCACATTTCCACGCTCAACAATCCCAGAGGGAATCTCGATATCACCCCAATGGCGCAAATTGAGAAATTCATCATGTGAGTGCACTCGTTCAAACTGAATATACTTCAGTGATGTATCAGAAACATCCACCCCGACGCACGGGAAAGACATAATATGAGGTGGCGGGAACACCCGCTGTAGTGAAGAAAGAACGGTCATACAAAATATGTACCTTCATTATACACGTGCGGTGTGCGTATCACGCACACATTCCACACACACGACTATTTTATTTTTGTACCTGCCGGAATATCTGCAGTGGGTTCTAGAAGCGCAAGCACACCTTCATTGCTCGCAGCGAGTATCATGCCATGACTTTCACACCCACGAATCGTGCGTGGCTCGAGGTTGACCACATACGGAAACTTCTTCCCCACAAGGATCTGCGGGTCTTCAAAGTACTCTCGGATACCCGAAAGGATTTGGCGTAGCACTTTATTTCCTTCTGCGTCTACGTCCCCTACGTCCACCATACACTTGAGAAGTTTGTCTGCACCCTCTATAAGTTCCACAGAAACCACTTCACCAATCCGTATTTCTACCTTTGCAAAATCATCGTAATTAATCATAGTGCATTATTTATAACTAGTAACAGATCGTGTGTATCGTATATATTCCATATTTTCTATTTTCTATTTTCTATTTTCTATTTTCTATTTTCTATTTTTAACAGGTAACTATTAAGAATAACGCTCGCAGCACTCGCATCAGTCATTTCATTCCTTCCCTGAAAGCGTATCGCTTCTTGCGTCGTATAGTGCTCTGGCTCAAGTTCTACGGGTAGCCCAATATGCAAAGTGAGGTCCTGAATAAAATCCTCCACTGCCGCGTGTACTTTATTCGGAGCACCGTCGCGACCAAGGGAATGCCCGACCACGATGACCCCCACCTTTTCCTCGGCAACAATACGCTCAATTCCCTTCATTAAGGATGCGTCATTCGGGAGCACCTCACGCGGAAACGCCATCATGCCCTTGTCATCGGTGAGCGCAATACCCACCCGCTTCGTCCCATAATCTATTCCCATCAATTTCATGGGAATAGCATACCATGCAAAAGGATTTTGATTTACTAGAATTTTCTGGTACTATCGTGAGGCAGAAAATTGAATATATACGGAGGGATGGCGGAGTGGTCGATCGCACTTGTCTTGAAAACAAGAGTCCGGGAAACCGGACCGAGAGTTCGAATCTCTCTCCCTCCGCCGGTAAACGAACGCCTAATTAGGCGTTCGTTTTTGATGTATGGAAGTACACTTCGAAATTGATACAATTAACTAGTGAGTGAAAACAAAGTTTTTATGTATACATCCCATATATAATAAAGATAGGGTTGGACCTCTTGCACATAACTGGAGTAAACGAAATACGTATGGCAACAAAACAAGCAACGATAGATTATATTTTAGATCAACTGGCTTCGGCTGGGGATGTTTCTGCTCGAAAGATGTTCGGGGAATACGCGTTGTATTGTGATGGTAAAGTTGTTGGCTTAGTCTGTGATGATACGCTGTATGTAAAAATTACCGATGAGGGGAAAGAATTTGTTGGGAAATATTATAAGGAGGGGTATGCGTACAACGGTGCGAAAGTCTCTATGAAAATTGATGAAGACCATATAGATGACAGAGAGTGGCTTTCTGAACTCATAGAGATTACTGCATCACACCTACCTATGCCAAAGAAAAAGAAGAAAAAGGAAAAGAAAACTATATGAGCGCCATTTTGAAAGAACTGAAAAAATATGCGAGTGCTTCGCGCAAGAAAACGAATGAATGGTTTTTCAAAACGGGAAAGGGACAGTATGGTGAGGGCGACAAATTCATCGGGGTCAGCAATCCCGACGCACGTACCGTGGTCAAAAAATTTGCACATGTACCCTTGTCTGAGGTACAAGACGCATTGAACTCACCGATTCATGAGGAGAGGCTAGTGGGAGCCCTCATCTTGGTCGCACAATATGAACGAGCAAAAAGTAATACGGATCGTCTCAGGATAGTCAAATTTTATCTCCGGAATCTAACGCAGATAAACAACTGGGACTTAGTGGATCTCTCTACGTACAAAATCTTAGGACATGCAATTCTAAACGGGATAATAGATGAAAGTATCTTAGACAAACTCTCTGACTCAGAGAATATGTGGTATCGCCGAGTGGCTATTATTTCTACTATGGCATTCATACGAGAGGGAAAATTCGACTCTTCTTTGAAAATTGCCCAGAGACTTTTGAGTGACACAGAAGATCTGACTCAGAAGGCTGTCGGCTGGACACTCCGAGAAGTGTGGAAAAAAGATACTCAGTTGTGCGAAGAGTTTTTACGTTCATATTACGACTCCCTACCTCGCACTACTTTACGCTACGCAATAGAACGGATGGAAGAAAGCAAGAGACAAAAATTTTTGAAAAATATTTAAACAACGAGTGAATAAATACAAAAATCTCCTACATTTGTAGGAGATTTTTGCGTTCTGTCTGCGTGTAGTATACATCTAAGAGATATTCCCTAAGGAATCTTATTTCAAGAAAATCATCAGGTAAATGAAATTTTGTTCTACTTTTTAGTATGTAACCTGATTAACGTTTCGCCTAATCTATCGATTACACCAACTACGAGCGCATTACCCATGAAGAAAGCCCGTCGAGTATCAGTATTTCCTTCGGTATGATTTTCTGGAAACATACAAAGTCTCTCTAGTTCAATAGGGGTTAGGCGCCGCAAACCTCTTTTCGTTTTCACAACATGCTTAAAACGGGATGGGGTTGAGCCTCCTTCACTTGTAATAATTGTACGAGATGGTTTATTAAGAGCATCAGGGAAACCAACCGGACCTTCAGAATACGTAAACTCAAAACCATTTTTAGCTTTTCTCTTTTCGTTTTTTCCACCTTTCAAATACACCCATTTCTCCAAATCTTTTTTGTCTATATAGTATTCTTCAGGCACTTTCTTTTCATCAATAAGAATATCAGATAAAACTATTTGCCTACCCGTAAAAATCGGAGACATTCGTATTGTTGTAACAATAAAATTATCTGCTACACCAGAATTCATAAACGGTGAATTTTTAGAGTCTTCTAGATTAAATGACTTTGATACTTCAGCCGGGTCACGATTAATCTCAAAGGTTTTGAATCCAGTCAATGATGTACCTGGAAAAGCTTTTTGTGTAAGACCTGATGCACATAGCCATTTTTCCACATTACCAACTTTGGCAAACTTTTTTTGCACAGCAGAACCGTTCTTATACCCCAATATAAATATACGGCGGCGGCGTTGCGGAAAACCATATTCCCCAGCATTTACAATTCGCCACTCCACAGTGTACCCGAGCCCATTTAAACATGAGAGGATTACTGCAAAATCACGTCCACGTTGCTTCGCTGGCGAGCTAATCAATCTATCAACATTCTCTAACATTAAATACTGCGGGGCATTGTCGTCCTGCTTTACCAAAATATCGTAAATTGACCACCACAGCACTCCTTTTTTACCTTCAAGACCATTCGATGCTGATAGATTCTTTGCAACCGAGTAGTCCTGACACGGAAAACCTCCCACAAGCAAATCGTGCTCTGGGACTTTATCAGTAACCTGCGCTACATCGATATTAGTGAATTCGTGTTTGTGTTTGGCTTCACCAAAACGAGAAACGTAGGTTTCATGAGCATACTGACGTTTAGTAGCTGGTTCCCACTGATTAAACCAGACAGTTTCAAAAAAATCATGATGCGGTTTCGAATTGCCTTCACAGCCCTCTAAGCCGAGACGAAAACCACCAACACCAGCGAATAACTCAACAACACGAATTTTCTTCATAGGGGTATTTTAACAAACAACACAAGAATGATCAATCTTGATCTTTCTCAATTGCATGTTGTATATAACTTGCATTCAACCAAAAACATTGTTTTGTGTATTCTTTCATACCCGTCAACTCGTCTGCAACAGGCAATTCAATCATATCTTCTCGTGTACTTCCGTGTGGTCTTACATGCGCAACACCGTTAAATGAAGAGCCTGGGAAATGGGTATATCTTATTTCTTCACCCCTCTTATTTTTCTTTATTTCTCTTACAATTTTACCTTCATTTATCAATGTGATGGTCATCTCCCAGACTTCTTTAGCCTTATCTATATCCTGCATTGGAAAATTCCAAAACATTGTTTTTCTTAAAACTATATCATCAGTATTTTCCTGCTTTTGGAAGACAACAAATAAAAACTTCTTTGTTTCAAGCTGAAGATGAAAGTCAGACATTACCTCTTCTTTATCGTCATACCATGTCTGAGTTACCAAATCTTTAAAATCAAAAGCCGGAAACGAAATTGATTCCTTTAATGTTCCATTGCTTTCAAGCGTAATGACGCGAAGAGTTATATTAGCCTTTTCAAGTTCCAGAATATTATCTGAATCAACTCCAAGAATTTTATTTACAACCAGACGTTTGTAACTCTTAGCGGTTTTCCCGATATTTGTTTCCAGTTTCTTTAAAATCTCCGTATCAGTTTGACCAAAATATGGAGCAAACTTTGCGTTTACTGCTTCTTCAACTGTTTTGGCTTTTTTACTCTTTTTGAAAATTGAATCACCGTCAACAGTTCGGTGTAATAACTTTGTTTGAATCAGGTAGTTTATGTACTGTTGTTTTAGAGAAAATGCTCGTGGTTTTGCTGGTACATGACCCGGCGACTGCTCCCGTACTACCCTGCTGTTCGCCGCCTTTGTACAAGCACCGAGATAATACGTATCACCCTCAGATAAAAGATGCGCTTCATTCCTTCCAATTTTTGCGACGATAAATTCCCAGTCTTTCTGAATTTGTAAAACATCCTCATCTGATAAATCGCCAAGTAAATCGAGAAGATGCACAAATTTGAATTTGTAATCAAGAACTGTTTGGCTTTGCATCCATAAATAGAACATCAGTAAAATTACCTTGTTCTTTTTTAGAAATGAACTTGTCTCCCAAGTTTCGTATCGGATTGCTTGATAGTCAATCATCGAAAAGACGAGCCGTTCTTTTGCAACGTACGTATGCTTCGTACTATGCTTAATCGGCGTAGTTTTTAGCTCAATATCTGCAATATGGAAATCAGCTTGACTGAGTGAATCTGCTTTCTTACCAAACACAAACCACTCTACTAGGTTACCTAGATAGCCTTTGTTTTTTAATTCTGCTACCTTTGCTTCGATTATCGGCAATTCTTCGACAGGAATAAAATCTCGTATGCTTTTATCAATAGCGAGACCTGCTCGTTCAAGAATACTTTCTTTTGTTTCATAGGTCCCCATACACTAAAGTTAGTTATTTATCTCCACAATACCATGCATTTGATTTGTCACAATCACATGACTCAAAACCCTGATATCGAGTATTTTACCCGCATGAACCAGGCGTTTTGTGATTTCAATATCATCTTGTGACGGTTCAATACTGCCCGATGGGTGGTTATGCGCCACAATTATCGCGGCGGCATTGTATTTAATAGCGCTCTCAAATACTTCTCGAGGATGTACCAGGCTTTCGTTTAATGTACCTACAGAAATAATTTCTCGTTTGATTTCTTGATTTCTGGTATCGAGATAGAACACCACAAAATGTTCTTTTTTACTCGAACGAATATCAGCCATTTGTTCCCAAACATCTTGTGAGGTTAAAAGCAAAGTAGACTTTTTATCTTTCAACATTCTCTTCCCTAGTTCAAAACAAGCAATTATTTCACAGGCTTTTACCGTACCGATTCCGTGAATTGATTTTAAATCTGCAATAGTTAGATCAACAATTTGTGTATCCTCGAACTTGCGCAAAATTGCCTGAGCTAACTTCAATACGTTTAATTCTTTCGTACCAGTTCGAAGCAATATCGCCAAGAGTTCAGTGTTAGTTAATTTTCCAACACCATATTTTGCCAATTTTTCACGAGGCCTTTCAAATTTCGAAACACTATGTAGATTTGTCATAGATTATAAAATTATAACAGACTGCCGATATTGAATCGAACAAAATGCTAGAGAGTGAAGTTGAGAAAAAAGAGCAAATGGCAGTAAAAGGTTACTTTAATACCCAAATACAAAAATCTCCTACATTCGTAGGAGATTTTTGCGTTCTGTCTGCGTGTAGTATACACCTCGAACTCTGATATCAATATGATTATTTAGAAAATGTTGTGGATGAGTTTCAAATATACATACTTGAAATTGTTTTCATTTTCAAACCCAATACTATTTCGTGATACCATATATATCTTAAACGGTAACTCTTGAATACCATGGAACACTCAATACACGCCATCACCGACAAGTACACGCACCAACCACTTTTTCGTGCGGCACTCACCGAGTTTCTTGACAGTGTCATTCCCTACCTCGCCGCACAGAACACGAGTGAAGAAATATACGCTCGTCTCGAACGTCTCACTATCCCCGAACGTATGATTGTCTTTAAAGTTGTCTGGGAAGGAGATGACGGAGCAATACGTACCAACATTGGGTATCGTGTACAGTTCAATTCTGCTCTGGGTCCATACAAGGGAGGGCTCCGCTTTGACTCCTCAGTCAATGAGGACGTACTCAAATTCTTGGGTTTTGAACAAATATTCAAAAACGCACTCACCGGCCTCCCGCTTGGTGGTGGTAAGGGTGGTAGCGACTTTGACCCCAAGGGGAAAAGTGACTCGGAGGTGCGTCGTTTCTGTGTTGCCTTTATGACTGAACTTTCTCGGTACATTGGTGCGAACACCGATGTGCCTGCGGGCGACATTGGTGTGGGAGGTCGTGAAATCGGCTATCTCTATGGCGCGTATAAAAGACTCCAAAACCGCGTCGACGGTACCCTTACCGGAAAAGGTACGGGGTATGGCGGATCATTCATTCGTACTGAAGCAACGGGGTACGGCGCTGTATATTTTGTAAAGAACATGCTCGCTTATGCGGGCAAGAACCTCAAAGATATGCGTGTTGTTGTTTCGGGTTCTGGCAATGTCGCCACGCATATTGCTGAGAAACTTCTTACTGAAGGAGCATTTCCTCTCACACTCTCAGACCGAGAAGGATACCTCTATAGTGATAAAGGACTCACACGCGAATGTATTGATATGGTTAAAGAGCATAAGGAAAACAAAGGGGCACTGAAAGACATCATGCTTCCGGAAGGGGTAAAGTATCACGAGGGCACGCCATGGCAGACTGTTGCTGCAGAGGTATACATGCCCGCAGCAACACAAAATGAAATTGATGAGGCTGATGCGAAAGCAATGCTCGCCAATGGTGCACTCCTTGTTGCTGAAGGTGCCAACATGCCTTCCACACTTGAGGCAATCCACACATTCCAGCATGCTGGCATTCTTTTTGGTCCTTCAAAAGCAGTGAATGCGGGTGGGGTGGCGGTCTCTGGTCTAGAGATGAGCCAAAATGCAGGACACACGCAGTGGACTACTGATGAAGTAGATGCAGAACTCCGTCTCATTATGGAACGCATTCATGCAACCTGTGTCCAATATGGGAAAGAGGGTGATCGTGTTGATTATGTGAAGGGTGCAAATGTTGGTGGGTTTGTGCGCGTCATGGATGCGATGAAGCATTTGGGATGGTAGGTATTACAAATATTAAAAGGGTCGCGAGCTTCGCTCGCGACCCTTTTGTGTTTCATTACTCTTCCTCTGTACCTCACTACCCCTTCATAAACCGCACTTCGTCACCAAGAACTCCACGTGTCCTAAAATCTTCTCCCAATGCTTCTGGCAAAATATGTACATCGTCAGTCGGTGCTACCCACACAATGTCCACGAGTTCGTGTGCGTGGGTCCGGGTGAGAAGGTGGCAGTTAAGATACGCATCACCATTCATAATCTCAAAGAAAAACTCAACTGGCTGCCTATCTTCCTTATCCATAAATGTATTTACGTAGAGAAGTCTCCCAATCACCGGCACCACACCGAGTTCTTCCACTAATTCTCTATGTATACATTCCTTAGGGTCTTCACCAAATTCCAAATGTCCGCCCGGAAGGACGACATCAGTAGGATGGTGTGGATGCCGCACCATAAGCATCTTCCCCTCATGAAGAATAATCCCCCTGCACCGCACATTGAAGTGTTTCATATGCGATGAGTATAGCAAAAAGATGCAAGATTGACTCTACGTATCACTTCTTGAATACAATGAATCTTGTTGTACTTCACAATTTTTATATTTTGTAGTACAACTACACGTATTATCTCCGTTGAATGTTCCGTTTTACTGCACATTCAACGGAGATTCAGTTCTTTTTACATAGTTCATTATCTAATAACACGAGAGGAAAAAATCATGGGTCTCAAAGCGGAAATTCTTAGTCTCAACGAAGAGCGCAATAGAGCATTCGACACCACTGGTGCGTACTACGACCGTATTCGTCATGCGGGTAAGCATCCCACACAAATACTTGTCTTTAAATGCATGGATGGGCGAATTAATCTCCCGCTTATCACGGGTGTACCGATGGGTATCTTAAAGCCTTTTCGTAACATTGGTGGAATATTCACCATGGGTGACCCATACCTTGGTCGTTTGGTACTTGATGCGGTGGAGCGTGTCGCACGCGAAGGACATTCCTCACTCGCACTCTGCACGTTCCACTTCTCAAAGGAACACAACGACCATCGGGGATGTGCGGGACACAAGTACAATATTGCGGCATCACGCGAAGGAGCATTTACACTCAAGCATGAGTTTGATGAGATTTTTGGCATGCATAATTCTGCCATCTCAGCGATTGTAGTGGGTGTGGAGACCGACGAAGATGCACTCATTTTGTGCGGAAACAACGGTGAAGAACTCTCCATTGCAGACTGTATCAATTTCTCAGATGCAGAGTTGACTCATCGGCTCCGTACACTCTACCCAGAGGTACCCGAGGAAATTCTTAGAGACCTACTCCCTCTTGTACTCAACAATCGTGAACATGTTGCACGCATAAAAAAAGAGGGGCGCCCTGTTCTTGAACTCGTCCACAACGAAAACATTATCGGTGTGGGGCGTGGTTTTGACTGGCTCCATCTCCCTAATCGTGCGCTCATTATTGGTCCCTACGGACATACGGGCGGTACGTGGCGTGAGGCAGTTGAAGTTGCGGGTAGGATTGTGCTCAACAATTTTAAAAGCAACCCTGCTCTAAAGGCTGGTGGTGCGCTACTCCTTATATCCGCTCCGTACGTCGACACTGCAGAACGAGGAGTTGCAATTGCAAAAGCAAAATACTTTGCCATAGTAGCAAAACAAGCACTTGAACCCTTTGCAGACGAGCTGTCTCTCGACACGTTGGTAGGTATAACTGATATCACAAAAATGAAATACCATCCACTTACCCAGGTTTCACATTACGAAACAGCTTCGTAGATGCAAAAAAATAATCCACAGGCATGCATCACATGCCTGTGTTTTTTATACGTGTATAAGATGCAAACACAAAAAATGCTATGCTACAATTATCTCATGAATGACAATACATCAACCCTCTATTGGGAAGCGCCTGAGCACACCCACATTGAAAAATCTCATGATTGGTTTTGGGCACTTGGCATTATTGCCGTTGCTGGTTCAGTTACCAGTATTATTTTTGGAAACGCGCTTTTTGGCATAGTGATTCTTCTTGCCGCGATGGTAATTTTTCTTAATGGCAACAAGCCACCACGCATTATTCCTTTTGAGATCCTCACCCGTGGTATTCGTGTTGGTGATGAACTCTATCCATACACCACCCTCGAATCATATTGCGTTGATGAAAATAATTCACAAGGCCCACAAGTCATTTTTAAATCCAAAAAACTTTTCATGTCACTCATTATCATTCCCCTTCCCGAAGAATATGTCGATGATATAGAACGTCTTGTGGGTCCTAGGCTACCGATAGAACATCTTGAAGAACCCTTCTCGCACAAACTCATGGAGTATTTAGGATTCTAAATCTGCCACATAAGCCCCGCATTTCATGCGAGGCTTATCAAATGCAATTCTCTGTGGTAGAATCGTCACCGTCCCCGCTCTCATAGTTTAATGGATAGAATTTAGGTTTGCGGTACCTAAGATCCAGGTTCGATCCCTGGTGAGAGCACAGTCTAGCGAGGCCTACCGAAAGGCCTAAAATAAGGATATTTTCATACCAAAGAATTTCGACCCCGAAAGGAATCAAACCTGGTGTATTTTCTGATTTTTAAATTGAGATTTAAACGCAGGACAAATTTGCTATACTCATACTTATGAAAGTACCCACAATAAAATCTGAATCTTATTTACTGCGACCGTTTAAGACGAGTGATGCTGAGCTGTGGCAAACATGGGATATTGACCCTGAGGTACAAGCGTTTATGCCAGAACCACGAAGTGCAGTGCAGGACATCGCTGCACAGTATGAATACATTACTGAGTGCGAAAATGACGAAGAGGGTTTCTATTGGTCAATTGAAGCAATCGCAGGGATAACCATTGGAACTGTCGCACTCACCGATTTTAATGAGTATCACGGAGTAGCAAATCTCGGTATTGTCATCGGCGATAAAAATTATTGGGGTAAGGGAATAGCAACTGAAGTTATTACCGCCTTGGTTGACTATTCTTTTGCACACCTGAACATCTATACTATTAGTGCCGAGGTAGAAGAAGGAAACACTCCAATGATGAAGGCTTTAGAAAAAGTCGGCTTTAAACAAGATGGTCTTTTTGAGTCAGCGCGTGTAAAAAGTGGAAAGAGGATTAACATCCATCATTTCAGTATTGTTAAGCAGTAACGAGTGGTTGTATGAAAAGTACAAAGATAACCCCTATAAAACAACGAGATGCTAGTGCCTGCGGACCTACAAGTATTGAAATGACTCTGAAATACTTTGATATACCCCATACAGTCGCAGATATCACTAAGGTCACTAACTACAAAAAGGAAGGAGGTATATACAACAAACAACTGGTGAATGTGCTACAGCACTACGGACTCAAAACAAAAGTCTTTAAAAACACTTCCTGGGAAAAATTGATGGAACTTAACACTAAAGATTCGGCTATTATCCTCTCTTGGATGCTAGAAGGATACATTGGGCACCTTAGTGTTTTAGACAAAGTAGATAAAGACCATATTTATCTTGCTGAACCAACGACGGGTGAAATACTCAAAATGGGAAAAATAAAATTCCTCAGGTTTTGGCTAGACTATGAAGCGAGACAGGAAGTACCGATATACCCCGAGTCAAAATCAGACATTCAACTGCGCTGGATGTGTGTTGCTTCTAAAATATAAAAGAAAACCCGAGGGCCAAAGAAGGCCTCGGGTCTTTCAAATAGAACGTAGGGTCACTTTTTTAAGGTGATCCAGTACAACACTTTCATGAGAACATGGAAGACCAAGCTGGTTGTCATGTCATCTCTATCAAGCGATGGACTCAATTCAACAACATCCATGCCGACAATTTGGTTATTTTCTGCCACCGCTCGGAGCAATTTCAGAAGAGTTCTTGGGTTCATCCCAAGCGGAACTGGCGTGCCTGTCCCAGGCGCAAAGGAAGGATCAATCACATCAACATCGAGGCTAATGTAACATTTCTTCCCCTTTGGTACTTGAGTTTGCAGCACGTGTTCCATATCTTCTTCAATGCTTGCTTGGGTTGTCGTCTCACAACGAACTTCACCAAGCGGAGCTCCGGCAAAGCCACGTACCCCGAACTGCAACAGACACACGGTCGGGTTTTCATACAACATTCGCCGCATGACGTTTCCATGATGATGTTCAGAACCAACTTCCCACTCACCCATATCTGTATGTGCGTCCAAGTGGATAATGACAACTTCCCTATGGACTTCTGCGCACGCACGGATAAGCGGAGCGGAAATTGAGTGGTCTCCCCCAATAAACACAGGGAGCGCACCACTCTGTTGTGACAACAGAGCACCTCGGTAGCAACGTTCGTACACTGCAGTTAAAGGCTCACCGGTTCGATACGCGACATTGCCTAGGTCTCCAAACGGAACACCTTCAAGGATTACTGTACCGAGATCTGCGTTGTGCCAACCCCGACTTTTCCTTGTGAAGATATCTCGCTCGTATGCAAGAAACTTTGTCGAGACTTCGCGAAGCCGGTCAGGACCAAGACGAGTGCCAGGATTACCGGTCGTCGCCTGATCGAGACTTACGCCAGCAACGACAATTGTCCCTTCTTCAAGGTTCTCCACGTCGACTGAAGGACAGTACACGAAGGGTGTTTGCGCACTGACAAACAAGGTGTCCTTATCGACAGACAGTGGTTCTTCAGCCTTCCCCTCTGTCACAGAGACAAGAAAGAAAGCTTCGGAAAACGCAACAATGATTGACAGGAATTCCTCGTACAGTTCACCTTCAGCTACACCGAGCTCTCTTGCGGCTTCTTGCGTGCTTTTGGCACTACGGAAAACCTCAAGAACCTTCACAGATTCCTCAGTCAAAGAAAGACGATGGCCAGTCCGAGTATTGTGTATCACAACCCCATTCTCACCATCTTCACTTTCAAGCATGAGGTGCTTTGATACGACATACGAATCAATACTCATTACTCACCTCTTTTCTGCCCGCAATATGGGCATGTGTGACGTTTTCTGAATTTACGGAAGTTGATATCGTAGGTACGAAAATCCAACTCCGCAGCCTTATTGGTCATCGTCGGCTTCAAGAAACCGGTAATGACCTTCAGTGCATCCAGCACATGATAGTTTGCTGTTATCGCACTGATTGCAGCGATATTTCCTCCTTTGCTATGCGCATTAGTAACGGCAAGTTGCTGATACTCGGCCCGATGAAGTTGTCTATCAAGCGCGTACTCATAACAGAACCAGCAAGCTGATTTTCCCGGAATGACCGTCGGCCCGATGAAGCTTAGATGACCATCATATCCTCCGCAGAGAATATGAGGCACGTTCAGCTCAAAGCCAACTTCGGTAACAATCCGATTCACTGCATCGGTGCTCGGATCATCTGCACATGAGATGATTATGCTACTATCTCTCATTTCCTCCAGGCAGTCCCGTACTGACACAACTCGTCGTACGACCCCTCGAACTGAAATTTCAGGGTCAGTAGTACGAAGTTTCTGCTCCGCCACCTGAACCTTCAAAGATCCGATGTCGCCAACATTAAACACGCACTGCCTGTTTAAGTTTGATAATTCGACGACATCAGGGTCAACGAGGACGAAGTTGCGAACACCTGCAAGAGCGAGACCTTGAGCAACCCAAGTGCCAATGCCACCCAAGCCGATTATGGCAACCCGTGCCTGATGCAACCGATCTTGCATAACTTCGCGAGATTGAGTTCTTGTCTCAAATTCCGCAAAGAAGTTACGCTGCGTTGCGAACCTATCTTGCTTAATAACAGCCAGTTGCTTTCTTGTAGTTAGCACACGACTTTTTTGCAAAGCCAATACCAATCTTTTTACTTCAGCAACTGGAAGATTTGACTTCGCTTCAATTTCTTCAATGGAATGCAAGCCATCGAGATACTGCAAGCAGTCAAAGGCTGCCTTGTTAAGGTGAAATGGGAGGACTACGCTACTTGCATTGAAGAGAAAATTCACTTCGTAGGTATCTCGAACCTTTCGATATAAGACAGAGATACTGTCTTTGATTTGTGGGAACATGATGGGTACTCCTATCTAAATTTTCAAAAAACATAAAAAGTAAACAAAACTGAATTAAAAAGTACCACACATTACAATTATGTCAATTGACAGAGCGAGAAAATAAGTCTATCCTACAAAAACTAGAGAGCAGATGGTCTGCTTTGTCTAGCAACTCAATGGAGGTTCTTATGCAACAGACTGTCCCGTCGACTGCGTCGACACCCCAGAAGCCCCCCGAATCGGCTGCCATCGATCTGCGGAAGGTGAGCATCACTCCGCTTAAGCGTCGCCACAACGATGTCTACATGCGGGGACTGCGCCGGCCGCGCGCCTAACAAGCCGCCGCCTACGGTCAGGGACGGAAATCACTCGTGGTTTCCGTCCTTTTTCATTTCTATATTCTAAGTCACCCCTCTAGGGCTACCGAGATGGTTCGATTCCTACTGGGGGCACATATATAAAAGACTGCCTTCGGGCAGTTTTTTGTATATGTGCGAACAAAAAACAATACGGGGTATTGTTTTTAAGGGATCGAAGACCTTGCCTGCACTTTTGTGACCGAAGGGAAACAAAAGAGCGACAAGGTGTACTGAACATGTAATGTTCGATCCCTGGTGAGAGCACATATGAAAGAGCACCTTCGGGTGCTTTTTCAGTTGGGCCCTCACCAGCCGCAACTGTTTGCGGTGAGCAAACAGGAGGACGGATCGAAGCCGATGCGAGATAATTTTGGAGCCCTAAGGCGAACAAAATTATCCACATCGGGTACTGAACTCGTAGAGTTCGATCCCTGGTGAGAGCACACATACAAGAGACTGCCTTCGGGCAGTTTTTTGTATGTGTGCGAACAAAAAACAATATGGAGTATCGTTTTAACTCATTTTCAAAAACCGTGCTACGGGGCGTTTTACCATTTCGGTCACTACGAGGTACACACCGGTGAGCGTGATAATGAGACCAAGGTCCCCCCAAGTCGGAGTAGCAAACTCAAAATAATGTGCAGTGATAGGGATTATAGGCAGCGTAATTGTTGCCACAAAGGCAAGTGCAGAAAGCCACATAATGATGGGTGCGGGTAAGCCTGCTTTTTCGATAGGGAGCATGGAGCGAATAGAGAACAACAGTGCTATTTCAGTTATCACACTCGCGATGAACCAGTTAGTCTGAAGCACTGCGGGCCCTTCTTTGAAAAAGATTCCGAACCACATAAAGTCAAAAACAGTACTGACCAATCCAAGCGTAATGAAGATAATATAGAGTGAGCGAAAATCATACTTTTGCGGTCGTGATATCTCTCGCCTACTCACCCTATCAAAAGCAACGGCCATCATGGGGAAGTCAGATAAAAGATTCAGAAGAAGGAGTTGCTTCGGGAGCATGGGAAGAAATGTAATAAACAATGAGCCAATCGCGACCGCGTAGAAATTACCAAAGTTTGAAACAAGGGTGGCACGAATATATTTAAGCGTATTGGCGTGCGTCTCACGTCCAAGGCGGATACCATCAATAATAACGTGCAGGTC
Organism: Candidatus Kaiserbacteria bacterium; assembly: GCA_016699245.1. Taxonomy (NCBI): domain Bacteria; phylum Candidatus Kaiseribacteriota; species Candidatus Kaiserbacteria bacterium. The sequence goes on along the minus strand of CP064968.1, from coordinate 847,933 downwards.
GGATTTCAGAAGAATAATGTCGGCAGTCTCTCTCGCAACATCTGATGCCGACTGTACCACCATCGACACGCTTGCCGCTTTAAGTGCGGCAGCATCATTGATACCCTCTCCCAAAAAACCGACAGTGTATTTTTCCTTGAGAAGAGAAATGAGCGAAAGTTTTTGTTCCGGAGTGGTCCGTGCAAACACGCGAATGTCGCCAACGCGAGCATGTTGTTCTTCTGTAGGGAGGTCAAAAAAAGTACTCGTCTCACATACGTGTTCAGGATGGGTGACGAGCCCCACCTCCCTCCCTATCGCTTCTGCTACCATGTATGAATCACCCGTAATAATGGTAACGGTGACATTCAATTCCTTTGCCTGTTTTAAAGTCTCGGTCGTTGATTCTTTAAGTGTATCTGCAAATGATACAAAGCCACCAAATTGTTGTTTATTCCCATAGTCGTAACTCACTCCAAGTACACGGTGCCCCATACGTTCTTCATCAAAAAGCCACTGCCCTACTCGTTCTCTATTCACTAACCCTTGACTAATAAAGTACTCGGGGCTACCCCGCCTGATACTGAGAGTGTTGCCACCTTGATGACGGACCTTCGCTCCGTTACTCCGTAACACGGGATCAAAAGGATATTCTTCGAGGAGTGTATATTCGGCAATAGTACGTTTATGATCTTCAGAAAGCGCCTCCTTCGTTGCGTGATCAAAGGGTTCTGGGTGACGCTCGTGAAGATCATGGGAAGCGAGTTGAGAGAGCACGAGAGGATGGAAGGGGCATTCCGGAATAATATACTCGTTTTTATACACCAGTTTATTTTCAGTAATGGTACCTGTTTTATCGGTGCAGAGAAGTTCAATCGAACCAAGGTCTTGTACCGCAGAAAGGCGCTTTACGATCACATGATTCTTCGCGAGTTTGAGTGCTCCATGTGAGAGCGAAAACATCATCACAAGCGGTAATGCTTCGGGTATCACCGAAACGGCGAGCGCAATTGCGAAGATAAGGAGATGAGGTATATCTGCTCCTGCACCCTCGATGAGTACATTTGCAAGCACCACAAAGAGCAGTGTTATCAGTGTCGTCCGTAAAATAAACGTACTAATTTTATCTACCCCTTTGGTAAGTTCGCTCACACTTTCGATACTTGAGGCGGTGTGTGCTATGTGCGCAAGACGTGTGTGTGACCCTGTGGCAGTAACTTCAGCGTAGGCTAGCCCACGGACGATAACAGTACCCTGAAGCAGTTTATTATTTTCCAATGTTTCACTTGATTCTGCCGCAGCCTTTGATACGGGGACGCTTTCTCCTGTGAAAGCAGTTTCGTCTACTTGGAGTCCCTGTGCATGGCGGATGACGGCATCTGCTGGCACAATATCGCCTGATTCAAGTTTCAAAATATCACCAGGAACCAGTTCAGACACTGGCACCTCCTCGTCTTCCCCATTACGTCTCACCGTTATAGTCTTCACTAGATACGACTGGAGTTTATCTGCGGCTGCATTTGATTTATATTCTTGAAAAAGACTAAGTCCAATACCGAGAAATACAAAAATAAGAATGAAACTCGCGTCAAATGGTTCACCGAGCGCAAAAGTGACTGCGGACGCCAGTATGAGGAGGATAATAAAAACGCTCTTGAATTGTCGAACGAGTAGTTTTAAAAACCGAGACTGCGCTTGCGGCAAAGCATTCTTCCCAAATTGTTTTTGAAGAACCTCGACTTCATCTGTGCTTAACCCATGATACATATACATAAGTATAGCGTATCGCTACACTCCTTTCTTTATTTGAAGCATTAGTACTCCTTCAAGGTACCTGATAAGACACGGGGAAATTCTGTAATCGTCCATTGAGTCATTTTTATGTCTCCAATTGACACTCCTCCATCAGAATTAATTTCTTAGAGAACAGCGTTTTTCACCCAAATCTTTTTGGGTCATATCTGGAAGAATTAATGTCACACGATTTTCTATATATGCTCCCTGCTCAGCGTATTCGTCTAGTTTTGAACAGTTACTCTTAGTAGCGACTTCATCTGTAGCATGCCAATATGTTAGTGCTCCATTCTTAATCTCAATGGGTTTTGAATAACTACCATTGAGAACTTCTTTTTTAGAATTCAGGTCATAAATTTGGAGACCGCGAATGCCGGGAGCGGTTCCCGAATCAGTGATTAGAAAATTACTTTCTATAGCCAGAAAATTCTCATACATAATCTCAAAATCTTCTTTTTCAACGGTATACACACAGTCTATTTTTTGATTTTCATTTATCTTCTGTTTTATAAGAATTGCTTCCCCAGGATCTTCGAGTGGATGAGTAATTACAAAATAATGAGGAGTATCATGACAAGTCAATTTTTGTATGTATGTTGGCGCAGAAGAAGCAGTATGAGTGATTATGGGATTTATTGTTTTTACATCACTTGGATTTACATCTGTAACATTGTTCTGCAAATGATCTATATTTGTCGCAAGTTGATATTGAGTTCCAATGTAAAAAGCAAGGGCAGGAAGCACTCCGATGAAGAAAATAATTGCCGCAAATTTTGAATACCAAGTTACTTCATTAAATTTGATCATATGCACAATATTGACATAGATTGAGGAATTTTAAAACTAGATACTAATTTACACCACTTGGGTTTGTCTCACTAAAGAGTGCGGGATGCGAGAATCGAATCTCTTACAGAGACTGTACACTTTTCACCACAAGAGTACTTCGATTTTCTAAACGAAAATCTGGTCGCGCAGCAACTGCTCAAAGTCTTGCACGACCAAATTTTTAGGGAGTATAACGACCATAAAAATTGAAGTACTCTTGTGGTGAAAGTGCACTGCACTTTCTCACGCGTCTGATGCTTGCTTTGAAGAATAAGTGCGGGTAGGGAGAATCGAACTCCCGTTTATTGCTTGGGAAGCAATCATCCTGCCACTGAACGATACCCGCATAGGCAATACTATAGTAGCGCAGGTAAAAGAATACGCAAAACCCCCGCGGCTTTGCCGCGGGGGTTTGAATTATATCTACTTCACTACTACCTTCCTGAGTGACGCAACAAGACGTGACTTCTTCCTGCTTGCAGTGTTGTCTTTGATGACGCCACGCTTTGCTGCTTTGTCTATTGCTTTGAATACGCTTGGGAGTAATGCTTCTGCTTCTGTTACTGCTCCTTTGGTTACATTGGTACGGAAGTCTTTGACGACGTCGTGGACGATAGTCTTTGTACGGATGTTAAACACGCGCTTATTTTGCGCTGCGCGGTGTGCTTTCTTTGCGTTACGTGTGATAGCCATATTGGGCGCTACTATACTGTATGGAGGGGGTTTTGGCAATGGGAGGGAGGTATGCAATACTATACATATTATGATTGCACGACTTGTGGGGGAGATAATAGAAGTACAACCATTACATATTGTGATTATGGTAGGCGGGGTTGGGTATCGTGTGTCAGTAACAAGTAGCAGTGGCTTTGCACTCGGGACACAGGCAACGCTTCATACACATCTTGCAGTGCGTGAAAATGCTCAAGACCTCTATGGCTTTACCGCTCCTGACGCTCTTTCGATGTTTGAGCACCTTATTAAGCTTCCTAAAATAGGCCCCAAGACCGCTATACAAATTCTCTCGCAAGCAGATATCACGACGATTAAAAAAGCCGTGCAGACCAACGACCCTGTCTATCTTTCAAAGATGTCGGGCATTGGAAAGAAAAGTGCGGAGAAAATTGTGATGGGGCTCACCGACGTTTTTGGTGATGAAATCTTTGGTGGCGAGACACGGGGCAATCAGCAAGATTCTGACATTCTCGACGCACTCATGACACTTGGCTACTCGCAGCGTGACGCACTCACTGCAGTCCAAAAAATCCCTACCGACATCACCGACACCAACATGCGTATAAAGTACGCTCTCAAAACCATTAGTGCATAGCCTTTTTGATACCCAGAGCAAAATGGGTATACTGAGCATATAAATTATTACCTATGGATACATTTCTCTATTACATAAAGCGCCTTATTCCCACACACCTTTTCAGACTCTTGCAGCCACTCTATCACTACGCCCTTGCACTTATTGGCGCTGCATATTACCGCTTCCCTTCAAAAGAAATTACCGTAGTGGGGGTGACGGGCACTAAGGGAAAGTCCACGGTAGTGGAGCTCCTCAATGCTATTTTTGAAGCCGATGGAAGACGTACTGCGATAGCAGGCACGATTCGGTTTAAGATAGGAGAAAAGAGCGAGCGCAATATGTATAAGATGACCATGCCGGGACGCTTCTTTATTCACCGATTTCTTCGTGACGCGGTGAATGCGGGGTGTGATATTGCGATTGTGGAGATGACCTCACAAGGAGTCCTCCAGTATCGACACAAGTTCATTCACCTCGATGCACTCGTCTTTACCAATATTTCTCCCGAACACATTGAGTCACATGGCTCATACGAAAAGTATATTGCTGCAAAACTTGAAATAGCACATGCACTTGAAGAATCACAAAAACGTCCGCGATACATAATTGCAAACAGGGATGACGATCAAGGGGCGCGGTTCCTTGAAGCAAAAGTGGAACACTCTCTTCCCTACGGACTTTCTGATACCGAACTCCACACCCTCAACAAGGATGATATTAGCCTTATAATGCAAGGCACCACACTGCGGGTGCCACTCATTGGACTTTTTAATGTGTATAACACCCTCGCGGCTATCACCTGTACCCGCGCGCTCGGGGTACCCATAAAAACAATACATGCGGCGCTTGCAAAACTTGCACCCATTAAAGGCCGCGTAGAAAGATTTAAATCACCCAAGGGTGCGTCGCGTAAAATAACTGCTGTTGTGGACTATGCACACACTCCCGACTCACTTGAGAAACTCTATCAAGCGTTCGAAAAAGAAACGAAGATTTGTATTCTCGGCAACACTGGTGGCGGACGTGATACTTGGAAACGTCCCGAAATGGGTCGTATTGCGGGGAAATATTGTGACCGTGTGATTCTTACGAATGAGGACCCTTATGATGAGGACCCAAATAAAATTATTGATGAAATGGTACGGGGTATTGAAGATGAATCAAAACTCAAAATTATCATGGATAGACGGACCGCGATTCATACCGCACTTGAGGAAGCGCCGGATGGGAGTGTGGTGATTATCTCAGGGAAAGGCACTGACCCCTATATCATGGGCCCCCACAACACCAAGACACCTTGGAGTGACGCGAAAGTAGTACAACAGGAGATGGATACACTTTTTGGAAAAGAATAGGAGTCCATAAGAAAAGTCCCGCACGCCAAAGGCGTGCGGGACTTTTCTTTATTCAGGGTTTCCGTACTACGCCCCCTCTCCACTTTTCCAGATGCGCTTAGCGAACATCCATGCAAAGCGGACTGCGAAGAGTCCTATGACAAAGTAGAGTCCTATCTTCACAATCATGAGCATGAAGTACACGAGTCCAATACTGATGTCCTGCACCGCATTGTTTGTATCGCGTACAAATTGTTGTACGGCAACCTTCCATGAGTTTGTTATTTCTTCCCCGTCGACAAACTTGTTTTCATATACTGAAACCGTGAAATACGTGTACAAGAGTCTATCGAGTGCTTCTGCCTTCGAGCGATTCATGCGCTCGAGAGAGTTACTCGTTTCAATACGTGCTGAGGTAAGACGTTCAATGATGGTGAGTTTGCTTTCAATAATCTTTGCCAAACTATCGACGTTTCCCGCATTCGTCGCAAGCGCAGTGATGTTTTCATATGAAAGAATTGCATCGGCAAGCGTCTTATCGAGTGATGCGAGTTTGTTTTGAAGTATTTGAATTTCACTCGTGTAGTCTTCAACTTCCTTCTGTATCGTATAACTTGCTTCAGTGAGTTCCTTTGGATTAAGTTCTTTCACGATACCGAGAATTTCCTCAACACTTTCTTTTTTCACCTTGAAGACGTAGGAACATCCCCTATCGTACTCATTTGCATTCTGGAAAATGACATCAGTACGTGCTTTGAGTGCATGTACTGCCGCGCACTCTATTTCATGATTTCTCGTTTCTATGGTGGCGCCATATTCCTTTACCTCATATGCTTCACCATCATCTCCAGATGTGTAACTGTCCTCCACTTGAGGCTCCATTCCTCCCGTAACATTGCGTATGGAAAGATTGGACTGTTTTGCCTCTCCATAATACATATCAGGTGAAGCATACGGTGTACCCTGCGGCATACTTATTGTATTTCCGCTCATACCAAGCCCGTTTGAAAACACATTTATAAAAATAGTGAGACCAATAAACCCAAGTAGAGCAAGTCCAGCAAATTTTAAAATTTGAGCATTCGTGAGATTAAACTTATTGAGAAAATCCATACAACATAGTGCTAGTGAATAAATACTTTCTCTTATCGTACACCTAGCGTTGCGGTACGCAATCACTCATGCACGTATATCTCGTACATGAAAAAGAATTACCCCAGCACACACCGAGACATTAAGCGATTCCTTCAAACCACTCATAGGAATCTGAATATGTACGGGTGCATATGCAAGTACTTCGGGTTCCACGCCAGTTATTTCATTCCCAAAAATATATGCGATATCTCCTTGTGGAGCATAGGAGGTATAGGGAATCGCATGCGAAGTTTGCTCTACCGCTACAAGTGTCACCCCTTCTTCCCCAAGCTGAGTAATGAGTGTTTGGATATCAGAAACAACTTCGTACGGCACGGTGTGGGTAGCACCAAGAGAAGTTTTCAAAATCTCTTCGCGCTCCCTGCCAAAGCGATCGACGGGAGCAGGTGTGTACCCCGTGAGAAATATTTTAGACACCCCTGCTCCATCTGCACTTCGAAAGACCGATCCCACATTATGGGCGCTTCGTATATTGTGAAGAATAACAAACGTAGACATAGATAGAAGAATGATACACTAAATGTACACATGCTCAATCTCTTTCCTATTCAATTTCTCGCACCGTTTGCCTACCTTCTTTTGCGTGTCAGTGTAGGTTTTATACTCATACGTCTCGGGATTATTCATATTCGGAACCGCCATGCACTCAAAGACACCTTATCCTCTGGCATTTTCCCGTATGGACTTTTCTTTGCGTGGTATCTCGGTATAGTGGAAATAATTATAGGAACACTATTTTTGGTGGGCTTTCTCACTCAATTAGCAGCCATACTCAGTATGGTACTTTCACTGAAGTTTATTATGATGCACAAACGTTTTACCCATCCACTCATCCCTTCTCGACTTACCTATGTTTTACTCTTTTTTATTTCGCTCTCCCTCCTCATTACCGGCGCCGGTCTCTTTGCTTTTGATCTGCCTATCTAATAGACAAGGTTCCTGATTGTGGTATAGTTTTTGTGCGCAGAAATGCGCGTTTTCATTTCAGTAGCCGTAAGAACCATCCGCCTTATCGTTCGCAAGAACGCCACACAGGCGCTGTACACCTTTAGGGTATTTTCTCCCTTTGGTCGAAAATTCCACTAAAGGTCCGGAAAAGTGTCCCACACTTTTCCGCCCATAGCTCAGCCGGTAGAGCAGCTCCCTTTTAAGGAGAAGGTCCCAGGTTCGATCCCTGGTGGGCGGACAACGTAAAGAAAAACAGTGCCTGCGCACTGTTTTTTAGTTGTCCGAGCCGCAGCGATGTTTTTCTTTTTCAAAAAAGAAAAACCGCGAGGCGGGTTCGCAGATACTTACTAGAATTAGAACGAAGTGAATAATTATAGTTAGTAATCTGTGAAGACACAGAATCCCTTTAACAGAAGTCACGTGTGGTTTTTTAAATTAGTCCGCCCAAGCGAGCAATTTGTTTTGCTCGCGGCCAGGGATCGAAGACCTTGCGAGGGATTTTGCGAGTGATAACGAAGCAAAATACCCACAAGGCAAAAACGATTCGTTTTTGAAGGTTGTCGAAATTTGTCAAAATTTCCTACAACCTAAACGGAATCTGTAAGATTTACTGGTCATGTAATGACCGATTCCCTGGTGATGCGCAATGAAAAAAAATACTTAGAGACTTATGACGACCAATTACAAACCAAAACACCCCAACCAATACTGGTACAATAGTGTATGCGAAAGAAAATCATACTCGGTCTTTGTGTCCTCGTGTGCGTTATAGGATTCTATAACGTCTACAAACCCCTTCCCCACAACGTCAACATGCGCGGTACCGAATATCCTGTTACGAGAGAAGACGTACACTTCTTCACCGACACCACCTATGTGGACGCTGCGGGCACACGTCATTCTGAACAAGAAATATTTGATGAAATATTTCGTATGGTGCGGGATGCAGACTCGTACGTGCTCATTGATATGTTTCTTTTTAATGATTTTCTTGGCACCGCCACCTCTTCCTATCGCGGACTTTCAGGAGAACTCATTGACACGCTTGTTGCTAAAAAAAGCGAAGACCCCAACACCGTCATCCAAGTCATAACCGACCCACTCAATTCACTCTACGGGGAGTATGATTCGAAACAATTACAAACTCTCAAAGATGCAGGTATCATCGTCACTGAAACAAAACTCACTACACTCCGCGACAGCAACCCCCTCTACAGTGCACTCTGGAGAAGTATTTTGTGGTGGATACCCTTCGGCGTTGTGGGCGACGTTCTCCCCAACCTCCTTGATGCACGTAAAGAGGATGTTGGCATTCATGCATATCTCACCATGCTCAATTTCAAAGCAAATCATCGCAAAGTAATTGCGACAGATTACCTCCGCCCAGATGGCTCTCGGGGCATGAATGTACTCCTCACCTCCGCAAATCCTCACGACGGCTCGAGTGCCCATACCAACACCGCACTCCGCGTTGATAGAGGAATGTGGCGTGATGTAATAGAAAGTGAAAAAGCTGTTGTTATTTTTTCTGGACATACTTTTACCCCGCCAACATCTATTACCGATTCTGAAGTATCAAACGCAAATCTTGGGGCGCAACTTTTAACTGAAAAAAGTATTAAAGTGGCGATTCTCTATGAGTTGAAAGAACTAAACGCAGGAGACTCATTTGATATGGCTATGTTCTACTTTTCTGACCGCGACATTATAGACGCACTCAAAGAGGCTGATGCGCGGGGAGTGCATATTCGCCTCATCCTCGACCCCAACAAAGATGCCTTTGGACGTCAAAAGGGTGGTGTGCCTAACAGGCAAGTGGCCCATGAACTTCTCTTGCACTCAAAGGGAAATACGAGTATTCGCTGGTGCGACACTCATGGTGAGCAATGTCACACAAAACTACTCATATTCAAAAAAGGCGATGCGCGTGTCGTAGTACAGGGCTCAGCCAATCTCACTCGCCGCAACATAGACAACTTTAATCTTGAAGCTGATGTACTCGTGCGTGGCACGACTCCTGAGCCACTTTTTTCAGAGATAGAATCATTTTTTGAGATGGAGTGGAGCAATGAAAATGGGCGCACATACACCACAGACTATGAGACGTACCGTGATACAGAAATGAAAAAGAAGATTCTCTATCGTTTTGGAGAGTTTACTGGAATAAGCAGCTATTAAGATTTCTTTTTAAATACCCAATATCCACGCTTCAAGAGCGAGTGTGGTGTCGCGCTTTCCGGCATGACCTTCGTGGTAGATGATAAGGAGCGCGCGCGAAAATGTGTCCACTTCTCCTTTTTTAAAAGCGCTGAGCGCGCGTTTTGCTTTTTGATATGGATATGATTTTTGCCCTGCTTCCTCCGAGCTTCCTGTGCGTTCCGCGAGGCGAAGTAACTTAAGTTGCCACAGAAGGATGCCAATGATTTCTTCCACACGTACCCCTTCGCGTGTGAGTGAAATAAAGAGGAGCCACAGGCGTTTTTTATCGCGTGCTATAAGCGCGTCACAAAGTGCAAACACATCGAGTTTCTCGGCCTCTTTTTTTATCTCTTCAAAAACGTTTGCATGTGCTTTGCACTCTTTTTGTATCGCTACAGGAAGTACGCCCTCAATAAGTACAAACGTATGTAGGGAAGCAGCAAGTATGGGGAAAAGTGCGCACACGTCTGTGAGCGCATCCTGATTTTCAGAAAACATGTCGAGCACCACAACTTGTGGATCTCCAAAGAGCGAGACACTTCCGGCAATATCAGCAAGCATACCAGGCACGTAGGTATCGGGGGAAATACGGAGTGTGCGATCTCCCACAGTGTCACCAAGCGAAGCCACTGTCTCCCGCGCTCGTGTACGTACTGCCTCAGTATCGGTTCCAAAAAAAACGTAGAGCATGTTTATAGTTTTACCATACCGTCCCAACTCTTCCCCACTTTCACTTCGGCCTGAATAGGAACCTCTTTTGTCTCACTAAGTGGAAGCACTCCTTCCATAATACTTTTCAGTTTCGGCACCACCATCTGTACTATGGCTTCCTTAATTTCAAATACAAGTTCATCATGTACCTGAAGCATCATATGTACTGAGCCAGTGAGTTTTTCCTTTGTGAGATAGTCATGAATCTGCACCATCGCAATACGAATAATATCAGCCGAGGTTCCCTGCACCGGGGCATTAATAGCCATACGCTCTGCCTGCGCACGTATAAATGGCGCACTCGAGTTCATTCCGGGGAAATGTCTGCGGCGGCCAAAATACGTAAGTGTGTAGCCGTTTGCACGGGCGAAGGCTTTTGTTTCTTCGAGATATTCTGCAAGACGGGTGAAGGTATTGAAGTAGGCATTGAAAAATTCTTGTGCTGCTGCGCGTGTCGTGTCATTTCCTAAATTTGCTCGAAGAGCATTCACTCCCATACCATAGAGAATACCGAAGTTAATCACCTTTGCTTGGCGTCGCATGTCGGGTGTTACCTCTCTAAGTTCCACATTAAAAACACGCGCTGCTACCCCTTGGTGCACGTCCTCACCGTTTTTAAAAATCTCAATGAGTTTAGCATCACCCGAAAGAAATGCTGCGATGCGCAATTCCACTTGCGAATAGTCGATAGAAACGAGGGTGTACCCTGTGTCGGCCATAAACGCTTTCCTAATTTGTCGTCCCTCTTCTGTACGTACGGGAATGTTTTGAATATTGGGATTCTGTGAAGACATGCGCCCTGTGGTGGTACCCGCCTGCAGAAATGTGGTGTGGAGGCGTCCGTCCTCCCCTACCATAGAGGGAATAGTATCAATGTATGTCGAGACTAATTTCTGAATTTCGCGATAGCGCAAAATCTCTTCGATAATAGGGTGCATTCCCTGCATCTTTTCGAGTTCAGACTCGCGCGTCGAGCGCTGTCCGGTGGCAGTGTGCCTTTGATTCTTTGGCTTAAGCCCGAGGTGGTCGTAGAGAATCTCACCGAGTTGCTTCGGTGAATTTATGTTAAATTCCATCCCCACATGCGCGTACATCTTTTTTTCTAAAATTTCAATCTCAGCATGAATTTTTTTTGAGAGTGTCGCGAGATGTGCTCCGTCAATACGAATACCGATACGTTCCATGTCGCGCAACACCGGCATAAGCGGGAGTTCAATTTCACGGTAGACCTTTTCAAGGTTTTCTGTTTTAAGCGATGCAAAAATATGCGCTTCGATTTCGGTAAATGTAGTGAGGTCATGCACTCGTCCATACTGCATAATGTCATCATAGGTGGGATTAGTGGTATCGGAAGAAAGTAACCAGAGCGCAAGCGAGACTTCGTGAATACGTAGAGAAGGGACATCCTCTGGAACTGATACTTCCATGGTGATGGGCATATTGAAAAGCGCCTGCACACGTGTCGCGAGTGTTCGGAAACCAAGCTCTGCAAAGAGCGTAAGCACTGGCTCCGCTTCAAGACGGTCACGCCACGTGTGCTCGGGGAGTGTGAAGTGTATCGGTGCATCACGGCGAATTGTTGCAAGCATTTTTGAAAAGAGAGCCTCCTCCTCATTTTCGCGAAGCAACGTAATCATACGCTCTTTAATTCCCACGTTTTTAAGAAGTCCTTCGTCTTTTTTAAGTGCCTTATATATTCCTTCAACCGTCTTAAAATGAATGAGGAGTTCAGTAGCAGTTTTTTCACCAATGCCTTTGATACCCGGAATATTGTCGGAAGGGTCGCCACGAAGACCTTTGTAGTCGGGCACTTGGAGTGGGCCAAATTGGAAACGTCCTTTCACACCATCTTCGTCGTAAAGTACGGTATCGTTGATTCCCTTCTTGAGGGTATACACGAGTACTTTCTTTTTATCGACGAGTTGCAGGGTATCCATATCTCCCGAGGCGATAATGACACGGAGGTTCGCATTATTTTTTGTCTGCTCAACGATGGTGCCAAGCATATCGTCAGCCTCAAAGCCTGCGAGTTCATACATGGGTATGTGAAAAGCGGTAAAAATATCGCGTGAGCGAATAATTTGCTCCACGAGTGCGTCTTCTGTTTTAGCACGTCCGGCTTTATATTCTTTGTATACCTCATGGCGATAGGTGGGCTCAGGGAGGTCAAAGCACGCGACTATGTAGTCGGGTTTCAGCTCCTCCACTATCTTGAGGAGCATACTCACCACTCCATAGAGCGCCCCAGTGGGTTCGCCCTTTGGAGAAGTAAAATCTGGAAGCGCATGGTATGCACGATGAAGAATCGCGTGCGCGTCGAGAAGCACGAGTGTCTCTACATCTTCTGTATTTTTCTTTTTAGTTGCCATACGTAATGGTGCGGGTAGTACCCACGAGACTAATGTTGATAGTGTGTGCGTCTTTAGGAATGAGTGCTTGTATTTTCTCGGGCCACTCGATACACACGAGGTTAGTCGGCTCGCTCAAAATCTCCGCGAGCCCGAGAACGCGCATTTCATCATCGGATTCAATGCGATATGCATCAATGTGCACGAGTGTTTTAAAAAAAGAATGTGCAGGAATCGGATATGACTTCATAATCACAAACGTCGGACTTGTGATGTCGTACGAGATGCCGAGGAGAGATGCAAGTTCTTTTGTAAATGCGGTCTTCCCGGCACCCAGGTCGCCAGAAAGCGCGAGTACCTGCGCGGTACTCTTCGGAGAACATGACGCCAAAATCTCTTCCGCTAATGCATGGAGTTCTTCGATTGTATTGATAACTTTCTCCTTCATACAAAGCATTCTACCATGTAATAAAAGGAGTGCGCGGGCAAAAGAAAAGGCCGGTTTCTTAAAAGATATTCTTTTAAGCAACCGGCCTTGAGCATTCGTTCGCCTTAGTGGCAATACTTCTTGTGATGCTTATGCCAGTAAGGGGTGTTCATGCATCGACCCTCATTGTGTTGGCGGTTATAGTGTCGACCGTACTGTCGGTCACGATATCCATTATCGCGATGGTAGCGTTGGTCAGGTGCTGGCACAATCACCACACGCCGTTCAATGTGATACACCGTAGGTGGTGGTGTAACCACGACACGTTCACGATAATACGAATCGTGCGACTGGTATTGAGGAGCATGGCGCGCAGTAACCACACAACCGCTCACCATTAAAGCTGAGACTAAAACTAAAAGAACTCGTTTCATATTCCCTCCTTTGGGAAAGGTTAATCGACTTAAATTATAAAACAGTATAGTATAATAGTCAACAATCCCCAAAAAGTGCCTTATTCTCTGCATATTTAAAGGGCTCGCGTGCTACCATATACCTATGGCAACATTTGATGACTCTCGTATCAACACTCAAATCGACAAACTTCACCATACTGAGGAAGAACGACTTTTGCGGCAATTGGCCCCAAAATATGGCTACCCGTATGTGAATCTAAGTGAGACGAAAGTGGAAGTTGATGTACTTCGCCTTTTCCCTGAAGCGGTGTCAACCCGTTTTCAATGTGCACTTTTTGCCAAAAAAGGAAACGTGGTTTCGGTCGCTATCTCCAATCCAAAACACCCTGATATTCCCGCTATTAGCGACACATTAAAAACGATGGGTCTTTCCGCTACACTGTACCTTGCATCTCACCACAGCATTACACAGGCATGGGCGCACTATCATGACACTGAAAAGGCGCTGGCCGAGACTCGTGGCGTGTTGGATGTAAATGAAAAAAAGATTGAAGAGTTTATGCGCGACGTACACTCACACTTTGATGTCGGTGGTATGCTTGCCAAAATTCAAGGAGAAAATAATGTAGATCGAACGAGTAGAATTATTGAAATTCTTTTTGGTGGAGCACTCGCTCTCTGGGCTTCAGACGTGCATATTGAACCCGAGGTCGCTTCCACTCGGGTACGCTATCGTCTTGACGGAGTACTCATGGATGTGGGAGATATTGATCGCGATGCCACATCCCATATTATTTCACGAATCAAATTGCTTGCAGGAGTGAAGCTCAATGTCCGGAATATTGCTCAAGACGGACGCTTTACCATTGACATCGGTAGTCGTGAGATTGAAATTCGTACATCGGTGATTCCAGGAGCGCAAGGAGAATCAATTGTGATGCGTCTTCTCGACCAAAAATCGGCAAACTTTAGTATCGATAAACTCGGTCTGAGCCCTCGTTTACGAGAAATTATTGACAAGGAGTTAAAGCAACCAAATGGTGCTATTGTGACAACCGGCCCTACAGGCTCGGGTAAAACCACCGCACTCTACTCATTCCTCAAAGCAGTAAGTACTCCTGAAATTAAAATTATTACCCTTGAAGACCCTGTTGAATATAAACTCGAGGGTGTCGTGCATACCCCTATTAGCTCGGCATATAGTTTTGCCAGTGGCCTTCGTGCAATTCTTCGCCAAGACCCCGATGTGATTCTTGTAGGTGAGATTCGCGATCGTGAAGTGATGGAAGCAGTGGTACACGCGGCGCTCACGGGACACTTGGTGTTTTCTACACTCCACACCAATAGCGCTGCAGCGGCTTTTGCACGCCTTATCGACATGGGAATGGACTCGCGCATGTTTGGAAGCGCATTTAATATTATCTTAGGCCAGCGCCTGGTGCGCGTACTTTGCGACAAATGCAAAGTAGAGCGCAACATGACCACTGAGGAATTAAAAATGATTCAACGAATACTTGAGGCTCCAGTTGCCATCCAAACAGTCTTTGACGCAAAGGGTTGTGAGGCGTGTGGCATGAATGGGTACAAAGGACGCGTTGGAGTATTTGAAGCAATCCAAGTTGATGAAGCAGTAGAAAATGTTGTGCTTTCGGACTCACGTGAAGTGGCTATTCTCGCTGCAGCAAAGCCTCAAGGAATCCCTACCATGCAACAAGATGGCCTCTATAAAGCACTCGCAGGAATGACCACTCTTGATGAACTTGAGCGTGTACTCGGACTCTATGTGGAATAAAATGAAAACCGCAAACTTCTAAAGAAGTTGGCGGTTTTCATATGCTATGCAATCCCCCTGCTATGCGGTCAAGGCGACGCCTGCGGGAGTCTGTGTTATATTCGGCAGTAGTATGAATTGGTTCGTTCACATCGAACATATAACCCTTTACGCAATAGCTTCCGTAAGAAGTGACACTCCAAAACTGAGGTTTACCTCAGTGATCACGCTCAAGGCGGGTACCAAAATACCCTCGTCTTGAGTGCCAAGTATTGCGTAAAGGGTTATCAGTTCGATGACCCTTGAATAAAAAAGAAACATCCGGCAGTCCCGAATGTAATGAACGATACAGGAAAATTCTATCATACCTTGTATTTTTGTCAATCCCCTCCCGTTCTCTCCCCTCTTCATATACAATATACCCATGAATACACCCATTGATTCAAAGCCTTCTATTGAGCGCGATTTCACGGGCAACCTCGACCAAACCCTTCGACCTCAATCGTGGGATGAGTACGTCGGACAGGCAAAAATCAAGGAAAATCTACGTATTTTGCTTACCGCAGCGCGTGAGCGTGGCCATGCTGCTGAACATATTCTTCTCTATGGACCTCCGGGGCTTGGCAAAACAACCCTTGCCCACCTCATCTCGAAGACCCTTGGCACCAACATGAAAACCACCTCGGGGCCAGCGATTGAGCGTGTGGGTGACTTGGCAGCTATCCTTACCAATCTCACTCCCGGAGACGTACTATTTATCGATGAAATACATCGTCTTTCAAAATCTATTGAAGAAGTCCTGTACCCTGCAATGGAGTCAGGTGTCCTCGATATCATTATTGGTAAAGGCCCTTCAGCAAGAACAGTACAGCTCGACCTTCCTCCATTTACACTCGTTGCTGCTACCACACGTATATCACTTCTCTCTGCTCCCCTTCGTTCTCGCTTCTCAGGGGGAACTTTCCGACTCGAGTTTTATGCTGATAGTGAAATAGCACATATTCTGGGGAGGTCTGCAGAACTTCTGAGTGTGCGCGTCGCTCCTTCACTTCTTGAACACATTGCACATCGTTGTCGTGCCACACCCCGAACTGCAAATTATCTTTTGAAACGTTGTCGCGACCTTGCACAACTCGAAAGCACTGATCTCGATGAACATATTATTGAAAAGACTTTTGATCTTCTCGAAATAGATGCACGTGGTCTCACCGGTCCCGACCGCGCGGTACTCAGTGTGGTTATTGATAAGTTTAACGGCGGTCCTGTAGGGCTCAACACCATCGCCGCAGCCACTGGCGAAGAGATGTCGACAATTGAAGATGTCCTTGAGCCATATCTCATTCGACAAGGATTTCTCGAACGCACTCCTCGTGGTCGCGTAGCAACCACGAGTGCCTACGAACACATGCGTTCACTCGAGAACACATGAGTTGATGAAATACGGTGAGGATGGTTATATATTCGTATCATTATTCATTAAGATTACATACCGTGTCAGGACATAATAAATGGTCACAGATTAAACATCAGAAAGCAAAGACTGATGGGCAAAAAAGTAAGGTATTTTCAAAACACACAAGCCTTATTGCAATGGAATCAAGGAAGGCCCAAGGGAACCTCAGTTCCCCTGGGCTTGCAGCGGCTATTGAGCGTGCAAAAAAAGATTCGATGCCAAAAGAAAACATCGACAGGGCGGTCGCGAAAGGAAGTGGTGCTGACGGTGCTACTCTTTCTGAAGTACTTTACGAAACGTATGGCCCCGGAGGTACTGCAATTCTGATAACCGCGGTAACCGACAACCCCAATCGCACTACTCCTGAGATGAAACACCTCCTCTCAAAGCATGGATATCAACTCGGTGCAGTAGGGTCTTCAGCATGGGCATTTACAAAAACACATGAAGGATACGTCCCCAACATGCCCATGAATCTTTCTGAAGAAGATGGTGAGAAGCTCGCCACGCTTGTGGAACTCCTTGAAGCAAATGATGATGTCCACGATGTGTACACCACTGCAGACGAACCTAATTCTAAAGAATAGGTATGCGTGTTCTTGCACTTGACCCTGGATACGACAGGCTCGGTGTTGCGGTGATTGAAAAAGAAAATGGAAAAGAGAAACTCCTGTATTCTGCTTGTATCCTGACCTCTCGTGATGAAACACTTCACACGCGCCTTTTTCAAGTTGGAGAAGCAGTTGAAAGACTTATTCTTGAACATACACCACAAGCAGTTGGTATAGAGACACTCTTTTTTAACAAAAATGTAAAAACGGCGATTGGGGTTGCGCAGGCACGAGGGATTATTCTCTTTCTCGCACAGAAAGCTGGGTGTGTGGTGTATGAATTTGGCCCTCAAGAAATAAAAGTAGCGGTAACTGGTTACGGGAAAAGTGACAAAAAAGCCGTCATTGATATGGTGAAACGCCTCATTGTAAATGCCCCAATGAATGCGCTTGATGATGAATATGATGCAATTGCAGTCGGAATTACCACGCTTGCCCACCACCCTCATTAATCTCAACCTATAATTATAGGGATTGCCCAGTTGCATAATACGTAAACTTTTGATACAAAGAACTCTACTAGATTATTGTAACCAAATACACGAACCATATGATCTTTTTTGTAACACAAAACAATTCAAATATTTTTGAAGAGGAGGAAGAGGTGGGTATTGACGACGCCCTCCTCGGTGAACTTACTGAGGAAGTAGATGACGAGCTTGATGAAGAATTTGACCCACTACTCAAGGAAACTGCATTTGATGCACTCACTGAAGAAACGGAACCCGGCCTTGCAGAAGATGGAAGTAAGGTATTCGACGAGGAAGAAGACGAGGAAGAAATGGATTATGATTCATTCGATGATAAAGATGAACTTTAAAATATAAAAACAGCCCGTGCTTCGCACGGGCTGTTTTTATTATGGAAGTAATTTCACAAACCTTCTCTTTCCAAGTTTCAACACTGTTGGTTTCGAAACGGTTTCAGGGATCTCTGTGATTTTCTCGCCCGTCTCTGCATTTCGTACACCACCCGCTTCAAGCAAACGTCGTAACTCAGCCTTTGAAGATACCACTGCTTGTGCAATAAGTTCCTCCACGAAATCCTTTTTAATTTCAAGCACATCCTCGGGGACCTGCTTTTGCTGAAAGGTCTCACTAAAATATGTCTGTCCTTCTTTTGCTCCTTCATCGCCGTGATACATGCGGGTAATTTCATATGCAAGACGAAGTTTCATATCGCGTGGGTTTGCCCCTGCGGCAAGTTCTACTTCAATCGTCTGTATCTCATGCATAGGGAGTCGTGTGCACATCTCAAAATAAGCCACAACATCCTCATCCCGCATACTCATCACTTTTCCAAACATATCATTCGAGGGAGTAAGGAGATTGATAGTATTTCCCCAGCTCGAGCTCATCTTTCTCCCATCAGTACCATGTATCAAAGGAGACATGAGAATATTTTGTGCATCCTGTCCAAAGTGGGGTTGCATGGTGCGTCCCGCTAGAAGATTAAATCGTTGATCAGTACCACCGAGCTCTACATCAGCCTGAATCGCTACGCTGTCATACCCCTGCATAAGTGGGTACAGCGTCTCACGAAGTGATACACGCTTCCCTGTATCGAGGCGACGTTTGATGTTATCGCGTGCAATAAAATCTGCCACTGAGAAGAGGTCTGCATGTTCTCCAAGTTCGCGATATGTTAATTTTTCGAGCCATTCTGAGTTGTAGCGAAATTCTACTTTGTTAATATCAAGAATTTTTTCCACTTGCTTTAGATATGTTTTTTTATTTTCATCTACTGCTTCACGTGTGAGCATGGGACGTTCACTCTCCTTATCTGAAGTATCACCAATAATTCCCGTGAAGTCACCAATAATGAGTATTATTTGGTGCCCAAGTTCCTGAAAGTCACGGAGTTTTAAAAGGGGTACTGATCGACCAATATGCACATGAGCACTTGTGGGGTCGATGCCGAGTTTCACTCGCAATTGTTTGCCTGAAAGAAGTTTTGATTTGAGTTCATCATAGTGAATTACCTCTTCAACGCCACGGGTGAGTAATGTTTCAATTTTTTCTGGATTTGTATCTATTTGCATAGTAAGTACTCATTATAGTATCACACCCTCCAGATGTTTATATCTGCACAATACAGTGATACTATTGGCAATATGAAACATGTGCGCACGTGGATTAAACGGCATTTCAAGGAGATTATTATTGATGGTTTTATTGGTCTTTTTGTGCTGGGACTCATTGCTACCGGTATCCTTCTTGTATGGATTGCCACCCTCGATATTCCCGACCTTTCTTCTTTTGAAGAGCGCAAAGTACAACAATCAACTAAAATCTACGACCGTACTGGGGAAATTCTCCTCTACGACCTCCACCAAGACGTACGCCGCACCATTGTGCCGTATGAGGACATTTCTCGTCACATCAAAAATGCCACCGTTGCTATTGAGGATGATACCTTCTTTGAGCATGCAGGTGTGCGCCCCCTTGCAATTCTACGCTCCATGATAAGCAATGTACAAAAGGGTGGTGGCCCCTTTAGTGGTGCAGGAGGCTCCACTATCACACAGCAAGTAATCAAAAATTCCATTCTCCAACACGAAAAAACACTCACCAGAAAAGTGAAGGAGGCTATTCTTGCATTTCGTCTAGAACAAATACTCACCAAAGAAGAAATCCTTGGTCACTATCTCAATGAATCACCATACGGAGGAACGATATACGGTGTCGAGGAAGCAAGTCTCTCATTCTTTGGAAAACGTGCCTCTGAAGTGACGCTCGGAGAGGCAGCATATCTTGCAGCACTTCCTCAACTTCCTACATATTATTCTCCTTACGGTAATCACATTGATGAACTCGAGATACGTAAAAACTACGTTCTCGAGAAAATGGTCACGCTCGGCTTTATTTCTAAAGAGGAGCACGATGCTGCCATGAATGAGCGAGTAGAGTTTAAACCACAAGTAGCTACTGGTATTCGCGCACCACACTTTGTCTTCTATGTACGAGACTACCTTGTTGAAAAATACGGTGAAGAATCAATTGCTGAGCGTGGACTTAAGGTAATCACTACTCTTGATTGGAAACTACAAGAACAAGCAGAGGAAATTGTAAAAAAGAACGCATTACACAATGCCAAAACCTTTAATGCAGAAAATGCGGCGCTTGTTGCTACAGACCCTACTGATGGCCACATACTCGTTATGGTGGGCTCGCGTGATTACTTCGACACTGAGATCGATGGTAATTTCAATATTGCCCTCGCCGAACGCCAGCCTGGATCTTCCTTTAAACCATTTGTGTACGCAGCCGCATTTAAAAAGGGATACACTCCTGAGACGGTAGTCTTTGATCTTAAAACACAGTTTTCCACCACGTGCACGCCTGACAATTTTACCTCTGAGGATGGTTGTTACTCCCCCGACAACTACGACCATAAATTCCGTGGCCCGGTTACTTTTAAAAATGCGCTTGCTCAATCACTCAACGTCCCCGCAGTAAAAGCGCTGTACCTCGCTGGTATTCCTGCATCGATTAAAATGGCGCGAGATATGGGTATCACCACTCTCGGAAGTGGAAATAAGTATGGACTCACGCTTGTACTTGGGGGTGGTGAGGTAAAACTTCTAGAAATGGTAGGTGCGTATGGTACTTTTGCAAATGAAGGAATTCGCCATGAGCTCCAAAGTATTATTCGTGTTGAAGATGCTGATGGAAATATACTTGAGGAGTCAGAACCTGTAGCAAAACCAGTGCTTGACCCTAATGTTGCACGACAAATATCTGATATCCTTTCCGACAACGTTGCTCGTACACCGCTCTATGGGGCCAACTCTACGCTCTATTTCGGCGGACGCGATGTAGCTGCAAAGACAGGGACAACAAATGACAAACGTGATGCATGGGTACTTGGATACACTCCTAATCTTGTTGTTGGTGCATGGGCAGGAAACAACGACAATCGCTCTATGAGTGAAATATCTGGACTTATTATTACCCCACTTTGGCGAGAATTTATGGATGTTGCACTTCCCACACTAGAAGAAGAATCATTTACAAAGCCCATCCCTACTCCCGATACCCTAAAACCTGTCCTCCGAGGGGTCTGGTTTGACGCAGGAGCACTTGTAACCCCTCCTCCGAGTGATTCTGAGGGAGACACTGGGCCAGCTCCTGTTACGGTAGAAAACGCAGTTATGGGTGCACATTCGATTCTGTACTTCCTTGATAAAGACAATCCACGCGGTCCGCAACCCTCATACCCTACTGACGGTCAATTCCCTCTGTGGGAATACCCCATCACACTCTGGAAAAATTCTCTTATGGGACTTAATGAAATTAAAGAAGCAGAGGAAACTGATACTTCTACTTCAGATGAAGTAGAAGAGCCCGAAGAATCAAATAATCCTTAAAGAATGTTTTTGGGGAGACTCTTTTCACTAATAGTGTCGCGCATTACACGTAATATTTCCTTTTTATGAAGAGTTATTTCTGTTTTTATCATTCCTGATGCATGTACTGAGAGAGTGTGTGTATCAGGATTATACGTACAATTATTTTTTGTGAGTGTTGCACCACACACCTCTTCTACTGCCACAATAAATGCGGTTACCACTATCCCCTGTGGTGCCCTAAGGGTTTGGGTATATTTTTTAAAAAGGTCGGAGACATGTACGATTCCTTGTCCGCGTTTGTTGTGGGGTTTGAAGAGCATGTAAAAATAGATTTGGTGGGGGGTGGTTATATGGACTTGGTACAGGGTCAGTTATATAAACTCGCTACATTGATGGCTACTTGGCTTTTTCCTCCGGGGGGGAGGAAAAAGCCAAGGACTCGGAAAATTATAGGCGCTTCGCTTCTTAATTTCTAGACCACTCAGAAATTATAGGAGTTGATAAATTGATTCGCTACAGGGTCTTGCTGCTTCGATTTTTCCTCCGGGGGGAGGAAAACAGGGATTTGGTAAAGGGATTCGCTACAGGGTCTTGCTGCTTCGATTTTTCCTCCGGGGGGAGGAAAAATCGAAGGACTCGAGAAAATATATATGCTTCGCATATTATTTTTCGGTCATTTATTCATAGGCATTACGAGGTAGCGTAAAGAACTATCATTAATGTTCTCTATCACCATAGGACGGCCTACACCGGCACATTTTAAAAGGATACTATCACTTTGAATATGGGGAATTACTTCATGAATGTAGCGTTGATTAAAATTAAGTGTAAGATCCTCTCCTTCAATATGTGCTTTTATTGACTCAGTAGTAGCTCCTGCCTCACCACTTTGTGAAGAAAGACTGCACGTACCCTCAGAGATAGTGAGCGTAAGTTGCATGAATTTATTAAGGAATATATTGGTTTTTTTAAGCGCTTGTGCAAAATCACTGGTGAGGGTAGTAATAGTTGTTTTATATTCTTTTGGAATAATCTGAGCGTAATCGGGAAATGTACCCGTAATTAAACGTGAGGTAATATAAATATTTCCAACGGTGAGAGCGCATTGATTTTCAGTAACAAAGAGTTGCACATCTCCTGATACATCATCTATTACTCGTGAGAGTTCAAGGGCGTTTTTATACGGTATAAGAATTGCTTCTTCAAGTACAACTCCTTTTTGTGGAATTGTTTTTTCCATTAAACGAAATGAGTCAGTCGCTACAAACGTGAGTGCATGCTCTTTTTTTTGATGAATATAGATACTCCCCAACTCTGGCTTAATTGAAGATTGTGACGCAGTAAATGCAGTTGTTTTAATTCCGAGCGCAAAAAGATGCCCTTGTATAGTGATAGGGTTACTTGAGATATGAGGAATACTTGGGAAATCACCAGCAGGAATACTTTTAATTTCTGTACGTGAGTCTCGTGCCTCTACTACCAATACTTCACCTTCGGTAGTTAAGGTAATAGATGGTTGTGAAATAAGATTCACTGTCTGTACTAAAATATATGCAGGCACTGCAATAACACCCTCCTCTTCTACTTTTACCGTAAGCGTTCCCTCAATGCCAATCTCAAGGTTTGTTGCTTTTATAACAAGTGTAGTTCCTGACACATTAAGGAGCACACATTGTAGTACAGGGAGAGTGATGTGTTTTGTACTCACTTTAGAAACAATATCGAGTACTTGTTTCAATTGTTTTGTTTCAATAGTGATGTGCATACGTGTCTATTATTTTTTCTTTTAAAAACAGTATTCCTTATTATTAGTGGTGTGGATGTGTGGATATTGCTTTAATGTGGCTTATTATAAATCTTTTTGTATATCTGGCTTTGTATAGAATTGGGTATAGTGTGTATGAAACTGTATAAAAGGGTGTGGATGTATTTTATACATAACATCCATACTCCTCTTAATCGTCTCCTACACCACTATTAATTCTTTCTATACACAGGTGTTTGTAATAGTAGTCCATACTTTTATAAAGAACTTTTCCACACATATCCCCCACCTTATTTCAAAAGGAGACGGATTTGTGAAATCTCCTCTTCGAGTTCAGCACTTTCCTTCACCTCATGCTTAATTTTTTCACAGGAGTGAATCACAGTCGTGTGATCCCTACCACCCAGTTTTTGTCCAATTGCAGGATATGATACTTGAAAATCCTCCCTTAGGATATACATAATAAGTTGCCGCGGCTTCACCACTTCTTTACGACGTGTTTTTTCGTAGATACTTGCGGGGTCAATATCAAAATACCGTGCAACTTTATCCACTACATCAGAGACCGCAAGTGATTTGCGCGGACGTGTGCTGTTTTTAATAAGCACCTTTACTTCGTCAAGATTTAACGTGCGCCCTAAGAGTTGTGATTGACACAAAATAGTATTGAGTGCACCTTCAATTTCACGCACATTGCCATCAATAGTATGTGAGAGGTGTTCCACCACATCATCACTCAAGGTAAGGCTATTTTGTGCTGCTTTAGAGCGTAAAATAGCACCACGAGATTCAAAATCAGGTTCAGGTATATCAACAATCATTCCCTGTGCAAAACGCGACCTGAGACGATCTTCCATATTCGACATGATTGCGGGGTGTACATCACTCGAAAACACAATTTGTTTGTTGTTGTCGTGCATAGAGTTAAAAAGATGGAAGAGTTCCTCCTGTGTCTTTTCTTTATTCATCAAAAATTGTACATCATCCATCACAAGCACATCGTATTGGCGGTATTTATCCTTAAATCCGTTTGCAGTACCATTTTGGAGAGCATTCATATAATCGACAGTAAAACGCTCACTGGTTACATAAAACACTTTCTTCCCCACACGTTTTAATTGGTTCCCCACAGCCTGTATGAGGTGCGTCTTTCCATGCCCTGTCTTTCCGTATATAAAAAGTGGATTGTATGCGATGCCAGGCTTATTAACCACAGTACGTGCTGCTGCATGCGCAAGTTCATTAAAGGGACCTACGACAAAGTTATCAAAAACATACTTTGGATTGAGGTTGTCGCTTTTGTTTATGTAATACTCTTCAAGTGGAAGGGCAGCGTTTACCGTCTGTTTACGCGACGACTCTTGTTTACGGTCGGTGCGTTGGACTACAGCGTATTCGATACTTCGCGCGTGGGGGGTAAGGTCGCGAAGCGTCTTTAAAATAAGTGTTTGAAATTTGTCTGCAACCCAATCGCGCACAAAGACACTCGGCACCCCCAGTGTCACGGTGCCATCCTCTACCGATACAATCTGTGTATCGCGAAACCACGTTTTAAAATTTGCTGAAGTAATGGAGAGTTCTATACTTACGAGCGCATCATCCCAGAGCTTTTTTATATCTATCTGCTCAGTGTGTATTATATTTGTTGAGATGTTTGAAATGGAACTCATAGATTGCATAGAGGAAATGCTAAACGACAAGAAGTATTATACGTGTCTGTAGAAAAGTGTAAACAATATTCAATAAATGGGATATATAGTACTCATTGTGTATAGGGGCTGTGTATAGGATGGGGAGAGTCGTGTATAACCTATTTGTCAAAGATGAGTCCCTTTGTCATATTACATGCGTATTGATTAAAAATGGTTTGTGGTGTAGAGTGTGAGCCACAACATTTTATATATGCCAAAACGAACCTATCAACCAAAAAAGCGAAAACGAGCAACAACCCACGGGTTTCTCGTGCGTTCAGCAAGTGCGTCAGGGAGCGCGGTACTCGCCGCACGACGCCGTAAAGGACGAGCAAAGCTAAGCGTTTAAGAAAAGGCCCCTGCGTGCCTTTTTACGTGACGTTTTATACTATGCCTCGATATAGTGCGCTATACTAAGCATATGCTTCCTAAAAAAGAACGATTGAGCAGATTAGAATTCAATCGTTTTTTTTCTGTGGGGAAGCGTTATCACTCCCCCCTCTTTACCTTGGTATATGCTCCTTCCCCGGCACTGCATGTATCAGTAGTGGTATCTAAAAAAATATCCAATCATGCAGTTGTACGCAACAAGATTCGGCGACGAATATATGATATTGTGAGACACTACCGCACTGAGACGGAGGTGCGTGGGGTATTTATTTTTTTGACCAAAAAAGGTGTAGAGAATACACCATATACTTCTCTTAAATCCGAAGTATACGCACGACTGAGTACATCCATACAAAATACTAGTAATATGAGTACACTTCTATGAGTTCAATCTGGCATACATTTTTCTTTGACCCTGTCTATAATAGCCTCGTTTTTTTTATTGATGTCGTGCGTGATGGTGATGTGGGGCTTGCGATTATCTGTACGGTGATATTGGTAAAATTGATACTCCTCCCCATTTCACTCAAAGCAGCTCGTACACAACTCGCAATGCGCGAGCTTGAGCCAAAACTCGCTAAAATAAAAGAGGATTTTAAAGACCAGCGTGAGATGCAGGCGACAAAGACTATGGAACTTTTCCGCGAAGCAAAGGTAAATCCATTTGCCAGTATTTTCATTCTCTTCCTTCAGATCCCTATCGTTATTGCCTTATACCTTTCTGTATCTTCTGGAGGTGGTGTTAAGCTTCCTGATATCAATACCGTTCTTCTCTATTCATTTATTCCTACCCCCGAGACAGTGAATATGATTTTCCTTGGGTTTATGGACATTACCGCACGGAGTCTTCCGCTCGCTCTCCTTGCCGGAGTCACGCAATACATTCTTACCCATCTTACCCTTCCTCCACAAAAACCGAAGGACCCCAAAGCAGAGCCAAACTTCAAAGATGATTTCGCACGCAGTATGCACATTCAAATGAAGTACGTCATGCCGGTAATTATCATTATAGCTGCATACACCATTTCCGCAGCGATTGCACTTTACTTCACTATCAGCAATATTGTATCGATTGGGCAGGAATATGTGGTGCGCCACAAGGGATTAAAGCTTCCTCATACAACAAAATAAACACGTGTGGAGACAAACAAAAACAGCCGTAGGCTGTTTTTATCTGTCTGTGTGCGGAATTTAGAGAGTGGTATCAAAGAGCCAGAGCGTGTTGTCATTTTTATTGATGAGGTATACACGCTTCCCTTCCTTGTCTGCACCAATTTTAAGTACATCTATCGCGCGGCCACTTGCACCAGTAAAGTCTACAAGCACCTCCGCTTTTTGATTTTTGGTGTCGACTATCCAAAGCGAATCATCAAATGAAACGTCACCCATGTACCAGTCATCAGGAAACGCTTGGGTGTTGAGGGTCTCTTTTGGGATTGCACAGTAGAGGAAGGTTTCACCTGACACGCATTTTTCAGGAATGTATGGAAGTGGCTGTGTTACTCGCTCGCCATCTAAAGTTATAAGAAAAGACTTTACGAGTGTATCAGTAGAACGCGTTACCATGACACCATCATGAGTAGCAAAACTTGCGAGGCCACGACCTCCCTTTGTTACATAGTGGAGATCGTTTTTAATTACTTGATAGAGGTAGCCCATTTGTTTGGTGGAAGGTGTTGTAAATACATAGGTAGGGTTTCCCCACAATACTCCCACATCTTTGAGTGGCAAGTTAAACACCATTGTATCCGCCTCTTTCATCATATTGTACGAGTACCCGAGAGTACTATACCCTTCGTTTATCGTGTATTCCAGTGTCCCCGATGCATTAACAAAAGCAATATTTTTTGCGCCAAGTGGGAGTGTCACTCCAGAAAATTGTGTGCCTGATGTCAGTTTACCTACCAACGTCCTCTCATCTCCTTCGTCAAGCATGGTAATTGCCGCGTATAAGCCATCATCAGAAAATACAGCATCGCGCGCACCAGGGATTGTCGTGCCACTCTGAAGTGTTTCAGCTCCAGTCTGAAGATTGATGTCGTATACATGCCCTGTTCCCTGCTCTACATACCGTATACCATCACTGGTAAATCCTGCTCCTGCTACGGGACGTGTGGTAAGTTGCTTGAGTGCTTGAGGCGCACCAAGAGTGTCCACATCACTCACATCAATGCTCGTGTTTTCAGGAGGTATGAATGTTTCTGCATCACTCCCCCCACTAAATCGCGTGAATATTTCAGCGCCACTTTGGGGGGTACCAAATGTAAATAGATATGCCCATATTCCTAACACTAAAACAAAAACGAGTACGCCGATTATAATAAATATATTTTTCATAAGATAATGTTAGGGGTCAAGACACAATTGGGGGGTTGCAGCACAGTTGACGCTATTCCCTGCACCCGCATTACCTGATACGGTAGGAATATTAGTACATGCAGTGCCATTCCAAGTACCGAGAGCATCCCAACAATCTTGTTGTGAGGTTGGAGCCTTAGCCCCTGCACTCCCGGAGCTATTCGCAAAACCTGGCCCACTTGCACCACCCGCTCCACCGGGATTCTTTATTGAACCAGCAGATGTATCCAACTTTGGAAGACCATTAAGAAAATCAAGACGAAGTAAATTGGGGTTAATGGTATTGAGAACAAGTGCTGGCAAAAGGAGAATAGCAAGCCCTATAAGAACACCCTTGATATCACTCTTGGCACTCGCTTTATCGGTCACGACACCCGACATACTGTATTTCACACCCGCGTATGCAATACGGAGAATTGCAATAAACACACCGACTGCAATAGTAAGCAAATATATCTTATTAATATAATCAGGGAGTGACGGTGTGCCACTTATACCGGGGATACCCACAAGTGGAGTGTATTTAACTCCACCCCCACCCCCCCCACCTACTGCTCCACCAGTCCCTCCACCTGTTGTGGCAGGAATATTAGTACATGTTGTACCGTTCCAAGTACCGAGGGCATTCCAACAGTCTTGTTGTGTAGTTGGTGCTTGAGCACTCACACCTGTTACAAACAGAGGTGTTGCAAAGAAGATACAGAACATACTAAGGATAAGGAAGAAAATACCTACTGGTGAGACACGATAGAGAGTTGTATTCATAATTAAAATATAAGTTGAAGCTTTTGCATCACATATTGTGGAATTCGATTTTTGGTAACCACACGCAAGGAGACTTCAGAGGTGCCTGTGATACCAGTACGTCTCAGTGTTATTGCGTTGGGAGCATCTTGGTTAGGAACTACTGCATTGTTGTCGAGGGTCCATGTGAAGTCCGCTTCTGCTGTATTTATGCGGGTATTCATGAAATAGGGCTCACCATAGAGGGTGGTCTCCTCACTAATGAGAGAAAAGGGATTCGCAACGGTGCGTTCAGAAAGTCCACGGAGTGAACTATATTCATAGAAATGCAATTGAGTTTCTTCGGGGTTCAAAAGGATAGTCTTTTTTCCAAGGGTAGTGCCTTCCGTATTTAATACTTCCACCGTAAGTTCATTATCACTATATCGAGGCATGGCGTATTCAAGTATAAACTTACCCTTTACTGGCCCACCGAGAAGAACAGTGCTCCCCGCAGACCATTTATATACATAATTACCTTTTATGCCACCCTTTGCATCATGGACGAGAGCAATAGCACGAACTCTGGATTCCTGACTTGGAAGTGCACGTCCTTTATAAAATGAAGGAACGTAGGTATCTGCCTCTAGGATGATATCGATGACTATGGGCGTAAGCGTGAGTGTTGCTGTCTGTGAGGGTGCGTTTGTATATGAAAGAACTGCTTTCACAACTTCTTGTGACCCAATCTCACGAGTAGGAACGGTAATGGAACGATTGTTTTTTGCTCCTACCTGCTCCACTCCGTTTACAAACCAGTTGATAGTTGCTCCAAATGTATTCACACTATAGTCATTTAACGATACGGTTGCGGTACTCTGTGGCTCAGGATACTGGGGCTTTGATTCAAGGTAAATACTGCTCCCTATAAAAGAAGGCACCTGAGCAAAAGCGCTCGACGGCAATGCTGTGCTGAAAATACAACCCAGAATAAACAAACAAGCAGTGATTGTGACTGAACGATATGAGTCTATGTGGTGCATACTCTTATAGTGTATCATGTGCATAATTAATTTCATTCACGTGAACTGAACAAAGACATGTAGATAACCCACAACAAGAGCCAGGGAAGAATATTGATGAATGGGATAATATTGAAGGCGAAGCACACCACCATGATGAGAAACATTGTGGAACTCCGTAATACGGAAATACCGATAAAAAAGAAAAATAAATTATAACCAATAAGTAATGCAAGTGAAAGCACAATACCGAGTCCCCAGAATACATACCCAAGACCTTCAAAGGGAAGTATATTTTGAAAATCAATTAAAACACCAAAAACCCGTCCAACAATAGTTTCGTGTCTGAGATACAGCACCACAGCGTGACCTCCAAAACCCAGCATTGCACCAACAGCAAAAAATATTTGTAGGACGTACGCAATGAGTGCATACCAGAGCGTTGAACGAATGGATGTGCGTGCCAAAAGTGTTTTTTCGCTCGCAAGCTTTTTTAAAAGCATTTTTTTCCCTTTTTCTTTGATGGCTTGCTGTATTCGTGATTGGTTTGCGGATTCCTGTGCTTCAGCAATCATCATGGCATTTTCTGCAGCATATGCGTCGTCATTAGCAGCCTGAATGGCCCCAGCATCATTCGCTGCTTCAGGACTCCATTTCCCACCCCGTAGATGGCGTTCGCCCACCGTCTCACGGCTCGGAATGCGGGACACTCGTCCTTGTACGTTTTGAATACCTCGTCTTGTATCGCGTGATTCTTCTGGCATATTATTTAGGTGCTCCTCCAAGTTCTTCACGAGCGCGTCTTATTTGTAACAATTGCGAGGGGTCTGAGGTGATGATTTGGTCTTCGGTGTATGAGGGGAGGACTTTAATCGCAACATGTTTAAGCCCAAGAAAGAAAATCCCTTCCCCGACACTTGACTCAAGAAGCATCAGTTTTTCCTCGTTCGTGAGATTGAACACACTTTGCAAGGTGTCCACAGCAGTAGGGGACTGCTTCATGAGCAGTTGAATGGAGGAGTTCGTAATCATCGGTACGCCATACGGTGAGCGGAGGAAGTCATCCACATCCTGAGTAATTGTCGCAAGTCCTAGATAGTATTTACGTCCACGCTTAGCCATGTTGTGGAGGAATGCGGCAGTGTCTTCTGACTTCAGCATCCACCACGCTTCATCAATCACGAGAAGGCGCTTCTTGAGTTCGCGCCGCACGGCACTCCAGATATGGTTGGTGACGATGTACATCGCAATGGTCTTAAGTTCCTCTTCCATGTCGCGTAAGGAAAAGACAATGAATTTTTGATTGATATCCACGTTGGTGGATTCATTCATAAAGCCCGCCCAGGTACCCGATGTGTATTTGGTAAGGCGCTGCACAAGCGATTCACTTCCTTCCATACCCGCGAGCACCATTTCAAAGTCAGTGAGGAGTGGTGGAGTGAGGTCACGGTAGTCGCCTGCACCGGTAATGTCTTTAAGTGCATATACCTCATGGAGAGCATTATCAATCACCGCGTCTTCTTCTGGGGTAAGTCCCCCGAGCATGAGCCGAAATAGTCCTACCAACTCAATAATATGTGAACGGAGCAGGTCTTTTGGATCCTCGTCAGACTGCGGGACTGGTAAATCGAATGGGTTGATGTGGTGTTTTGAAGAAAGCGAAATATTGAGGAACTTTCCGCCCGTGGCCTCAGCAAGATATTCATATTCACGTTCAGGGTCTATGACAATGACCTCGGTGCCAAACATGAGTGAACGGAGAATCTCGAGTTTGGTGGTGTATGACTTCCCTGCTCCCGAGGTAGCAAAAGTGACTGAGTTGTAGTTGGTAAGTTTAAATCGGTCAAAAAGAATAAGGGAGCCATTTTGACGGTTGATACCATACAAAATACCCGTATCTGAAGT
Source organism: Candidatus Kaiserbacteria bacterium (assembly GCA_016699245.1). Taxonomy (NCBI): domain Bacteria; phylum Candidatus Kaiseribacteriota; species Candidatus Kaiserbacteria bacterium. The sequence goes on along the minus strand of CP064968.1, from coordinate 816,442 downwards.
GAGATCAGACGATATAAAGGGAAAGAAACTCGACAGCGGCGAAGAATTAAATTTGCTATGCACAAGGAGTTTATCAGAGAGAATAGGGAGTACGCTCAAAAACCCGTCTTCTTGTTGGAAGAGAGCAGGCTTCATGTAAATGAGGCGTGTATCAAGTGAGCCTTTCACCTCAGCCTCAATCTTATCGAGCGTTGCTTCCGTATCTCCATAGAGTGCAATGTAGAGCCCAACATTAAAAAGCTTTTCCTCTGCTTGCTGGAGTTTGTCTCGAAGTTCCTCAAGATTGCGGTATGCTGCATCGAGGAGAGGGTCACGCACCATTCCTTTATCTGCTCGTTCATTGATTTGGCTCTGCACCTCAGCAACCTTTTTTTGAAATTTCTTAAGGGTTTCTGCAGTGTCGATGGGGTGAATGACAATGGATACGTCTATTTCTCGCTCGAGATTAAGAATTGGCTCAAGCCAACCATCATTGAGATACCGTGGGTAGGAAACCGCAAAAAAAATACGAGAAACACGGCCACTGATATTGATCGTGCGAGGGGTAACATTAATAGCTGAAGGCGCCACAATATCCGGTGTGGTGAGGGGTGCATTGGTAGGCACCATCTCCACCGCCTCTTGCTTTTTTTGTTGAATGAAGTCAGTGAGTCGCATAGTTACGGTTTTGGTGCTTTTGATAAGTCATCTGGGTTGAAAATGTGATAATACAATTCAGTGAGTTCGTCGGTACCGAGAGGTGCTGTGCGAATGCCGATGCGTGCAAGTCCCTGTTCTACCACCGATACACGTTGCTCAAGCTGCGTGCGGTCCTCAAAAAATTTGTCAGCACGCGATTCCTTTGTTTCTTTTTGTTTGAGTAAATTTGATATTCCTTTCACTTCTACACCGAGTGGGGCATAGGGTACCACTACAAAGAAGTTTTTTGTCATGATTTCTACCTGTGAGGTAAATGTGCTGATGAATTCAATATACTCACGGAGTTGCGTGCGCATGAGATCATTATCCTGAAGCGGTTCTCGCTCTCTGAGTGTTTCAAGGTAGGGTCGAATATCGAGACGACGGGATTGCATGTATATTTGAAGGGAAAAGTCCATCGAATTTAGAAATGCTTGGAACTGAGAGAGAATTGCCTGCTGTTCTTCGAGAGACTTGAGTGCAAAGTTGACGGAGGACGCAAGAAGTACCATACAAAGCTGGCCGTCTTTGAGAACAACCACGTCATCATGAATATCCGCAATAGGAACAAATTTTTGTGTTGAGGATTGCGTCGCCATATATTATTCGGGTAGTGAATGCTCTAATTTGCGTGAGAGCGTGTGAATTGATTGCGTGCGTACTGAGTGTAATTCAGAATCAGAAGTCGTCTGCTCAGATTTTTCTTTTTTTACGACAATGGTTTGTGCAGTTTCACGACGCCACAGATACAACCGACTGCGGGTAAAAAACATTACGGCAGATTCAAGAAAAACCGAAAATGGTCGATTGTTGACACGATGAAACGCAAGTGCAAACGAGAGCGCACCCAGCGGAAGTGCAAAAAGTATGAAAATCAAAAAAGGTACACTGAGGAACAGTACCACTATGATACCTACACCCCCCGCAAGGTACACAAATTGCTTCCACGTAAGGGGGCCGATAATTTTATCTTCTACCTCAATGAATTGTGGAACTTCAAAGCGCATATATGTGTATTGTACCGCAGTCCGCGCGCGCGCCGAAGGCGCGCGCGCGGATAGCCTTCCTGCAAGAGTCGTGATACCTACGGTTTTGCTGTAGGTGGTACTCGTGGAGTATCTGATGGCTTCCCGAGTGATGCGATATCCCCTGCCATAGTGCGTGCCGGCGCGAGTGCACGCAAGACTTCGTCACGGGTGAGTGGGCGCACACTTCCTTTCCCATCGCTTTCTGATACCTGTGCGTCCTCGGGTCGCAACTCAAGCTTCTCCTTGAAATCCTTTGGTGCTTCGGGGACCTCAGGAGCATTTTCCTTTCCCGTAAGGAAATTTGTAATCACCGATAGGACACTTTTTGTCTCGTTGCTCGCAATGCCAATCTGAGATACCAATTTTTCTTCAACGACATCCTTCGAATATATACCAAGAATATAGTCACCAATCAGATTTACAAAGTCACCATGTTTTTCCTTTGAAAGCGAATTGTTCTGTGAGATGGATTTTAAAATACCACCCAAAACCATATTCCCATACTGATCCTTTATTAGTTGACTTGCTGCCCGATACGCGCCGATGCGCTTTTGTTGTAATTCATTTTCCATACCTATACATATTGTTTACCTGCGGGGGTGTCATCAAAGAAGTCTGCAAATTGTCGTGCCTTTGTAGGATTGGTAAGCCATGCTGTTTCAACGTTTGTTTTAATAGCAGCCCGGTCTGAAGCAAGAACACTTTCATTATCAAGCATCTTGGTGAGAACCTGTTGTGTAAGATACGGAGCTGCTCCGCTGTCCTTAAGGATCTCTCCGGGTAGTTTGGCTCGTTCTGTCTCACTGGTGATTCTCTTAAATAGATCTCCCGCGCCAGCTCCAGCACCACCTGTATTGAACTCAGCAATAAGTGCTGCTTTCCGTGCATCCTTGAGACGGGTTTTGGCTGTTGGTGTAAGTGACATGTCATCGACTTGCTTAGTTGAGAGTTGTCCTGCGTGACTGAGCACAGTATCAAAGCCCATTGCATCAAGATCCTTTCCATCTGCTTTTCCAATAACATCCTGAATAGTTGCCGCTACTGCGGGAGCACTCGGCGTTGCAGATGCTTTACGCTTTCTATCCTCTGCAGCAATCAGTCGATTTTGCACTGCGGTAGAACGTTGACCGCGAAGTTCTTCTTTCTTTCCATCATCAAGATCTTCTGGCTTGGCTTTCATGAGACCGTCAAACTGGCTTGCAGAAAGGTTGGCAACGATGGCATCTCGTTCAGGCCCGCTTTTATGCTTCCTAAGAAGTTCAAGCGTTTGTTCTGAGGACGCACCGGCAAGTGCACTCTCCATGCGCATATTAGCGGTATCGCTCGCTGTACGTGCAGCATCTTTTTGTGCTTGGGTGGATGAAGTGTCCTTCTCAATTCTCTCTCGCTCTGCATTGAGGTGTGTGCTTTCAGAGACTGCCGTAGAGATGGTTGATACTTGCTGTGCTCTGGCATGTTTTCGACCCCTTTCCTGACTCTCGCTAGCAGTTTCTTTACTTGATTTCGAACCTCCCCATTTCGCATTCGCAGCAGCATTCGCAGCAGCATCAACACCCGTCCATCGTGCAGCTCTAGCAGCAGCCTTACTCCCTGCTCCCCCATTGTAGCGTGCGTTCTCTTGCCATTTTGCGATTTTATTTCCACCCCAGCCCAGTGCCGTCCTTCCTACAAGGCTTTGTGCATTTCCTTTCAGTGTTTTCCCAAGCCCAATCGCTCTATCCGCACCTGCAACACCAAGCTGTTTAGCAATGAGTAACGACTGAATGAGGAAATATATCACTACCACGAAGCTCACGACGACACCGAAGGCATCCATTTTGGCATTAGGGTCAGTGAAGGTAGATGCAAATTGTTGTCCGCCACTCATTACTCCCACAAAACTTTTCAGCATCATCATTGATATGAGTGTGAGAAGGAGGTAGAGCGGTGCAAAAAACGATAATGAGAGAAGTTTCCCCCAGAGCAATTTGGCGTACCCCTCTGTCTTTGGAAACACCGTTGCAGCAAAAAGTATGGGCGAACCAATCATAAGGAATACCAGGAGCACGAATCGAGAAACAAGGAGTAGCGTAGAAGCAAGAAAAATAAATGAAGCCACGAGGAGAAGAATCATTCCCATGATGTAAAACGCAATCATTCCATCCCCGGTCGCTTGAGCAAACTGGGCTGTATTTATTCCTTTCGTTGAATAAAATGTGGTGATTCCCAGCTGGTCAAACATAATCATGGAGATGGAACTTCCGCCTGTTACCATTGCGTTGTAAATGGAGTACGCAGTAAAGTTTGAAAAATCAATGATGAACTTCGCCATATAGAGGCTGAAGTTGATGAGGAATGCACCAATGATAATTTGAGAAAGTGTACGCTTCACTGAAGAATTATCGGGGTCAATGATAGTACGAATACCGAGGAAAATAAATCCAAATATAAATGCAAGGTTACACAAATCACGGACAATACCCCATGCGGTATCAATAGCAATTCCTATTCCACCTTTATTTATTAAATCACCCATTCCAAAGACGAGTTCTTTGAGTGACTTATCAAGGAAGTTGCCGGTGACCCATGCAAAGAAAGCACCAATACTAAGGAGTAAATTACCAAGAACCATCACCACTTTCTGGACCCATTCCGAACCTGAAGCATCGTTTTTACCCTTATCTGCTGCGTATGCTATGGTGGGGCTGATAGCAATTTTAATTGAAGAAAATTCCGAGACTCCAATTGTTTCGGAGGCCGATTTCACCGAGTCCTTTTCAAATGAAATAGCAACAGGGGTACAAAGAATCACAAAGAAAATAAAGGCAAGCACGCCCTGCAAGAATTTATTTTTTTGTTGGATGGTATTCATATAATAAGAATTTTTATCAGTGAGTGTTATGGGTTTACTAGAAGACTTGCGCAGTAGGTATCGACATTACCCTTGAATGTCTGGATTTCTTTCTGGACATTAGGAATAGTATTCATTTTCACATCAACATTGCCTCCTGTTGTGGGAAGTGCTCCAGACGCAACATATGCTCGGTACTGTGTAATGAGATTTTGTTGTGCAGTAGCGGAGTCAGTAGCATTGTATTTTGCCAGAAGTGCTTGGGTTGAGCTTGCACCGAGCGCAGTGTAGTCAGACTCATATTGTTTTATAACATTGAGTTTTGTGGTAGCAGACGTAACCGCATTTGATGCAGCAGTCAGTTGGGATGCTAGGGATGCATCAAGAGTCCCGAGTGTAATTACCGTGTTGCCAGATTTCGTCGTATAACAAGAATTTTCAACATACGTCTTTGCTCCGTTAATAGAGCTGACAATTGTGTTTTGATATCCGATGTACTCAGTAAGAACAGAAAGGCTACTGCTAAAAAGAGTTACCGCCCCACCTGTGCTTCCTTGCGCTGCTGCCTCTGCTTGAACGCTCGGGAAATATGAAGAATTCTTCCCTGTACTACTTAAGCCAGAAAGACCACCAGTCGCAGCAGAAAGTACCGTCTTAGCCAGTTGTGCAAAAAGTGTACCAATAAGTTCATCAATTTCATCAGCAATAGTTAGGCGTTCTCCTGGAATACTGAGTGACTCGTTTAAGGTTGCCTCAATAGCCGTCCCTGGAGTAATGATGTTTCCATCATCATCCTTGAGCGACAAAAGTCCTTTACCAAAATCGAGCAATTTGACCTCCTCGCCTTTGGCATTTTGTAGTGTGGCGCTCAGACCAACCGATGCTTCCATATAGGCGCCATATTGGTTGTTCCCCGGAGTTTGGGTCATTTTGAACCACTCATTCCATCCGCCCGAGAGGAAATCACCTTCCATGAAATTACTGACGTTATTTACCACACCGCTCAGGGTACACTTTGCCTTATAGGAACGAGTCTTGCTGTATTGCAGGTCAAGCGCAAGTTGAATATTGAGCTTAAAGGGAGAGCACAAAAAACTGAGGTTTGAACCATAAATAAAATCACCAACAACCTTGTCTGCTAAGTCCATGAGAAAACCTTGCAAATCAGAGACGAATGCAGGGCTACCTTGGAAACCACTTGCAACCCACTGTGTGACGCTTCGTATCATCTCTTGAAGGATGAGGTTGATAAGAAACCACACAATACCATCGAGGACATATTCCTTAAGGGCAATACTTTCTACTGATGCAGCCATAGCTACGTCGGCCGCGGCTGAAATCGTGGATTGAACAAATGTGCCATATTCTGCAATGTATTCAGTTAGTTGTAGTTTAAATGCAGCAGCATCAAAGACAGGGATTGCTTCCGCCTTTTTAACTTCAAGTGTTTGAGAGACGGGAGCGCTCACAAAGGAAAGAACAAGCAAACCAGCTATGAGGGACGAGTATATTTTTCTCAAAAAGGTATTTTTCATAGAGCGTTATGGTCTACATCAAATAAATAAAAGAATGCTGCCGGCTCAGTATTGGCATAAGTAACCCCCTCAGCAGTAAATGCTTTTGCAAAATTTCCAAAACTTTTTGCGAGATTCTTAGCATCATTTTGATATTCTTTTACTCGTGCTAGGGCATAGAGAGGGTCACTAAACGCAACTTGCATTGCTTCTATGTCGGTAGCGAGCGCTTCGCATGCATTGAGAAAGGCGATATGCTCATCTACAAGTGTTTCGGGGACAGGCAGACTAAGTGCGTCAACTATCATGCCTGTGTACACCGCCTGGATAGGTACAAGTTCAGCAAGAACGGAAGGATTATTTGTCTCGAGGGCACGCTTTAAAATGACCGCCTCGTTTTCGTTTTTGATAGAGTGTTTCTTCAAAAGCAAGGAAAGCTCATTTCCATAGGTATACACAGATTCAAATGAAGAAGGAATGATGGTGAGTTCGAGTCGTGAGTGACGTTTACTCTGCGAGTTTTTTTCGATAGCAGTTACTGCATTTCCAATAAATGCTTCAGGATTACTAAAATCTTCCCCTTTTATTTTCCCATCGAGATAGTCCTGAAAAAAAGCTTCAGAAAACTTCCCAGTTAGTGTAGTGGGAGGAGTGTAGGGAGCTTGAGTCCCTGATACAGTTGAGGAGGACTTACTTTTTGCAATTTCTATAAAGCGGTTGCCAAGACTCTCTTCCCAGTCTTTAATGCCATCTCCATCAGAGTCTACTGATTCGATATAGTTGCGCTCAGGGGCAGTAGCAACAACAACCGAGCCGGACATTTCAGCATTTGTTTGATCGGGCACATTTAAAGCCGTGAGAATGATTACAATCCCCACAGCGAGTGCTCCTCCTATGCGTATGATGCCTTTCACAAGAAAGAATATTACTCATATAGTATAGCAAGGTGTTCCTCTGAATGTGCACATGTATAGGTAAAACCTGTGGTTAACTCTGTGGACTCACTTGGGGTGCATGTGGGTATCGAGCATTTCAACAAGAGTAAGCCACTGTATAAGAGGAAGGTCCTCAGCGCGAACCTTTTCATCGATACCAAGTGTGGAGAAGATGTGCACAAGTTGTTCACGACTGACAAGTGTAGAAAGATTGCCAAAAAGTTGCTTGCGCTTTGATTTGAAACCTTCATGAAGTACAACAAAAAAGAATTCTTGCGGAATGTGAGCAAAGTTATCTTTTGAAATGGTATTGATGGCAATAACCGCAGAGTCAATTTTTGGTGGAGGGATGAAGCTCCCCTTCCGTACTGTCTTGATGTACGTCGGTGTACCAAATACCTTTACGGAAAGAGAAAGAAGAGATTCTTTTTTATCGCGCACAATACGTTCTGCTACCTCTCGTTGCACCAAGAACACAATATCTGAAGGGTGGATTTTGTGTTCGAGAAACATTCGAAAGAGAAACCCAGTGATATAATAGGGGATATTGGCGATGAGTTTGTATTCGCGAGGACGTAGGCCGAGCGCAAAAAGGTCTAATTCCCGCACATCTCCATGGATAATAGTGAGCATTTGAGCCTTTATTTCTGCACTAAATGATTCTTTGAGTGATTCTACTGCTCGTATATCTGCCTCTATTGCAATCAACTTTGCACCATTTTTGAGCAATTCTCGGGTTAAAACCCCTGTTCCCGGCCCTATTTCGAGTACAATATCACCCCTTTTCACCCCGCCAGCCTCCATCATAAGAATGGGGACCTTGGTATTCGTCAAAAAATGTTGTCCAAGTGACTTTTTTGCCTCAATTTTCGGTATTTTTTCACTCATATATTTCTCTCTGTCATGATCTGACGAATTTGACGGACGTTATTGGGAAAATAATCCTTCAAAAGAGGTGACATGAGTCGCTCGATAGGACTAAAGTCATCAGTAAGAATAACAGAAGAATTACCTATCGATTCACGGGAAGCGACTGTCCGAGCTAGTTGTGTATGTCCATCTTGCCCAAGCCTCTTCATAAGCTCTTTTTCAGAGAGGATATTATCTCCATTTATACCTACTAAAACAATATTTTGAACTGCAGTAGACCCCTTTCCAAACAAAAACACATAATAGTTAGGGAACGTCTGTTTAAAGGTATTTGTGATACTTTTAGCAAGTTCCGCACCATCTCCATCTAGAGAACTTATAAAATTAATAGCATATATGCCATCCTTGTTGAGTCTCTCACGTACTTGAGCGTTCCACTCAGTGGTAAGTAGATACCATGGGACAGAAATATATGAGTTAAAGGTATCTCCATAAATAACATCATATGTACCCTGATTTTTTTGCATGTAGAGTCTCGCATCGGTTATTACGGTGGTAATAGGATACTGTTGTAAATTAAAAAACTCATTAGCAATAGGTATCATTTCAGGATCGGTTTCAATTACGGTGACATGTGCATCTTGATAATATTCACTAAAATGTCTTGGCAAAAGATAGGCGCCTCCCCCGAGCACAAGAATATCTTTAATTTCATCCTTTATATATGAAAAGACAGGTTGCATATCGAAGTAGGTCAATAGATTTGAGTGAGTTGGTTCAACGCCATGTATATCTAAATCTAAGAAAAGAATTCTAGATTCTCCGAGGGTTGGAAGCACGGTATCTATTACTTTAGTGCTGTAATAGTTAGTTTCTTTTTCGAAAAGTACATTTTTTTGTGATGGGGTAGTAGTAACAGAGTAAAGTACAACTGTGCTTAATAATGTGGCAATAAAAATAAGAAGCAATGAGGTATCAGAAAAAACATACGTAATGCCCAGTAAAAATAACATGCTAGAAATAAGCCATATTGTTTCTGTACTTCCAATCACCGATATTAAAAAGAACCCTGTGAGAAAAACACCCAGCATACTCCCAATCGACCATGCAGCAGACAGAGTCCCGTATTTTGTTCCGATGCTTGAGAATGTATCGGCATATTTTTTGAGGAGTAATGGCTGTATGGTGCCTATAGCACACGCGGGGATAAAGAATAGATAGAAAGACAGAAGAAGATTAAGAACAAGTATGGAATTCGAGGCATCTGTTATAAAACTTGTGTACTCAGCAAACTTAGGAATAAGTGCAACAGATAGTGCCGAAGCAAGTAGCGCAATAGGAAGTGGCCGATTGCTTTTGACTGAATCAGCAACCTTCCCACCAACCCATCCACCGATTGCAAGACCGAGCAAAGTCAATCCGATAACTGATGTCCACGTAAAGACCGTCGCACCTAATATAGGTGCGACGATGCGGGAAGAAATCAATTCAACCACCATGATTGAAAAACCAGCCAAAAATGAATTCACTACATAAAATACTTTCTTGTTGGGAAGAGTCATAAGATTTACGTGAAGTATACCAACTAATCCAGATAAATAGTACGTTCGAAGCCAGATTCTGCGGGGTTTTTGCTTTCAAGGAGTTCACTTCTGATGTCGCGAAGGAAAGAAGATGGCGCATTTACCCGTTGTGTTCCAAATATAGTACGAATATGGGCGTAGGAAAGAAATACTTTCTTTTTTGCGCGGGTGAGGGCTACGTAAAAGAGACGTCGCTCTTCTTCCTCGTCAATTCCCTCGTCACTGAGGCGCTCATGGGGAAAGAGTCCTTCCTCGAGGCCGGTAATAAAGATATAGGGGAATTCAAGTCCCTTTGAAGAGTGGATAGTCATGAGGCGCACGGCATCAAATTCCTCTTTTTCTTTCATCTCATCCTGATCACTTCCGAGAGCGGAGTCTTCAAGGAGATGCTCGATAGCCTCTTCGGGCCCGTACTCCTGATACTTGGTGCCGAGGGTTACCAACTCACGGACGTTTTCGAGACGCTCAAGCCCTTCTTCCCCGCCTGTTTTGTATTCGGCTTCCATGCCGGTATGCTTCATGATGAATGCAAGCGTCTCGTGGACGGGGTGCTCCTTTGCATAGGTAGCAATGTCGTCTATCATGCGATAAAACGCATCAACTTTTTCACTCGTTTTCCCCGGGAGTTCAGCACGCTTCCCCTCTACTATTTTTAGGAGTGTTACTTTTCCAATACCTCGCGGAGGTGTGTTGATGATGCGTACCAAGTCGGCGTTGCTGTCGGGGTTACACGCGAAACGAAGAAAGGAAAGTACATCCTTTACCTCCCTGCGCTCAAAAAATTTGGTACCGAGCATTTGATACGGTACATCGTAGTTGATAAACGCCTCCTCGAGTGCACGCGATTGGAAGTTGGTACGGAAGAGGATGGCAATTTCAGAAGGAAATACGCCGTTTTTTATCAAATCTTTTGCAGTGAGTGCTACGTACTCCGCTTCTTCTTGCCCACCCATAGCTGCGTAGAGTGAGATAAGTTCACCTTCATGATTTTTGGTAAATACTTTTTTGAGAGGACGGTTTACATTTTTTTCAATAACATCATTTGATGCGGTGATGATGGTCTGTGTGGAGCGATAGTTTTCCTCGAGCATGATAATTTTTGCATTGGGAAAATGACGTTCAAATTGCAAAATATTTTTGATATCTGCACCACGCCATGAGTAAATTGAATTGTGTGTCACAATACCATTTGCAATATAGTTGTGTGTGTGTTCAATATCGATATCGAACACGCGAGAAGAGGATTTTAAAAGAGACACTTCTTTCACAATTTCGTACTTTCCATTACTTCCAAAAAGAGCCATTCCGGCTTTAACGGAACTTGCGGGAGTAAAAAGAAGTGAGTTTTTTTGTATTAGATTCTCATCTTGTATTCCGAAACGCGCATGCATGGTGACATATGCCTGAGGAATGATTGATTGGAGTTGTGTGACCAGTGCCTCAATGTGTGCAAATGAAGCATGTGCAGTTTCGAAGCGCCAACCCGTGGAGTTCTTCTTTGCGGGACGAACAGAAAAACCATGAGACATAAGGAGTTTTTTTGTCTCACTATCTGAGCCGACCATACTGATTCGGTGCATTGGCGTCTTTCCTCGTCTGTCGCCACAGAGGGTAACGTTGATATTCTTTCGAACACTTTTCGATGACTGTGGGCGATGGTGCGGAAAAGAGAGGGAGAGATGGTAGTCAGAAAGAAGCTTGCGTGCAGATTTCTCTGTATCAACTGAAGAAAAAATTTGTTTTAGCGCGTCTCCGTCATGTACATAACCGTGAGTACTCAGTCCACGACGTGGAATAAAGGGAACTGTGGGTATTTGATAGGTAAGAGAAAGAATGTACTCATGAACACGAGCCTCCTGAATGGAGTGATGCGTACTCACCACCCACGTCGCGTCTGCATGCTCATGATTGCTCCGCTGTATGAGCCCAACAACTGACTTTTTTTGGCCTTTTGTGTATATCTGTGTTGTACCGAGTCGCCATCCAACGCCTCCTTTCCACATGAGGTAGGTGATGTACGTCTGTGGGGTAATTCCAAGAACATAACTAGCAAAATGAATATGGTCTTTTGTACTTATGAGTACTTTTCCACTTACTGTTTCAATTCGCACTAACTCGTCTTTGGGCACAAGTGCTCGTGCCCTCACGACGAGTGCTGGACGAAAATCACCACTTCCATAACATGAAAGTACAGAGTCACCTTTTTTTATTTTTTCTACTGGGCATTTCGTTTTGTCAGCCATGGTGACCTCTGTTCCTTCCATAAGACACTGGTCGACATCACCCACCACACAAAGATTAGCCCTATCTCCTACTATAAGCCGTGCGATTTCGAACTGCACCCGGTTGGTGTCCTGGTATTCATCGATGTGTACATAGGTAAAACGCTTGCGGTACTCATCAAGAATTGGCGGATGGCTTTTGAGCATAGAGAGTGTCTTTGCGAGGAGATCATCAAAATCAAGCGCATGATCCTCCTTCAAAATTGCCTCATAGTGAATCCACACATCTGCAGCAACTCGCTCGGGGTACGTACGCGCACTCCCACTAAAGTCAGTTTGGGTTACCGCATCGCCCTTTGCGCGCGATATTATTGAGAGTATTTTCCGTGGCTCAAACTGCTTTGGGTCCTGACCTGCCCGCTCCATAGCCTTCTTTATAGCGCTCGTTGAGTCGCTTCTGTCATAAATCACAAACTGCTTCCGAAGACCAAACACCTCATGGTGCTCCCGAAGCATCCGTACCCCAAGCGCGTGGAAAGTGGTCACTAAAGGTACTCCGCTCTCAGTCGCACGCGCTCCTCCTTGATGTGTATGAATAAGATTCATTACGCGCTCGCGCATTTCTTTTGCGGCTTTATTGGTAAATGTCACTGCCAAAATCCGCTCTGGAGGTACTCCTTGTAAAATGAGATTGATAATCCGATGAGTAATTACGCGGGTTTTTCCTGAGCCCGCACCCGCGAGTACCAAGAGCGGTCCCTCTGTTGTTACTACCGCATTTCGTTGTGCGTCGTTGAGTCCGTGAAGATGATCCATATATAAAAAAGTAAATGTGGCATCAACTATAACATGCTGTGTCCCCGTACCCATTTTGGGGATACTGAAAACATCTAGAATATTAGAACACAAAGAAAAGATACCGCAATACCTTAAATACCCCTATATAGAGCGTCAGAAAAGCACTTTGAGTCAAACTGTGGAAAAGACCTTTTTGCAAGGTTGACCCTCCTCCCTACTCCGCTATCATGTAACCGTACCTCTTGTGGGTACTACATGGAGCGCCTTTCCAAGTTCGCTCTTTTTGTTTCAGATAATTACCGTAGTGGTTGCGTAGGTGGAGAGTCCATAAAAATCGCTTATAACATATTTCTTTCACGATTCTCGTTCTGGGTACAAAGTACTCCGTAAAGAACAGATGACATATACACACACCTATCAACTCGTGCTTGAGCTCGGTCTTTTAGTGCTTGCGGTCGTGATCCCATTTTCGGTACACGCAGGAGTGTTCTCTGCTTTTTTTGATACTGTCTCAGCAGAAACAAAAGAACCGGTGGTATATAGTCAAAATCAAAATGCACAAGTGATGCCTTTACTTCGCGCAGCACTCAATATTGACCCAAATCCTGAAAAGGATACTGAAGATATTCTGGTAGAGGATGGTGCTTTGGTGCCAAGTGGAGATATTGACGGCAAGGATAATACGGTGAACCTCCAAACTATGAATGGAGAGATTAATCTGTATGTGGTACGCGAAGGCGACACCCTTTCACAAATTGCTGAGATGTTTGATGTAAGTGCAAAGACTATTCTGTGGGCAAACGATATTTCTAGTCCAAGCAAAATTCGTCCAGGAGATTCCCTTATTATTTTGCCGATTACGGGCGTTCGTCATATTGTGAAAAAGGGAGATACACTTGCCTCGATTGCGAAAAAATATGCAGGTGACATTGACGACATCCTTGCATATAACCAACTTGCTTCAGCTGAGGATGTGAATGTAGGCGACACAGTAGTGGTGCCTGGTGGAGTCATGGCACAACCAACTCCGACGAAGAAAGCGAACCCAAGTCGCACAAAGGGCACAACTGTTGCAACAGGAAGTGGAAGTGCAGGATATGCACATCCACTCCCTGGTGCAGTACGTACACAGGGGCTCCATGGATACAACGGGATTGATTTTGGTGCATCTGCAGGAGCACCTATTTACGCAGCTGCTGCGGGTGAAGTGATTGTTTCAAAGAGTTCAGGATACAACGGTGGGTACGGACTCTATGTGGTTATTAAGCATGCAAATGGTACTCAGACACTCTATGCACACAATTCGCGAAACGCTGTCGGGGTTGGAGATACAGTTGCTGCGGGTGATGTGGTCGGGTATGTAGGTTCGACGGGACGGTCGACGGGGAATCATCTTCACTTTGAGGTGCGCGGCGCCAGAAATCCATTCTAGCCGGACGCCCATTTTTACTCATTTACTTTGTTGTGTTCATAAAAAACTCGCTCACCGTACACCTGTACGGCTCGCGAGTTTTTTAATCCACGCCTCGTAACTGATGTAAAAATGAGTGTCCTTACTTCCCACCTCTTACTCTCAAAAACAAAGGTTGTGCTGTAGGTATATAGTTACCAACTACACAAAAAAGCCACTGCACTGTACGTCTATGTACACCTTGTGGCTTTTTTGTTTGTCTCCTCGCGCTGCATCCTAAAATGAATTTCTGGAACCAGAAATTCATTCTAATCGGACGCACATTTTTACTCATTTACTTTGTTGCGTTCATAAAAAACATAAAATGACGGACATCGGATGTCCGTCATTTTATGAGATTGGTATCAAAGACTGTGCTTGTATGTGCGGAGCATTTCAAGAGTGTATGCCCCACTGTTGAGGACGGCGTCATACACATCGACAGATTGAAATTCCTTTCCGACGCCATATAGATCATTCTCTCGAAGTTCATTTTTCAGAGTTAAAATCACTATACGTTGTTCATCGCTAATTTTCAGGAGGGCGTCTTTGTACATGAGTGTGTTACCAGTGTTCCATTCCGGCTTTTGAAACCAGATGTCTATATTCCATAGATTATTACCATATTGAATTTTTGGAGAAAGCCAGTACCCTTTTGGCCTCGTACCAATTACTGGTCTTTCTGTGCGGTCGAGCGTTTTAAATTCGGAAACAGAATCGAGTGAAGTAACTTTGTCACATAATTTTTTGTACGTAACGTCTGACACGTCGTCGCTCACTATGTCTATATCAATATCAGGGTAGGTGAGAAGGCGATACACGTAACTCCCTCCGATAATAACATTACCAAATTCACTAAAAGTGGGAATTATAATTTGCTGAAGAAGCTGAGTTGCTTCAGTGAAAAGTTCGTCTTGCTTTTGTAGTAGCGGGTGTATCATATCGTTTTATATTTTTACATCTTCGTCCTAAAACTGAGGGCTTCAAGGATGTGCGCTTCGGTGATGTCGTCGTTATCTTCAAGGTCAGCGATAGTGCGTGAGACTTTAATGAGGCGGTGATAACTGCGGGGAGAGAGACCGAGTTTTTCGGCGGAGCGCTTGAGGAGGGTTCGGCATTCTATGGAAAGTTCAATGCAGGTATCGAGGTCGCGGGTGCTCATTTCTCCGTTGGTCTGAATACCGAGTCCTTTGAACCGTGCATACTGGCGCTCACGCGCACGGGTGATTTTTTCTCGAGCACGGTCAGTCTCATCCTGGACTCCTTTCGGTCGTGCGGTTCTTTTTTCGGTGAGTGTCTCGTAGTCGACATGCGGCACCTGAAGCCATAAATCGATGCGGTCGAGAATCGGGCCAGAGATTTTTTGTTTGTATGTCTCTACCATCTGATGCGCATAGTCACCGTGCTCGTCTCCGCCACGCGTCGGGTTCATTGCGGCAACTAAAATAAAATCTGCAGGAAAGAGTGCACTTGAGTGAATGCGTGAAATAGACACAACGCGGTCTTCAAGTGGCTGCCTAAGCGCATCAATAGCACGCCTCTCAAACTCTGGAAACTCATCGAGGAAAAGTACGCCCTTGTGTGCGAGTGTTACTTCGCCAGGTCGCGGGTAGGTACCTCCACCTACGAGTGCAGTATATGATGCGGTGTGATGAGGCGCACGAAATGGTGGGCGAAGGGAGATGCCCTCACCGGTGCCTGCGACGGAGTGTATCGAAGTCACCTCAAGGGCCTCGTCAAGTGTGAGTGCAGGAAGTATTCCCTGGAAGGCACGCGCGAGCATAGTCTTGCCGGTCCCCGGCGGTCCCACCATGATGACATTGTGTCTCCCCGCCGCAGCAATCATGAGACCGCGCTTTGCAGACTCTTGTCCGCGAATATCATCGAGTGACACTGAGCTTTCACTCCAGAGTGTTTCCACTTGCGTGAGTGGTGCTTCCGTAATGCGCGTATGGTCGTCGCGTGTCGTGTCGATATGCATAAGCACTTCGTGGAGTGTGTGTGCCGGGATAATGCGAATGTCGGGAATGAGCGCGGCCTCCGACGCATTTTCAAAAGGCACAATCACTTCGGTAAAATGCATTTCTTTTGCTTTCCGCACAATGGGGAGTACGCCACGCGCAGGACGCAAGGTACCATCGAGTGAAAGTTCGCCAATGCAAATACACGTGGTCATATCGGCAGTCACTTCCTCCGAAGCGATGAGGTATGAGAGTGCCATCGGAAGATCGAAGAGTGGACCTTCCTTTTTTAAATCTGCAGGTGCGAGTGAAATAACCACTTTGTGATTCTCACTCTTCGGTGCCGCGAGTCCCGAATTTTTAATGGCACTGTTGACGCGGTCACGTGCTTCTTCGACCGCCTTCCCTGCAAGACCAACAATCGAAAACGCAAACAGACCTCGTGAGAGGTCTGTTTCAATAGTGACGATGTCAGCACTCGTGAGGGAAGGTTGCGCGGAAAAAACACGAGCGACTGCCATGGTAGAAAATTATGATGCGATTTGCGATTCGTCTTCGAGGTGTGTCATGCAGGTTCGTGCAGTAGGACTTACCATGAGACGCTTCTCTTCGATAGGTGCTTGGCAAATTTCACAGGTGCCAAATGTCCCTGCGTCGATACGTACGAGCGCATCCTTGATGCTGTTGTACTTACTTTCAAGAACAGTAACGAGTCCATTTCGTTCATCCCACGCTTCGACGGCATCTGCTGCGAGATTTTGATCTGGTTCTTCGGCATCGAATTCTTCGGGCACTGCAATCCAATCACTTGGATTTTCGGGATTATGAATACCTACGGTTTTGAGTTCGCTTGTAATATCGACGAGCATCGTTTCAAGGCGTGCTCGGTACTCTTGTGTTTGCATAGGTATTAGTATACTCCTTTTACAAGGGTTCTAAAACTTGCTAAGAAGTATGGCCAAGGCATCTCCATTTGTGGTGATGATGACGGTGTTTTTATTGATGAAGGAATATACGAGCACCTCCTCCCCTGTGTCACTTTTAAGAATGCGCGTTGATTTGTTGTTTGCAACGGCATCGATGAAGACGCCCATTTCACCCGAGGATGTCCCAAAAAGTGGTGCAAGATCTTTTTGCATGCTGCCCTCCCACGCGAGGAGTCCTGCAAACAGTTCATCAAAATTGTATGAGCGGATGATGAGGAATGGTTCGGGCTTTTTGGCAGTGACTACTCCCATCATGAATGCGTCGTCGAGGCTACTGAGGAACGCACGTGACACGTCCATTCTGAGTGCTGTAAAGAATTCCTGACTTGAGGCGGGTCGCGTCACCTCGCCCTTTTGTACAACTGGATATATCTGAACACTCTCATTTGTGGAATCTTGTGCACGTAAGGCAAACGCAGTAGCGAACCCCGAACCATCTCCTGCAAGTGGAACACCGATTACTTCTGATGTGGTAAAGAATGAAGATACCGCATAGATAGAATCAGATTCTCCTTTAAACACATTGACGTAGATACTTACGACGAGTGCAAGTATGACACCAAGTGCTACTATTCCACCAAAGATAAGCCATGTGGTCATGGTGACTGCAGTGCGTGGAACAGAACTCGTTTTCTGAACTTGTGATGCTGAACGTTTGGTATTGATATTTTGTATCCTATCTTCAGGAAATGTGTGTGGGTCAGTAGAGAGTCCAATCGCACTCACGGTAGACCTTTGGGGGGTAAGCGGAGGTTTGAGTGCTGTGCGGATTTGTTCCACAGGTTGGGGAATAGACATATGCCCAACCACAATATCGGACTCAGAAGTTTCCTCTTTCACTTCTCGAGCAGAAAGCCAGGTAGGAGACAGAGCAACAGGTGGAACGGCTTTTGGTACTACTGGTGCCGCTTTGGAAAGTGGAGAAAAATCACTTTTTTTGAAAGCGGATGTCTTCTCAAAATTAGGAATGGGTTTTGCATACGAGGTGACATCATGAGAAACAACTACAGGATTCTTTGGTAGTATGTTTGGAGTTGGCATCGAGACTTTTTTCTCGGGAGTGGCCTGCAGTGGAACCTTCTCGATTTGTTTTGGAGGGATGTGTGTTCCAGGAGTAAAGTGTTTGATATCATTTTGAATTTTCTGCGCGACCACGGGAGCGATAGCGTGTCGCATATCAAGTGCCTCTTTCTCTTTTACGGGAACCGGTTTCGCAACAGGGACATCCTTGGGACTGTCGACAATGTGTGTCCAGGCACTCAGTATTCCCTTCTTTTTAGGAGGCTCTTTGAGTACCACGGTAGGGGTACCGGTAATACGTGCAACATCACTTTTGAATGTATGGAATTTTTCAAGTACTACTTTATGATCATCTTGTGGAGCAATAGTGGAATACTTCGCAGCTTCTTGCACTATCTCAGCTCGTGTTTCTGCTTTGGCAAGTGTGGGTTCTTCCTTGGTAAGTTTCGGCATTGCTTCCACTGACTTTTCAATTTTCTTGCTCGCGCTTCCCCACCACTCGCTAAACACCGCTTGCATATTTTCTCCGAACGAAGCACGGCGATGTTTCCGATCGTTAATGATGATACCCGCTTCACCTCCCTGCTCGCCTTCAAACACCTTTGAGACATCAAACACTCCCCCACGACTACTGAGGTGCGAGTCTTTTGGAGTACTTGCCGTAGACAGTGCATGCATGTCTTTTTGAGCTGGTTCTTTCGTATTGGGGGTGTTAAAAACAATGCCCATGTCCGAATTATTTTTTGGTGTATTAGTATCCATAGTGATGAAAAGG
The DNA here is from genome assembly GCA_016699245.1 of Candidatus Kaiserbacteria bacterium. Classification (NCBI taxonomy): domain Bacteria; phylum Candidatus Kaiseribacteriota; species Candidatus Kaiserbacteria bacterium. The sequence continues at coordinate 797,792 of CP064968.1, read as the reverse complement.
TAATACCATAAGTATCTCATGAATTTAGGAAAACGCGTCCACACCTGTGGACGCGTTTTCCTGTGTTCGTGAATATTATTTTTTCTCTGGTGCTTTAAGGCCTTTCTTCGTCGCCCACTCAGGGTCTGCTTTTTTAATCGAGAGACCAATTTTCCCATCTTCTACCTTAGAAACGACGACGGGTACTTTGTCGCCCACCTTCAAAATACCATCGAGATTTTCGAGACGCCATGACACGATTTCTGATATGTGGATGAGCCCCTCATTTTGAGCATCCATCTTTGCGAATGCACCGAAGGTTGCGATGCGGGTTACCTCTGCTTCCATGCGCTCTCCTATTACATACACTTTGGTAAGTGCCGCGATGCGCGCTTGTGCAAGGAGAGGCGCCTGGTCCTTACCGGTGATGTACACGGTACCGTCGTCTTCAATCGTAATTTCATCGACACCCGTATCATCCTTGATACCGTTGATAGTCTTTCCTCCACCCCCAATCACAAGACCAATTTGATCTGGGTTGATTTGCATCACAATAATCTTTGGTGCACGTGGAGAGATGTCAGCGCGTGGAGCACCAATCTCACTCGTGAGTGTTTCAAGAATATGGAGGCGAGCAATACGCGCTTTCTCAAGAGCTTCTGCAAGTATTGTAACGGGAATACCCCCCACCTTTACATCCATTTGAATAGCAGTGATGCCCTCTGTCGTACCCGCTACTTTAAAGTCCATGTCACCATGTTCATCCTCGGGACCTTGGATGTCGGTAATGAGTTGATAGGTGGTGTGCGTCTCCATCATGAGGCCTGATGCAATACCTGCGACGGGGCGCGTAATTGGAACCCCTCCATCCATAAGCGCAAGTGTCGATGCACAGACGGAACCCATTGATGAGGAACCATTAGATGCCATGGTTTCCGACACAAGACGAATGGTGTAGGGGAACTCTGTCTTCAGGGGGATAACGGCGAAGAGTGCTTTCTCTGCGAGTGCACCGTGGCCAATCATACGACGGTTGGTCCCACCCACGCGCCCTGTCTCTCCCACAGAAAATGGGGGGAAGTTATAGTGATGCATGAAGTGTTTTTTTGTTCCGTTTTCTTCTATTGAGTCGAGTATTTGTGAGTCATCGGGGCCACCGAGGGTAAGTGCAGAAAGTACATGCGTTTCACCGCGATAGAAAATCCCACTGCCATGGAGTGCGGGACTGATGCCTCCTGCTTGTGCGAAGAGAGGACGCACTTCATCCATAGAGCGACCATCGGGACGTACCTTGTCGTGAATGACACCGCGATGAAGTTCGTCATCCACTGCGTGTTCAAAATATTCACTCGCAAGATTTTTGTTTGACTCTGGAAGTTCTGTGGCAAGAAGTGCGAGCCACTCTTCCTTAAGTTCGTAGAGGTGTGCCTTGCCCGTGGTGTTGGAGAAAAGGGTTGTGGTGAGTTTTGGAGCAATGTGTTCTGCAAAGAGCGCCACTGCCGCATCATCGAGTGCTGCAAGAGGAATGTCACGTTTTGCTTTTCCGATTTCAGCAATAATCTTTTTTTGGAACGCGAGTATCTCCATATTGATGCCTACGGCATGTTCGAGAGCGTGCACTATTTCTGCCTCACTCACCTCAAAGCCTGCAGTCTCAATCATGTTAATTGTCTCGTCTTGACCGCATGCAAGAACCTCGTACAAAAGAGTCCCCGCTTCGCGTTCGGTATAGGTGGGGTTAATAACAATCACTCCTGTATCACGACGCTTTGCAACACGCACCGCGCTTATGGGACCTCCCCAAGGAATGTTAGAAACCGAAAGAGCGAGCGATGCACCAATGACGCCGAGTACATCGGGGTCATCTTCTCCTGCGCTCAACACAGTCACGATGACCTGCACTTCATGGCGGATGGCATGGTCAAAGAGCGGACGAATCGTACGGTCGACGACACGTGCCGAAAGCACGGCACCTTCACTTGGTCGACCCTCGCGTCTTTGGAAACGGCTGCCCAGAATTTGTCCGGTGGCATAAAACTTTTCCTCAAACTCTACCGAAAGGGGGAAGTATGGAATCGCTTCGGCACTCTTTTTGCTCATGACTGCCGTTACGAGTACAACGGTCTCGCCCATGGTGAGCATGACTGAGCCGTGGGCTTGGTTGGTGAGGTTGGTGAAGCTGGCGGTAAGTGGCTTCCCTTCAATAGAAGTGGTATATGATTTTTTCTCCATGATGTGTGTGCTAATGAGCGAGAGAGATTTTGAATTTCAAACACGCGCTTGAAACTCACCTATCTCTCTCGCTCGTGAGTAATGGGCAAAGTGTATCAAAGTTGGGTCAAAAAAACACCCCGTGCGGCCTGTGGCCGCACGGGGTGTTTTTATTTATATCTCCCCTGCGTCATCCGTGTCGGTACCTACTACCCGCTTCATCGACTTTTTAGCTTTAGGACGTGCACCCTTCCCACGAAGCCCAATAAGGAATGTGTTCGGGTCTTCATCCATATCGATAAAGTCATCGACAATTTCACGGAGTCGTGAAGAGCTTGATTTGCCAAAGGCAATACATTCCACCTGACATCCTTGTGAGCGAACGTATTCCATGAGCGGTACAAAGTCGCCATCGCCCGAAGCGATGACAATTGCATCAACCTTTTGAGAATGCTTAATTGCATCCACCGCGAGTCCCACATCCCAGTCTGCCTTTTTGGCACCACCAAAGAATATCTGGAGGTCTTTTGTTTTAACTTCAATACCAATTTTTTCAAGAGCTTCAAAGAATGAACGCTCTTCCCCACTTTCGGTGGTGACGACGTAGGAAATTGCGCGGACGAGTTTGCGCTCACCTAGGGCAGCTTTTACCACTGCGTCAAAATTAACTTTTGCATGATAAATATTTTTTGCACTGTGATAGAGATTTTGCGTGTCGATAAAAATCGCGACACGCTGTTCCTTATGTTTAATGACAGCCATAAAAATGAACAGTTATAGAATTTTTAAAAAATGAACATGGACTTCCTTAATAAGTATATCAGACGTGTGAGAGAGAAATGAAACACGCGCATTCTTCTTCAAAAAAGAATGCGCGTGTTTCTTCCCTTTTCCCTATTACTTCTTGAGTGAGAGTTTCTTGATGAGGGCCTTGTATGCCTTTTCATCTTTCTTCTCGAGGTACTTAAGATGTGTGCGGCGATCGGCAACCATCTGGAGGAGTCCACGACGTGAGTGGAAATCCTTCAAATTCTTCTTAAGATGCTTCGAGAGTTCTTCAATTGACTTCGTGAGAATTGCCACCTGTGCTTGTGGTGAACCAGTGTCGAGATCATGTCGGCGAACTTCCTTAATCGCGTTTTCTTTCTTTCGTTTTGTAAGCATAGTGTTTAAAAATGCGTCATGGAACGTAGATGTTGTTCCGTGGCGCGTTGTTAGTAACCTGCGAAGGTTGTCACCACTCTACCACAGTTTGACAAAGTGCGCAACCCCTGCCCTAACGCGGGCTTATCCACTATATTGTGCGACACTTCCCTCCCTATACCTATATATTGTATGTATGACCTTAACCGAACTCAAACGCGAATTCCTTGAATACCTCGAAATTGAAAAAGGACGCAGTATTTTGACCGTGAGGAACTACGACCACTATCTCACCCGCTTTTTGGAATACTCAAAAATTGAAAATCCAAGCGCACTCACTGAAGCGCATGTACGCGAGTACCGCCTATGGCTCAATCGTCAGCCCGGAACGAAGGTTGGGAGAAATATGGAGACTCTGAAACCGAAAACACGAAACTACTACCTCATTGCACTTCGTGCGTTTCTAAAATATATGCGGAAACGCGGCATCGAGTCGCTCAACCCTGAGCGCATTGAACTCGCGAAAGTGCCTGAACGTTCTCTCGACCTCATCTCTTCTTCCGAGCTCACGCGCCTCATTGAGGCACCCGACCTCGCTTCCCTTTCCGGCCTCCGGGATAAAGCAATACTCGAACTTCTTTTTTCAACCGGCCTTCGTGTGTCTGAACTGTGTGCACTGTCTCAAGAAGATGTGGATTTAAGTCGAGATGAATTTTCCGTACGCGGCAAGGGAGACAAGGTGCGTGTGGTATTTCTTTCGGACACGGCGCGAGACGCAATCAAAGCGTATCTCAAAGAACGTAAGGACTTTGATGATGCCATGTTTATTCAGTATGGAAAAAACGCCAAGCATGATGAGTTGAAAAATAAAGACCTTCGGCTCACACCAAGGAGTGTGCAACGCATAATAAAGCGCTACGCAACCATTGCCGGTATTACCCGCAAAGTCACCCCCCATAAACTCCGCCACTGTTTCGCCACCGACCTACTCCATAATGGTGCCGACCTCCGCTCCGTACAGGCACTCCTCGGCCACGCCAATATCGCCACCACCCAGATATACACCCACGTCACCGACAAACACCTCCGCGACATCCACAAAAAGTTTCACTCACGGGGGTGATTCTGAATCATCTTGAAGTGCCACTTGTATTTAATATAAATTTTTTCATCTAAGTATCATGTCAACAATATCGGTTATTCTCACTCCTGAACTCGAGATGCACCTCGCCGAGGCGGCTGAAGAAACTGGCGCAAGTAGAGCTGTTGTCGTGCGCAATGCACTCAAACACTATATTGAAGACAGGGCGGTTCAGAAAGTTCTTCATGCTATGAAGGAGCCGACACTTTCAGGAGACCTTAATAATCTTTTAAAATCACGGAAGTATTAAAGGAATTCGTTTACTTCTCTTTTACCGGTTCGCATCGGTTAATTTTTGTATGGGATGATAAGAATACAGCCACCCTTCTCTTATCGGTACACAAAATTTCTATAATTAAGAGTTAATTAACCATAATTAATTTTGGAAATACTACACACTTGGATTTTTTACCAAGATTCTGGTCAAAACACAAAATTCGACCATTTTGGAGGCAAATCCATAAAAGGGTTGCTTTTTATGGATTATGCTATACAATAAGCGCTATGAACATACCAAGGAAGCAAACACAGACCATTATCCAGGATCTTAAGAAAAAGATTGTGTTTGTTGTTGGTCCTCGTCAAGTTGGAAAAACGTGGATAGCGAAGGAGGTTATGAAGTCATTTGAACATCCACTCTACCTCAACTTTGATGACAGCGACCATAGAAAAATAATTAAAGATAAGAAATTCCTTTTTGGAGTCGACCTCGTTGTCTTTGATGAGATACATAAGATGCGCAACTGGAAAAATTATCTCAAAGGCATTTATGATACAAAACCTGAAGGCCTAAGCATCCTGGTAACAGGGAGTGCGCGACTCAATGCGTATCGACGGGTGGGCGATTCACTGGCGGGTCGATACCTTCTCCACCGCATTCTCCCCTTCTCACTTCAAGAACTCAAGGGAACTATGTATGAAGGTGCAGTCGAGCGCCTGCTCACTCGCGGAGGATTCCCTGAGCGATTCCTTACAGAGGACACGATGGATGAACGCCTCCGTAGTCTGTATATCGAAAGTATGATAAACGTCGATGTTCTCGATTTTGCTGCGGTAGAAGATATCCGTTCACTGCATACAATTCTTCGCCTCCTTCGCGAACGCGTAGGAAGTTCCCTTTCATATGCAAGCATTGCCGAAGATGTAGGGATTTCTCCAAAGACTGCGAAACGATACATCGATATTCTTGAGGACCTATATATTATTTTCCGCGTTACTCCGTACACGACAAAAATTGCTCGTGCAATACGAAAAGAGCCAAAAGTATATTTTTTTGATACAGGGATGGTGCAAGGGGGAGAGGACGTCCGACTCGAAAATCTTGTTGCGCTCTCGCTTCTTAAGGATGATTTTTATAGAGAAGATGTCTTCGGAGAGCAGCGTCGATTGGCGTATGTCCGCGTTAAGGATGGGCCGGAAGTTGATTTTGTGCGCGTTCATAATGAAAAAGCTCAAGAACTTATTGAGGTAAAATTGTCACAGGGTAGTGGTACGAGACAACTGAGTTACTATAGTCAGAAGTACCATATTACTGCGACGCAAGTGGTTGGGCATACGACGCACACAGAAGTGCAACATAATAATATTCACATTGTCCGCGCTAAGGATTTTCTTGAGGGGCTATCTGCGTAGAAGAAAATGGAGAGAAGAAATCTGACTGGATTACGTTACATGAGACAGAGACTTTTACAAAAAATTTCACACACGGCGGTGACGTACATATTAAGAGTGTTTTTTCCTATTGATGCTTTTTAGGGTCAAACATGTCTCCTAAAATTATGACGTTTGCATGTACATCAAGCCCGTCGATTTCATCTTTGTTTACAAAACGCACTTCAGTGCACTCGTCTGATGGTGTGAAGTCGAGACTCTCGAGAGTCGTTTCATAGAGCACATTCGCAATCCAAATTTCGCGATTACTGTTTTCACACGTTAAAAAATATGAAGGGTGTGGGGCTATCCATGTCACCTTCACTCCCATTTCTTCACTAATTTCTCGCGGAAGATCCTGGTGTGGTGTTGCTCCCCAGTCAAGACCTCCTCCCGGAAGTTCCCACCGACCATCCTCCTCTTTCACAATCAAAAACTTATCACGACTTTCATTCAGTATGAGCGCCTTGATGCTAATTCGATAAAAATGATTTCGTATTTCCATTGGGGCTTAATTACTGACTAATTTCGTTAAAAGTCACGGGTATCTCTAGTGCGGCATCGTGTTCGGGGAGGCCGGAGGGGTTGTCTTTCTTCAGGATTACTGCACCGCGGTTGTATGGAGTTTGTGGGTCGATGGTGTATGAAATATTTGCGGTGAAAGGGACAAAATCCTCAGTCATCCATTCTCCTTCTGCGGTCGCAATTCCCTCTCCAATAATAAGTCCATCCCAATTTACTATTGAAATAGGGAAACTGCCTTCAAAGAACCAAGTGCCACGCGCTGTTCCCGTGATTGTTGTGGGGGAAGTAATACTGCTCTGTGGAGCGGGGGAAGTTACACGAATGAGATTATCGAGGGTTGATTCTTGAGGACACGGTGCAAATGCACACGATGGTGCTACACGCCCCACAAAACTACCATCCGAGCAGGACTGCACGTCCATAGTGCAGGCGACAGTGTCGGGTGTATCGGGGACTTCGGTAGGAGTTTCACTCTCTGTGCACTCCGCAAATTCGCAATTGGGGCCCGTTCTCCCTACCGCACTACCGTCGGGGCAGATGCGTGCTTCCATTGTGCATGCGATTGGCTGTGGTGGTGTCTCTCCCCCAACGACAAAGAGCCACACGAGGGTGGCTACCAATGCTCCAACGATAAGTATGAATAATCGTGTTTTCATACTATTAGTATAACGCATTCTAAGAATGTATGGTGTGGGGAGGGGTGTCGATGGTAATTGTATCGAGCACAGGGAGTTCCTTTTTTTTCATCAGAAAGCGCTTTAATTTTTCGGCACCAATAAAGCGTAGCCCAAGAAGTTCAAGGCCGACAAAGAAAAGGAGTCCCCCGGGAGTGAGTGGCGTAATAAGTGCAAGAAAGCCAAATATTACAAAAGTCCAACCCGCAATTTTGCGCATACGGGGCTTTGATTTGGTGTAGGTATGAAATCGCTCGTACATTATTCACGTTGACGCATAGTAGAGCCATTTCTTACCAAATGTGAAAAAGGCATGAAAATCCCCTCCGCGCCATAGGCGCGGAGGGGATTTCTCCATCTATTTATTTAATCACAACATCGGCATCTGCTCGTAGTTTTTCCACGAGTTCAGTGATGATTTTCTGTTGTTTTTCCCCGGCGAGTTGGGCTTCAATTTGTGGGCGAATTTCATCAAGAGGTGGCAATTCTGTGCCATTTGCGGTAATCGTTTTTATAAACTCAGCAACTTCTTCCTCAGTCACCGCAACTGTTTCAATGTCGGTTACTGCCTCTATGTAACGTTCTGCAAGAATGCGATCACTAATGTTTTTGCGAAGCTTCTCCTCCGTGAGCCCTACCTCAGCCATTTTTGCTGTAAGTTCTTCTTGTGTGCCAAATTGTGCCAAGAGATCGTCAAACTGCTTTTGTACATCTGCATCAGATACAGTGACACCCTCTTTTTTTGCAGCAGCTGTCATGAGAGTATTGCTGATAAGTACCTCAAGTGCTTGTGTGCGGATTTCTTCAAGCGTTTTTGGGTCACTTATGTTTGCTCCTTGTGCAGCAGCACTTTGTGAAAGGAGATTGATGCTCTCATCAAGTTCTGGTTGATATATTTTGGTGCCGTTCACTGTTGCAACCACTGCACCGCGAGCACCGAATCCTGAATACATATAAAAGCCTGCACCAAGTATAATCGCCGTTGCAACAATAAGCGCTATATATGTAGCGTATTTCTTATAAAATGGCTCGCAGGGGGTATCGAATCCTGTCCCACATACGCTCGCGGGGGTTTCAGAGGTAACGGGGGTATGCTCTGCGGCACATACTGTACAGATTCCATTTTGAATAGGACTTGCATTACATACTGTACACGTCCCACTCTTAACGGGTTCGGAAGTTGTAGGTCTTTCAGCGTTCGTTGTTTCTGGTGTGTTGTCCATACGAAAAGTTATATCGTCATTACAATAATAGTGTATACAGACTACCATGTTTTCCGTGATGTGAAAAAGCAATCCCCCATACGTCGAGGGGATTGTTTTATATTCGTACAATGCGTTCAATAAAGTTGTCGAGCGATATAGTGGCTCCAGAACTATTTCGATGTCCTCCTCCGCCGAGCGACATGGCGAGTTTGAGTGCTGAGGGTTCATGTGAATCCTCAGAACGGAAACTAAACTTTACTTGGTTACCCAAAATGGTATAGAGCGCAACCGCCATGCCGTTTTGGTGAGCAAGCGCATTGCCACACGCTGATTGGTAATTAGTGATGTTGTATGCAAGTACCTCATGATTTTCAATACGAAGCGTTACCGGCTCAAGAAGGATTAGTCGGCTTACCATAGAATGCGCTGAGAGCGTTAGTATTGTTCCTTGAGCGGTAAGTGATTCGAGAGGTTCATCAAAAAGCGCTACGGTGTGATGAGGGTCGTTTCTCCATAGGGAAAGATAATTCACAATGTGCTCAGTTTCTTCCCCAAACATTTTTTTCCAGAGGTCATTGTCTTCTACATGGGGAATAAGTGCAGGCGCAGGTACTTCGGGAAAGAGGTATGCCCACGAGAGTGACGCACCTGACTTTTCATTATCAAATACATAGGTGAGCCCCGTGTAGTCCTTTGTGATTTCTAATACTCGCGTATGTTCGCTAATGTGGTGATCGATTACCGTCACCGTGTGTCCTCGTTCCAAAAACTCAGTCAATCCAAGTGTTGAGTCGACTATATATATGTGGGCAGAAGGTTCAGTACAATTAAGAATGGTTTCTATTTCCTCGGGAGAGTAATTATGGGCGAGGGGAAAGGTTTGGGCATTTGGATATTTTCTGAGAACCACGGCAGCGGCAGTAGTGCCATCGATGCAATCCTTGTGGTAGATACAGGTGATTTCTTTTTCCATTACTTGATAATACGAGGGATTAGCGGTGTATGCAAATCAGAACACGCATCAAATTTTAAAAACCTAACAAAATCAAAACCCCCGCTTGCGCAGAGGTTTCCCTTGGTTGTATTGAGTTGGTTATGTTGTAACTACAGCAAGATTTGGCGGCCGTTTAGAGCGAGCGTTCCTCACTTCCTCACTCTTTCTGTCATTGCAAGCCTTGGAACAGACGGATTCTTTCCCGTGATTCCATCTGCCGTATACGCGAAAATGAGGATCCTTGCATATACAGCAAATATATTTGGCAGTCTGCTCAAATATGACTTCTTTGGAATCTGCTATTGCAAGGTTACCATTTCCCACAGTTTTTGCTTTGCCCATTTTTCAACTCCGAATTGTTTAAGAACAATGTTTCTGACTTCATTGTGTGTGAAGGAATATGACCAGCACCACGAGGAGTCTGTGCCAGAATATATTTTTTTTGCACATTTTGCAACACTTTATATGATACCGTCAAAATGAGTACAAAATATAAAGATTACGTATGTTTCTTCCCTAAATCCAACACCTCATCAATACGAATTTTTTCTACAAAATCGGGGACGTGAGAAACAAGAATCATGGCGCCTTCATACTTGTTGAGTGCCTCTGCGATTACAGGAAGATGTCGGAAATTGATGTGGTTGGTGGGTTCATCGAGGATGAGAAGGCCTGGTTTCATGAGCACAAGTTGTGCAAATGCCACGAGACCCTTTTGTCCTTCTGAGAGACTCCCAATCTTGGTACGCATGACGTCACTACCAAGAAGAAAACCTGCAGCCACCGAGCGCATGTCTTCCTCTATCTTTTTCTCCATCACGGAGAGGAGTGCATTAAACACCGTATCCTCGAAGTTGAGGGTTGAGAAATCCTGTCGGTAGTAGCCAATCTTTACCTGTGGCGCTACAGTCTCACCCTGTGCGTGCCCTGAGGCAAGTGCTTCGAGAAGCGTGCTCTTCCCTATGCCGTTTGGACCCACGAGTTGAAGGTGAAAATTCTTTCCGAGCGTTATATCACATTTCTTTTCGGTTGGAACGTGATTTTTGATAACCTTATATGAAGAAATGGTGAGAATCTTTGTGGGGAGTTCTTCGGGGACATTAATTGTGAAAGGGCGAATGGTTCTATCTTCTTTGCGCACATCCACTTTGTTTTCTTCATACTCTTCTGCCTCTTCACGCAGTTTCTTTGCTACAAGGCGCATCTTGCCTCCTTTTTGTGCAAAGAAGTTCGCCTTTTCTTTGTTTGCTTGAATTTCTTTTGCATATTGGGAGTTCTTTCGGTTTTCCCTTTCAATACGCGCCGCGATTTCCCGCACCACTGTATGATAGTTGCCATCATACTGCTCTATGACATGTGTACGGACATCGAGGTACAACACACCTTCCGTAAACGCATTGAGAAAATCAGCATCATGGGAAATTACCACAACGGTCTTTTTATACTCACGGAGAAACTCAGTGAGATGGCGAATACCCTCGACATCGAGGTTGTTGGTCGGCTCGTCAAGGAGGAGAAGGTCGGGATTTTGGATAAGTGCCGAGGCGAGGAGTATGCGCGCTTGCTGTCCACCAGAAAAAGAACGCACGATACGGTCGTGAGGTGCTACAAGATTCACTACCTCAAGTACCGCATCAATCTTTGGGTCGATATCATATACCTTTTCAGGAAAGCACTTCTGAAAAAAATCACGAACGGTTAAATCGAGTTCATCACGAGGTATTACCTGCCTTGAAAGCGCGATGGTAGTGCGAGGCATAATATTGATATCACCATCGTTTTCTTTAAATTCGCCAGTGATAAGACCAAAAATAGTACTCTTCCCTGCACCGTTTTGACCCATGAGGGTCAATTTTGATCCGCGGCGAATCACAAAATTAGCCCCAATTAAGATTGGTTTATTGTGTGTGTATTCAAACGTTACGTCGTTAAACGAGATAAGACCTGCTTCACGTGCCATAAGTACTGTACACTAGCGCATTTTAGGCGATTTTGAAAGGGTTTTGGATACATAGAAAAGTCGCCCGCAACAGAGTTGCGGGCGATTTTCTATTTCTTGTCTCCTTTCTTTGGTTTCTTTTTTTCCTTTTTGTGGGTAACACGTTCTGCCATATGTAGAATTTTAGATTACTAAGATCTCCTATATGTAGCGTATCACAGTGCTTTGTGACGAAAAGAAAATGTCCACAGTTGACATTACATTAAGACAAGCATACCGTATCCTCTGAAGTTGATAGTTCTAATGCGTTCATTTTAATGTAAGGGAGAATAGCGTGAGTAAAGAAAAACTTGGTATTGTGTTCTGTACTTCACAGAGTGGTGCTACACGGGAAACATTCGATTGTAGTATCCTTCTAAGGAAAGTGCTTGACCCAGTATATGATTTACTTTCAACAATGTCTGGAGTCTGGAAAGTGCTCTGTGTTACGCCAGCCGCAACTTCGTTTCCTCTGAGTGAGGTGCCGTGGAATGAGGAGATATCAGTGAGTGAAGCATCATCGCGAATATGTACCCCAACATCACAGGCAATTTCTCAGTATTCAAGTACGTGGCCGAGCGAAGTACGCGAACGGCTGAGTGCATGTAACACGTCACAAGAAACACCCGAAGCCTGTATTAATGATGGCGTCGTCTCGTTACACAAAGCAGGGGCTACACGAGTTATTGTTGTCCCCTACGAGGAACAGTTCCCGTCTCGAGATGACATAGTACGGCTTTTGATTACGCATAGTTCACCTGAGCAGATGACATTTGCGTAATGCAACAAAACATCCACACATACTACGTATGCAGTGGATGTTTTATATTCGCGCACAATTGTGGTGTTTGATACACTGGGTATCATATGAAAATTTTCTCATGGAACGTAAACGGCATACGCGCAGTGTTAAAAAAGGGCGACTTTGAAAGGTTTTTGAGTAAGTACGACCCGGATATCCTCTGCATTCAGGAGACAAAAGCACAGAAAGACCAAGTGGAAATCGATTTGCCGAATTACGAAGAGTATTGGTGTTCAGCAGAGAAAAAGGGGTACTCGGGCACTGCTATTTTCACAAAGTATGAACCACTTAATACTGTCTACGGTATTCCAGACGAAATAGCACAAAAATATGCACTCAGTGACTCATATGGAGACACTACCAAAGAAGGTCGCGTAATAACATTAGAATTTGAGCCATTTTACGTCAGTACCGTGTATACACCGAATGCAAAAGATGATCTCACCCGTATTCCGATGCGTGAAAAGAATTGGGACCCAGCATATCTTGAGTACATGAATAGCCTCGCAAAAATTAAACCAGTCATTTTTTGTGGAGATTTCAATGTTGCACATACTGCAGATGACCTCGCGCGACCAAAAGAAAACGAAGGTAACAAAGGTTTCACTCTCGAAGAGCGAGCAGGCTTTGATGCAATGATGAGTTCGGGCTTCCAAGATTCGTTCCGACTGTTTACACAAGGAAATGGATTTTACACATGGTGGTCACACTGGGGCGCAGCACGAGAGCGAAATGTGGGTTGGAGAATTGACTACGTCATGGCGTCAAAAGAACTCGTGCCGATGATACAAAAGGCACACATACATCCGGAAGTTTTAGGGAGCGATCACTGCCCTGTTTCGCTAGAAATAGCAGTGGATTTATAGAAATACAATCACACGAAATATAAATGTGTCAATTCACTGTAAAGGCATGTGAATTATACGGCTCAAAATATAATTGGAATTACAATTATAAATTTTGTCTTTTATAAAGGACATGATTATTTTGTTATCCACACTTATACACAGGTATGTCCTTTACACTCAATTATAAAGGACATACTATAGTGATAGGCCCAGAAAGGGCGAGCAGGTAACTCTCATCGGAGAGATACCCCTTAAAGAGCACATTATAAAATTGAGTTAATACCTCCAAAAAAACTCTTAGTACATCACACTCGGTGATGAAAGCACTGAATTTACATGATTCAGACAAGATTCACCAAAACTAATTTAAGGAGTCACACTTAGGATACAGTACCATCTGGTACATCCACTGGAACCTTATGTTCCACTTTGACTCAGACGAGAACAGACCACCCTACCAAACAAAGCCCGTCGGATTGGGCGCAGAGATTCATCTCGGCTATCAATCCCACGGGCTTTTTTTATTGTATTTTGCGAGAAGGTCTGGCAAGGCCACACCTCAAGTTGACACTATACATCCAAAGTATATACTTTGGATATGAAAACAACCATGATAAATATCAAAACAGATAAAAAAGTCAAAGAGGAGGCTCAAAAACTCGCCGAAGAGCTTGGTTTTACCCTTTCCTCCTTCATCACTGCCTCACTCAAGCAGTTTATTCGTACTCGCTCTGTACAGTTCTCTGCAGGGTATAAAATGACCCCCTATCTAGAAGGAATCATTAAAGAAGTAGAAGAAGATCTTAAGACTGGTAAGAATCTTTCTCCTGTGTTTACAAATGCAAAAGATATGGATGCATATCTGTTCGATAAAAAGAATACATGATACAAGTGATTATCCACAAGAAGTTCCTGAAACAATTTCGCAAGTTACCACGAAGTATTCAGGAGGCATTTCGGTTACGAAGAGACGTATTTCTTGAGAACAGAGCCGATTCTTTGCTTCATGTGCATGAACTTCATGGAAGTCTAGAGGGATATAAGAGTTTTAACGTGAATGCGGATATTCGTGTAGTTTTTAAGGATCTCGATGGAGACATTGTAATATTCACGGCTATTGGAAGCCATAGTGAGTTATACGAGTAGTGTCTTCCTTCTGTCTCTTAACCAAGCATTTCCATTATTCTTTCAATATCTTGATTTGATTTCGAAACTTCTATTATTGGAAAATTGTATTTTTCTGCCTCACTTTTTATAAAATTATTGAACTCGATGATATACGCAACCCTTTTTCGCTGCTGTTCCTCTGTCTTTGTCTGTATCCAGAGAAGTAAACTTCTTTGGTAAATTGTCTCAGCAATCCTTTTCTCATCCGTATCAATAATAAATATCGGACTAACTTTAATATCAAGCGAAGCAACAAGATGCGGAAGAATGGCCACCCCTTCAACAATCACAGCCTCCCACGGGAATGGGCTTTTAATGAAACGCTCCACCCCTTTCCAAACATCTTCATTGTTTTCTATTTCTTCCATCAACGAATCCTTCCCTTTAGGGGTAATGCCACAAATTGCTCGTATTTGGTCTGTCGAAATCCAAGGTATATCCAATCGAGACGAAAGGCCTTTGGCTAAAGTAGTTTTCCCCGTTGCTTGGGGACCCCCAACCAGAATTATTTTTGGTACAACACTCATACCAAAACTTTAGCAGGTTGGGGCTGAAAAGTCATTGTTTTACGACAGGCTTAGTGGTAATAGAGTTCCTTTCGAACCATATTACCTAGTCCACCTTATGCTTTTTGTGTAATTCTGCAACAGCTTCGGCTTCTTCTCGTTCCCGCTTTTCCTTTCCACTCTTTCCGAGGGCATCGAGCTCTGCTTCCGTCATGTGCATGAGTTCAAGGGCACGTTTTTCCATGTATTCAGTCGTATTCTTTGCTGGTTCGTCGAGGACTTCTTCAAGAAGTGCATTTAGTGTGTCACCAAGTTTCTTGCTCGGCTTCTCCCCCGTAAGTTCCATAATGCGGGAACCATCAATCTTGAGCATCTTCACTGAAATAGGGTCACGAAGTGCTTCTTCCACCATGGCAGTGTACTTCCGGAGCCTGAAAGGCTGTTCTTTTGGCCTTCCCGTGCCAATTCGGTCACATCTGCGGAGTTTGAGGAGGTCCCATATATTCTCCTGCCCTACATTCGCAATAGTGCGGCGTACTGCAGAAAGAGTGATTTGTGCTGGATCTGAGAAAAACATATGCCACCTGATGAGTGTGACGATCCTTTCGATACGTTCACGAGGAAACTTAAGGTCTTGCAAAGCCTTTTTCGCTACTCTAGCACCCACTACCTCATGTCCATGGAAGGTCCAATCCTTTTTCTCATCCGACCAGCGTCGTGTCTCTGGCTTGGAGATGTCGTGAAAGAGCCCTGCAAGGCGAATATCAAACTCCCAATCCTTGTCGGCAGCGTGTTGCATGGTGCGCAAAAGGTGCTCGTATACATCAAAAGCATGTGCTTGATTTTGTTCTACCCCAATCCCCCTGAGAAGATCGGGGGCTACAAACTGAAGCAATTGCAATTTCTCGAGGAAAATAATCCCTTGCATTGGCTGTTTTGACTCAAGAATACGTGAAAATTCATCGCGAATACGTTCCTTTGAAATACGACTTAAATTGGTACTATTTTCAGTAATAGCAGACATGGTTTCACTTTCAATCACAAAACCAAGTTCCACCGCAAGGCGCACCGCACGCATCATACGCAGTGCATCCTCTTTGAAGCGCTCGGTAGGGTTCCCTACTGCACGGAGTCGCTTGTGCTTGATATCCTCTTCCCCACCAAAAAGGTCAACGATTGATTCATCTTTGAGGCGATATGCGATAGCATTTACGGTAAAATCGCGTCGTTTAAGGTCCTCGGTCAGAGAAACCCCAAATTCTACTGAGTCTGGCCTGCGTGCGTCAGAATATTCAGACTCGGTACGATATGGCGTTACCTCCACTATTTTAAGCGTCGGATCCTCAGTCTCCTCGTTTACCACTCCTACGGTACCAAAATCATTGTTGATGTATGTGTTTGGGAAAAAACTCTCTATTTCATTAGGATGTGCATCAGTGGTGATATCCCAATCCTTTGGTTGCTTTCCGATAAGTAAATCGCGAACGCATCCCCCCACCAAATACGCCTCAAAACCATGGCTTTCGAGAATATCGGCCACATGCTGTACTCCCTTTGGTATTTCACTGCGGACTATCATGGTGTCTATTGTATTGGTTTTACATAGAAATGTACACAACTGCGCCGTGTGTTATTCAAACCATGATATAATGTTATAAACATGAAAACATTAGTTCAAGAGAAAGATCGAGCTATACAACTTCGCAGAAAAGGTTGCTCATATAATGAAATTTTAAAAGAAGTTAATGTTGCAAAGAGTTCATTGTCGCTTTGGCTCAAAGACTTACCACTTACTGAGGATGAAAGGAAGGTGCTTAAACATCGCAAAGATTCAAACATAACGCGGGGACGAATTAACGCAGCAAGCGAATTAAGAAAAAGACGTCTTGCTCGTGAACAAGTTTTTCTTGAAGAAGCACAAAAAGTGTTTCAACAATACAAACACGATACATTTTTTCATTGTGGCATTTCTCTATATTGGGCTGAGGGAGCAAAACGTGTCAATCAATGGAGTTTTATAAACTCAGACGATGACATGATTCAAGTAATGATTTTGTGGTTAGAAAGATTTATTGAAATTAAACACTCTGATTTGCATTTTCGTCTTTTCATACATAAATTGTACGCACACGAAAATTGTGAAGAGTGGTGGAAAAATAAACTTAATATACATAAAGACCAGTTCAAAAAAACTATCTATAAGCCAGGTGGTCGCGGAATTAAAAAGCGCCCGCTATATAAGGGGTGTATTCGCATCGAGGTCAGGAGGAGTAAAGAACTACTACTCAAAATGAAGTTTTGGCAGAAAATGTTGGTTGATTCTTATCTCAAAGAATAGTATGCTCATAAAATCTGCACCCGTAGCTCAACGGATAGAGTATTTGTCTTCGGAACAAAGGGTTGGGGGTTCGAGTCCCTCCGGGTGCACAAAAGTAAACTAAAAGCCCATTTTCTTAAGAAAATGGGCTTTTAGTTTAGAACGCAAAAGGCTTTGCGTTCGGCTTTTGTGCAAGGCGGAGTGATGTTTTTCTTCCACAAAGAAGAAAAACCACGAGCTGGGGTCGAGAGTGCTTAGTGTAATCAACACGAAGTGTTTGATTACACTTAGCAACTCGTGACCACAAAATGTAGTGAGTTAGCACCACAAGAGTATTTCTACCCCAGGGTATCTTCTCTTGCTTCGCAATTCACCTTACATTTTTCTAAATCCGTTCAGTCTCAAGAAAAATTGGTCAAAAAGCGGGACGAGTCCAACTAAGTACCTGTATACCTAAAACCCAGCTTCTACACACCTCAAATCGAACAATTGACGAAGTATATATTATACTCATACTGTGATACGTAAATCTGCTCAGTACGAAGAATCATGCAGATTGCGTAAGCGTGGTTTTACCTATACCGAGATAGCGCATGTTGTGGGTGTCTCAAAAAGTACCGTAAGTATCTGGCTTTCACATGAAACATGGTCAATTTCTGTTACCAATGACAATAAGAAACGTACCTCAAAGGAAAATGGCAAACGTATTGGATTACTGAATAAAGCGCGCAGCAACCAACTCAAGAAACAATATGCAGAAGCAGAACGGAGTGCAACAATATCTTTCAAGCATTACAAGCACTTCCCTGCCTTTATTGCAGGGATAATGCTCTATGCAGCCCTTGGTGACTGCTCATTAAGTAATCAGATACGAATCTCCACATCACGAAAGTCGGCTCACCGTATTTTTATTACGTTTATGCAAGAATATCTCGGCGTTCCACGGGAAAATATACGATTTTGGCTCCTTCTCTACCCTACCCACTCCCCAGAAAAAGTTTCACGCATCTGGTCACGTTCAATTCGTGTTCCAATTACTCAGTTTCATCGCTATCAAGTATTAGAAAAACAAAATACAATTCAGACGTTGCATGATGGAGTAGGAAATACTATAATCGGGAATACAATTT
Organism: Candidatus Kaiserbacteria bacterium; assembly: GCA_016699245.1. Classification (NCBI taxonomy): domain Bacteria; phylum Candidatus Kaiseribacteriota; species Candidatus Kaiserbacteria bacterium. The sequence continues at coordinate 779,522 of CP064968.1, read as the reverse complement.
TAAAGCGAACACTACTCAAATGGGTAACACTCGCTGAAAAAGAGTATTGATTACATGCGGCCATGGTTAAGTGGTATAACGAGTGCTTGCCAAGCACTAGTCGGGGTTTCGATTACCCCTGGCCGCACAAATTAAAAAAGATCAGGGTTTCCCCTGGTCTTTTTAATTTTGCATGGGTAATCGAAAGAGCTTTTGAGCCAAATTGCGAGGACACGAGCGAATTAGGCCAAAAGGTGTACTGAAACAGTATGTTTTCGATTACCCCTGGTCGCACACACAAGAAACGAAAAAACACCATTGAATAAATGGTGTTTTTTCGTTAGAAAGCAAACTGCTTTGCTTTTGATCTTGTGTGTGAAACGGAGTCATGTGGCCAGAAAATAAGAAGCGGGAGCGACTATATTTTCTGAGTCTGTCTCAAAATCTTACTCACAATAGATTTTGAGACGAAACTATTCATAATGCAAAAACAGACGAGTTCGGGGAGGAAGTTCTTAATGAACGAAGTGAATTTAGAAACTTGACCCCAAATTATAGAACCAAAGATACAATTAGAAAATCATAAGTAAACCAGAGTCAACGAATTAGAATTGGACACCGATTCTCCCCGGCCACAAACTTCCAAATCGTAGAAGATAGTGCACAGTGTGCAAGACTTAAGTTTAGTTATGATGATAAACTAGGCTAATACATTATAAAAGACACTATCTTCAATATAAAGGACATATCGACAAAAATAATCAAAAAATCCAAAAACTGGGGAAAAGCAGGTGGATATGTGTATAAAGGACAAATACATAAAAGAGCAATGTCTTTAAAAAACGGCTTTAAATATAGTTTCTGCTCAAATTCTAAGCAATTTACTTAAAATGGTTCCACGTGGAACAAATTTACATGTAGTTTCATATGAAACATGGCTAAACACAACGAAATTGGGGAAATGGGAGAGGAAATTGCTGCAAATTGGCTTAGGCGGAAAGGCCTTACTCTTGTTGAGAGAAACTATAATAAAAAATGCGGTGAAATCGACATTGTTGCACGTGAAACTAGTGGCAAGGTCCATTTTATTGAAGTAAAGACTGTTTCATATGAAACAATGAGTGATCTAGAAAGAGCAGTTTCACATAAAACATGGCGCCCTGAGGAGAATGTGCATGCATATAAGCAAAAGAAGTTAAAAAACACAATTAGCATCTGGCTTGATGAAAGAAAGTATTTTGGTGATTTCGTAATTGATATTGTAGCAATACGTCTAGTTCCACGTGAAAAGTACGGGAAGATTAATTTCATAGAGAATGTAATTTTCGAATAACTATAATGCTTGTTTCATATGAAACAAGCATTATAGTTCCACGTGGAACGATTAATATGTGATTGAATATACGAAAGGCCGCTAGTTGTGACTAGCGGCCTTTCGTATATTTTGTCGGGGAGCCGGGAATCGTCCTGACGGTCACTAAGCTCGTAAACTCGCTAAGTGCCGCGGGACACGCCTCACTCGTTCGTAAACTCACATCGTTCCGGCGTTCGATTCCGGACGGAAGCAAAATTGTTTGCTTCCTCTCCCCGACAAAAAACGCAAAAGCCCTGAGAAATCAGGGCTTTTGCGTTTTTTGTCGGGGAGCCGGGAATATCGAAACTTACAGTTTCAGTACCCGATGCGGATATTTTTCTTCGCTTCACTCGAAAAATTTCTCGCATCAGCTTCGATTCCCTAGCGACAGAATACTAAAATACCAGTCAAAAGACTGGTATTTTAGTATTTGTCGGGGAGCCGGGAATCGAACCCGGACCACTCGGTCCCAAACCGAGTACACTACCACTATGCTACACCCCGATGTAGCGAGAGGAATCAAAAAGTGTCGGTCATCCTCTCAGGAATGTTTTAAAATAAAGCTCGCTTGATTTTAAAACATTCCTGAGAGGATGTGTGCGAAGCACAGACTTTTTGATTTCCGAGCGAAGAGGGAATGTATCGAGCCGTTAGGCGAAGATACACCCCGATGTAAAACTTTTAGATTTTACTTTAAAAGCGGGGAAGACAAGCTTCCCCTGAGACTAAGAACCCTCTAAGTCTCTGTTGTGTGCAATATTGCGTCTTCTCACGATGTCTCTGAGATACACAGCTAACTCGTCTTTGGTCATTTCTATCATCGCGGATGTATCTAAACTGAGCGATGAATGAAACTCGTCTTTGCGAATCCAGAGACGAGACCACCACAAAAGTATGCGTTTATTCCAGAGTTGACGCTTGATCTTTCCTGGAAGTTGGCGAACATTGTAGAGTAAATCGTCAATCACTGACTTAACAAGAGTACGAATAATTCCTTGGCGGAATTTCATTGCAGACCTCCTTTGTGAACAAGAACTGGAAAAGTAATTTTTTCAACACGAAACCAGCACCATACCGATTTCATGACCCCGATAATAGCATTCCTTTCAAAAAAATGCGAGGTTGTACACAATATGAAAGCAAAACATTGCAGGTTTATTTCGTTTCTGATATACACTGTAGATTATGATAACGCATTATTTTCGCCAAAGTGACTCCACAGAAGTCGAAACCGTTTTGGAGGCGAAAGCTGGTGTGTGGACACATGTAGTGAAGCCTACTGATGAAGAACTTAAGGAACTCATTGAAAAGTATGGTTTTGATGAGGCTATTATTGATGATAGTCGGGACGTCTTTGAGGTGCCACGTTTTGAAAAAGATGGCTCAATATCATATTTTTTCACCCGTTACCCCTTTGATGTGCAGGATATTGATATTGAAACTGCGCCAATTCTCATAATTCTTGGCGAGACGTTTCTTATTACGATTGCAAACCAGGAAACGCCGTTCCTTGACCCACTCATAGCAGGCAAGAGGGATTATTCAACTGTTCAAAAAACAGCACTTTTTCTTCAATTTCTCTCAGAAATTGAGGCTACCTATGAAAAAAAGTTGACCCGCATGCGCAAAATGGTGTATCGCGACATGGGACGCATTCGTGATATTCGCAGTCGCGACATTCAACGTTTGGTATTTTTGGAACAGGAACTGAATGAAATAATGTCTGCGCTCGTACCCACTCAAGAATGGCTCCAACAACTCACGAAAGGGAACTATATCCAAATGTTTAGTGAGGATAGGGAGTTACTCGAAGACCTTATTATTGAAACTGCGCAGCTTATTGACTCTGCAAAGTCTATTTTAAAGACTATTCAAAATATTCGAAGTGCAAGTGAGTCTATTTTGACCCAAAATCTTAACGCTACAATCCGCCGTCTCACTGCATTTACGATTGTACTCACAATTCCAACCCTTATATCTTCGATTTTTGGTATGAATATCCCACTTCCATTTCAAGATAATCCACATGCTTTTCTGTACGTTGCAGCGTTCGTGGTTACTGCTGTTTCTGGAACGGTATACTTTTTCAAGTCAAATCGTTGGATTTAATAAAGAAATAGGCTATTTATTGCAATTCTATGAAAGAAGTGGGTTTTTCACTCGTCTTCGCTTATAATGGTTTCCACATGGCGCCAAAACAACCGGCAAAAAGGAAAACAGTCAGGGATTCCAGCGTAGTGTCCTACGAGGATCGTTTTTTGAAAGCATTTGATGAATATGCAGATGCACTATTCCGACATGCAGTATATCGACTCTCAGACCGAGAACGAGCAATCGAAATCGTGCATGATACATTCACAAAAGTGTGGGGATATATTCGTGGGGGTCACGAGATAGACTCATACAAGCCTTTTCTGTACAAAGTAATGAATAACCTCATTATTGATGAGTATCGTAAACGAAAGGAACTTTCACTTGATGCAATCCTCGCAGAGGAAGGGGTTGATGAGGGCTCATTTCCAGAATTGCAGGGAGGAAGTATTGCGGAGGTTACTTTTACGCTCGATGCACAGAAAGCAAGCTTACTTCTCCAGGAACTTCCCCTTGTGTACCGAGAGGTTCTCACGCTTCGTTTTGTGGATGGACTTGGACCAAAAGAAATCAGCGAACTTATTGAAGAGTCTGAAAACGTTGTTTCGGTACGTATACATCGCGGATTGAAGACACTCAAGGATATGATTACTGAACGCGAAGCAGCAGCACACGAAAACCGCACAAAGAAAACATGAAATCATTTGAAACAGAACTAAAAAAATATACAGACAAAACGCACATGAAAGCGTCGGAACGTACCGAACTTCGTGAGCGTATTTTTGCATACATGGAGTACCATCCACTTCCAAAGCAGATGACCGACATGCGAGCACTTGCACAGAGTGTTCCTTCGGAATCATTTATGGTGGTGCATTTTAATAAAATCTATATGCGTGTAGCAGGCGGGATATTTGCTCTCTTTATTATCGCGGCACCATTTTTTGCAGAGCAATCAATGCCTGGTGATGTGTTGTATTTGGTAAAGACGGGAGTGAATGAAACAGTGCAGGGACAACTTGCCAATTCACCGTACGAAAAAATTGAATTCGAGACCAAACTCATGGAGCGTCGTATTACCGAAGCGCGAGTGCTTGCGAGTGAAGGTAAGTTGACCGAAGAAGTGAAGCAACAGATTACCGATACCGTGAAGGAACACACCACTGCAGTACAAGCGGGACTTGTGGAACTTCGTACGCAGGATGCTGAAGGTGCTGCTATTGCAGAGATTTCTTTTAATGCGTCACTCGAGGTCCAGTCTGCAATGCTTGGTGCAGATACAGAAATCGAAGATGATTCTCTCGTGGAATCTATTATGGTGGTGATGAATGATGCGCGTGAAGGTGTAATAGAAAGTCAGGTAGAAAACACTGCTTCATACGAAGGACTAATGGCACAGGTAGAGCGTGAAACCACACGTGCTTTTGAACTCTTTATCACAATCAAAAGATCAGCAACCGAAGAAGAAATTAGCGATATCGATCGTCGTTTGAGTGATATCAATCGCTTGACCGAAGAGGCGAAACAGGTGCACGACGATCATTCAGAGGCTGCTACAGGCGATTTGGCTGCTACCTTGGGGCTCCTGCAGAAACTCGTGGCTTTTATGTCTGATATTGATGTGCGTGAAACGGTGTCGCTTGCTGATCTCGTACCAGTGATGCTTAGCGATATCGAACGAACTGAGATGGTGAAGAGCGAAATCGAAGTATTGAATGGTTTAAAAATTCAAGTCACTGAACGCCTCATCACACTTGCTGAGCCTGGAATTGTAGAGAAAGTGAACGAGGCACTCACACAGATAGATACACTCATGCTTCAGACAACAGTGGCTCTTGAGACAGGGGAGATTTCTGCTGCTGAGGTGGCAATTAAGGAAGCAAGCGCACTTATGATTGATATTGATTCTCTCACTAAGCCAAGTGAAGTAACAGGAGAAGTACCGGTACTCCCACCAGTAGAAGGGGAGGTTGTAGATCCAGTCGAGGAAACAAGCACTTCAACAGAAGTAATACTCCCTGAAGTAGAATAATAAACTTGATATATACAAGCCCCGACACCAGTGGTGTCGGGGCTTGTTTTATTCTCCTTGCAATTCATCCATTAAAATATCTGACAGAAAAGGTGCCATTGCTTTGTTAAAAATGAGTCCACGATAGGCAATATCTCCTTGCATGTTTTGTGAGAGAGAAAAGCCCGTTTCTTCTATGATGGTACGATCGACGTAGGAAAGGGTAAGTGCCCGAAGACTTTTTTCTCCCTCAGCAATATCACCTTTGGTGACGATAAGCCCAATCGCACGTTGACTCCATACATTCACAATGGGTCCACCTGAGGCCCCATGCTCCCCTACAGGAGATGCTGAGATTGAAAAGAGGTCTGCATAGTTACTTCCGAAGGTGTAGAGTGCATTAATTTGCGTAGGAGCAAGGACGGGATACAGTTCTGCATCTGCGCCCCGACGCATGAGTTCTTCTGCAGGATATCCTGCAGTGAATACCTCGAGACCTTCGGTCTCTCGTGAGAGAAGCGTAGTGTCTATAGGAAGGGTAGGGAAGCGGATGGGAAGGGGAGTGCCGTTAGTGCTTTTTGCTATATATAAAAGTGCATAATCACGCTCGCCCGTACCACGCGGAGATTCATCCACGACCACTTCAGAATTTTTAAATACCCAGGTGGGTGAAATATATAAAAGTTCTGCCACGTATTTTGGCGAGGCGGGATTCCCTGAACGAATGACACACTCAATATCGTCAGTAACCCCCTTAATTTCTTTGAGAAGTAGAAACTGTGCTACATGGGCATTGGTCAGAATAACTCCTTTTTGATTGATGAAAAAGCCAGTACCCGTGGTAGTGCGAATGTATTCATCAGTTTTATACTGACAATAAATATTCACAAGTGCATTTTCTATTGCTTCCTCAAGAGGTACATCGCCAATAGATGTGGGCATATTTTCGTCTTGTTTACTCGCGAGGACGGCAGCACGCTGGTACTCGGCATGTTCGAGAAGGATTTTTGGAATTGCTCCCCTAAATGAGTCCCCGGTAGGGGCAATTTCGGTGAGGACGTCCTTTGTGAGAGTCGTTTCTGCCTCCGCCAAAACTTCCTCTCTTTGAGGAGACTCAAAAAATGATTCAATATGCCCAGCGAGGGTATTTGTAATACTGAGGTAGCCTACAAGCACTGATACGACAATGTTTTGAAGAAATGTAAGCACGACCATATTTGACTGATTGTATAACACTCGTATATCAACTCGAATGGTAATGACCAGATGGGTAACAGGTGATACAATTATTGTAATGAGTGCTAAGGATACAGCAATCAAACTTCGAGAACGTGGTTATTCATATACCCATATTGCCAAGAAAACAGGACTTTCTGTAAGTACGCTTTCATACCATCTTTCACGTATCCCTTACACACCGAATAAAAAAACAATCGCAGCGATTGGTAAAGCACGATCTGCTTCTTTGCTTACAAAATCGCTGGCAAAGAAAAAAACATATGAAGAGGCAAGGGAGAGAGCGAAAAAGGATATAGGAATTATCTCATTTCGTGACTTGTTTTTCCTTGGACTCGGCACCTATATCGGAGAGGGAAGTAAGACACATGATATCACTCGATTAGTAAATAGTGATTATCGAGTAATTAATTTATATATACGCTGGCTTGAATCTTTCGGATTGGATCATACAAACTTCACCATTAGGATACATCTATACCCCGACTCAAATATTCATGAATCTGAGGAGTTTTGGTTGAAAAAGACGGGTTTTTCCAGAACACAATTACAATCAGTATGTATTGACAAGAGGGTCGGAAAAGATAGGAAAAGAAGTGGTATTCATCCGTATGGAACAGCACACGTTACTGTCCATTCGAGAGGGAATAAAGCATTTGGAGTAATGCTCGCACGCCAGATTGGCGCATATATGCAAGAAGTGCTAGAATCATCCGAAATAAGTAATTAGAGCGTTGCCCAATGTGCAACATTTAGTATACTTATTTGTCTTTGTGTGAAAGATTCATACAAAATGATTGCGGGATTAGTTTAGTGGTAAAATAAGAGTTTTCCAAACTCTGGTCGGGAGTTCGATTCCCCCATCCCGCACATATGAAATAAGCCCTCACGGGTTTTTTCGTATGTGCGGGGTGGACAGGTTCTATGGAAGACCCGGATGCATTTTTTGACAAAATCAAATTATGAGGTATCTTTTCTCTATTCCCAACTTGGATTGGGTGTTCTTTGCAAAAGGGGTGATCCATGCAAATTTATGTCGAAAAGAAGTTAGTAACGTATGTGGGTGTTGTGCTTTTTTTCTTGAGCATTAGCACCATCTATTTCTATCCGATACGACCACCCTTCGTCGGTGACGCACTTCTTTTATGTGCAAGTATATGGTTCTTCTGTATTGGTCTATGGAAACGAACCGAGTACTCGTATTTGGGAGTTGATCACAGGTGTGCTGGAATTGTTGTGGTAGTTATAGGTACCACAATTTCGTTTATTTTCAGCAGGATTTTTGTAATCGAAAGGAATATAACTGATCAAGCAAATTTTCTTCACATCGCGTTTATTTTGGCCGGCATCCTCATCGTAATATTGGGCTATTACGTCACATTCCACTACCCATCAGATGAATGGGATTAACTCACCAGCTTCCTGGGCGAAGACATAAGTTTTCCATAGGAGGCTGTTTTCGTTTTAAGTAAGCCATTCGGAACACAATTTGTAGAGTTATTGAAAAATCCAAGGAGTTCTATCAAATCAGTGGTGATAATTACAAAAAACATACTGAACCAACGTAACTAATAAACCTGTTTGGGGGTTAAAAATGAGAGAACGAGCATTAATTTCGGAATAGGCTGTAATAAAATATATCAAACATGAATGAAATATCTCTCAATTCACACCCAAGTAACAATCTGACTGGTAAACTTATAGCGCTTGCAGTACTCGTGGTTATTTCGTGGGCAGCAACCATGTTTGTATGGGGAGTCATACAAGATAGAGAAAATAGACAAGAAACTGCTTCCAATGAGATTTCTGAACAATGGAGTCGGCCGCAAGTAATTGCGGGGCCAGTAATCACTGTTCCGGTAGAGAAAACAACCATCACCACCACTGGTGAACGAGTAGTGAATACAACTACCCTTACCCTTTTACCGGAGACATTGACCTATGAAAGCAACATTGAAACCCAGTTACTCACAAGAGGTGTGTACGAAACCCCAGTCTACACAACTATCGTGAGTGGAACCGGTAATTTTGATCTTTCTGATATAGCACTGCAAGAATCATCCGATACACGCATACTATGGAATAAGGCAGTAGTCTCAATAAATGTATCTGATACGCGTGGTATTACGTCGATGTTTGATTTCATCCTTTCGAATAACACCTATCAGATGTTGCCTTCTTCAGATTTTTCTACACTGGATGGCGGTGGAGTGCATACAAATATCAACCTAGACCCTAGCCGACCCAACCACCCTTTTTCGTTTACCTTACCGCTCAAAGGAAGTCGTGAAATATCTTTTTTACCACTCGGAGAAAATACAAGTGTTGTCGTAAAATCAGATTGGAATGCACCTAGCTTTACGGGCGAGTTTTTGCCCGAGGAAAGAACTATTACGGAAAATGGTTTCGGAGCGACGTGGAAAATCACCGCGTATGGCAAGAACATACCTCAGTACTGGCTCAGTAATTCATCAATAGTTACCAACGAATTACTTCTTTCTAAATCATTTGGGGTAGGTCTCTATCAGGAGGTTGATTTGTACACCATGATTGATCGATCTATTAAGTATTCCATTCTATTTATCAGTCTCACTTTCCTCACGTTCTTCATGTATGAGGTGTTGGCTGGTTTAAGAATTCATCCCCTACAGTACTTACTCGTGGGATTAGCTATCGCATTGTTTTATCTGCTCCTCCTTTCCTTCGCTGAAATAATTGGGTTTCTTCCTGCATATTTTGTCGCTGCAATTGCAACGACACTATTGATTACAGGTTACTGTCTCAGTGTCCTCAAAGCGAAGAAGCGTGCCTTCTCAATAGGGATACTCCTCACTGCCTTGTATGGGTATTTGTATATCCTTCTTCAGATGGACCAATATTCATTACTCTTTGGTTCAGTACTTTTGTTTGGTGTGCTCGCTATAGTGATGTACATTACGAGGGACTTAGATTGGTATTCACTCAATAGCAAAAAATGAACCGATAGTACACATGTGTTTTATTGCTTTGAGGTATTGGTTAGGCAGAGGTACATATGCTGTGCTCTATAGACATTAGACCTTCACCCAAGTGAGATAGTTATATCAGTATCAATTCTCAAAAAGTCATCTGGAGGACTAATCCCCTTAGTTTTTTGTTTGTGTAAGCATTATATAAATTACTTTCATGTACATAAAAAGATATAAAGAAGCCGCCTGTGAGTGAACACGGCGGCTTACGTTGGTGGACCAGTTGGGCTATTAGGCTGCTATTCGGCCAGCAAGGACTAACCAAGCAATGTCTCGAATAAGCCACAGTGCCTCATTGCCTTTGTACATGAGTGCTTTCTTTGACTGTGGGTCGTATTCTTCCCCAAAATGGTCCCCGATAATCGGAAATACCACAGATTGAACTTGCTTGTCCCTTGAGCGGTTATCCAACCCATCGGACCAGTTGCAATGGACCAATAATGTGGAATGCAATCCGTGACGATACCTGCTCGTCTTGGTGCACTGGTGTATTGACCGGACTTTGATTCTGTCCAGATCGATTGCCAACTTTTCGCTAATTGCTTGCGCAGCAAGTACGTGAATCTTGTTTAGCGTCTCTGCTGTACTTTCTGAAATCTCACATGGAGGATTGTAGATTGTAACGCAAAGTCTTTTTTCTTCATCATTTCCCATTTCTCACCTCACAGATTTTTGTTGCATTGAAAAAGAAGCACGAATGCTTCGAACTAAAATAACTGACTGAGAAAATAATACCCCATATATTATGGTTTGTAAATACCTGAGCGCAGGGGGAAAATAAAACCGTCTCATATATGAGAAAGCCCCCGAAAAAACAGGGGGCCAATAGGGGGGAGCGAAGGAGATTACTCTGGTGTCGGGGCAGGCTCCTTATATGCTCCGATTACCGTGAGTCCGATGTACGCGAGGAACATCAGATCGATAAAAGCAACCACCCAGATGTTGATCTTATGTCCTCGGAGGTGAGTAAGACTGTCGATCCCCCAGTACAGAATATTCAACAATTGTAATACACCAATGATGACTGCCAGTATGGTAATTCCAAAGTACACTTTTGACGCGTTCATGACATCCTCATACTCTATATGTCCCACACCATATAGAAAAAATAAAGAACACCAGTTCAAGAACTGGAGGTGGATTCAACTTTCTGTATCGTATGGCAACTTTCTTTTTGTGTCAAACTTTTTCTGAATAAGAGTGAAAAGATATTTATCAAAAACCCCTCGCGGGGCTTTTGAATTAGAGTATGATTCTGTCGTTGATTATTTTGCTTCGCAACATTCACAGGGCTTATCTGGTTTAAGCGCATATTTGCCCGAGCCAAGACCTATAAGAGTAAGTGCACTAAAGAAGTAGAGTGCTTGAAGTTCAAGCGCGTACCCACCACCCATCTTGGCGAGTGAAAAGACTTGGTCGAGATGTGCGAGAACTACTGCCATGAATAGTGTGAAGGCGATGAGTCCTGCTGCACAGCGAGTGCGGAAACCTATGATAAGCATAAGTGGCGCTACCACCTCACCTACGTAAATACCATATGCAATAAACCCAGGAAGGTGTTTTGCTGCAAGTAGTCCTTGGATAAAATCAATTGATTCAGGGTTTTGCAACTTAGCGATACCATGAAAGAGTATGAGGATACCAAGAGAGAGTCGGAGAATGAGTTTCGCTGCATCTTCAGAAATATAAATATGTTTCATATAAATTATTATGAGTGTGTACTAAACACGTATTAATAGTGTACCAAATCACTTTAATTTGTAAAGTGATATGTCTGTGCTACTATACGCTCATGAAAGAAGAAAACGTAAATGTTTGTCCTGCAACACAGTTGTTTGAACTTCTCAGTAAGCGTCATATGCTCCTTATCCTCTATACGCTTACAGGAGGTGAGAAGCGTTTTGTGGAACTTCAAGAATTGCTCCGTATTAATACTGCATCACTCTCGATGCGTCTCCGCGAATTGGAAGGGGCGCATTTTATATCGCGTAGACAGTGTACTTTGGACTCGCGCCAGCATTATTACTTTCTCACGAAGACAGGAGTAGATATAAGTCGTCTTATTGAAAAAATATCTACCGTTGCCAAAAAAGAAATGGTGTAGGCCAGAAACACAAAAGCCCCTCGCGTGGGGCTTTTGTTGTGGTGAGACATAGAACTAAACATTCTATTTCTCTTTGTATAGCGTTGCTTGGTGTACATGAAACCAAGTTAATACCTCCGCTACATATATAGTATATCACCTCTATGCATGTTGCCTAGTGTGCATAAGGGGTGAGTAGGGGAGAGGTAATTAAAATCCCTGAGACGCGAAGCGTCTCAGGGATTTTAAAAGGAGTTAGACTACTTAACTGCATCCTTAAGTGCCTTTGCAGCGCGGAACTTTGGTACGCGCATTGCAGGAATATCAATACTTTCGCCGGTGCGTGGGTTACGTCCTGTGCGAGCGTTTCGAGTCTTCGTTGCGAAGATTCCGAGACCTGCGATTGATACTTCCTTACCCTTCTTCAAGGATTCTGAAACAGAGTCGATGAGTGTCTCCACTGCTCGCTCTGCGTCTGCACGAGTGCCACCAACGACCTCGTGTACCTTGTCAATGATATCTGCCTTATTCATAGTGTATGAAATAGTGTACTAATAGGCGTGAATAATAATGTGCATTGGACGTGATGCCAAAATATGGCTACAAACAATTATATAGCACCGTGTTATATGTGCAATCACTTCCGTGTGACAATTTTGTGTGTTGTGGTTAATTAAAAGTCCCCGCAATGACTTTTGTCAGTGCGGGGACTTTTATAAGCGTACTACCTTGCGTACTCGACAGAGCGAGATTCACGTATGACGTGCACTTTAATCTCTCCAGGGTAGCGCAACTTTTCTTCAATGTCGGTTGCGATACTGCGAGCGAGATTGTGTGCTTCAATGTCCGTAATTTTTTCTGGATTCACAATAACACGCACTTCACGACCTGCCTGAATTGCAAATGCTTTTTCAACACCAGGCATTTTCATTGCAATTTCTTCAAGTTCCGCAAGCCGCTTGATGTAATTCTCTATAGAGTCGCGGCGAGCGCCTGGCCTGCCACCTGAGATTGCATCAGCCACTTGGACAATGATTGATTCAGGTGTGTCGTATGGATACTCCTCATGGTGTGCGCGCATAGCGATGATAACTTTTTCATCAACACCGTATTTCTGCAGAATACGAATACCAATTTCGACGTGGGTACCCTGTACTTCTTGGCTTACCGTTTTTCCGATATCGTGAAGCAGTGCACCGGCACGTGCGACGTACACATCAGCACCTACTTCCTCTGCGATAATGGCAGCGATGTGCGCCATTTCTACTGAGTGCCAAAGGACGTTCTGGCCATAACTCGTGCGGAAGTGGAGACGTCCCAAAATCTTGACGAGATCAGGATGGAGATTGGTGACTCCTGCTTCATACGCAGCTTTTTCTCCCATTTTGCGAACGATGGTACCTACCTCGCTCCGTGCTTTTTCCACTACTTCTTCAATTTTTGCAGGCTGGATACGGCCATCCGTGAGGAGAGTTTCGAGAGCAACGCGCGCAATCTCACGACGTACAGGGTCAAATGAGGAAAGGGTGATGTGACCAGGGGTTTCATCGATGAGTACATCCACTCCCGTCGCTCGTTCGAATGCACGTACATTACGACCTTCCTTTCCTATAATCTTTCCCTTGATGTCATCGTTTGGCAGTTCAATCGTGGAACTCATAATATCAACACGGAGCGAATTACCAATACGGTGAATCGCTGAGGTGATAATATTTCGTGCCTGCTCATCAAACTGCTCTTCTCCACGCATGTGGAGTTTATTAATACGAGAGACCAAATCGTCCTCGTATTCTTTTTCTAAGGTACCGGTAAGTTGCTCGTAGGCAGCAGCCTTGGTAAGACCTGCAACTTCTTCGAGTTTGGTACTGATTGTTTTTTCGCGTTCATCAAGACGGGTCTTGATGTCTTTGATTTGTTCAATTTTTTGACGTACATCCTCAATTTGCGAGTCTGCATCAATTTGTCTTTTGTCGAGCAACTCTTCTTTACGAATAAGGCGCTCTTCGGTCTTGTTCAGTTTTTCTTCTTGTTCTTTGAACTCTTGTTTTTTCTCCTTCTCTAAAGTCTCGGCTTTCGCTTCAGCTTTTTCAATTATCTTTATTGCTTTTTCTTCTGCGTCTACAACACGTCCTTTAAGGGAAATTTCAATAGATTCCTTCTGTGTGAGAGCATGTACGTATCTGAGATAATATCCAATAGCGATGCCGAGTACTCCTGCGCCAAGCGCGAATACAAATGATTCTGGCATACGTTTGTGCGGTCGATTGCGAAACTGAATATATGGGAACGCTATCGATCGCGGATTACTCCTTTCAATAAATCGACTTCATCACAGTACCAGAAGAATTGGTGGGTGTCGAATTATAATAAAAATCCCTCGACGCCATTGGCGCCGAGGGATTTTTGATTTAAGTTACTTAAGCACTGTATCTACAAGGCCGTAACGTTTCGCTTCGTCGGCGGTCATGAAGAAGTCGCGGTCGGTGTCTTTTTCTACTTGTGCGAGTGTCTTGCCGGATGCTTTTGCAAGCATTTTGTTGAGTTGCTCGCGGGTGCGGAGGATGTGACGTGCGGTGATTTCGATGTCGGTTGCCTGCCCCTGTGTACCGCCCCATGGTTGGTGAATCATCACCTCGGCATTTGGAAGAATACTTCGCTTTCCCTTAGCGCCCTGTGAAAGAATAATAGAACCCATTGAAGCGGCGAGTCCAACGCAGACAGTCGCGACATCGGGCTTAATATGATTCATGGTGTCCACAATACCAAGGCCAGCACTCACCGAACCGCCAGGACTATTAACATACATAAATATGTCTTTCTTTGGGTCTTCTGCCTCAAGAAAGAGGAGTTGAGCAACGACAAGATTTGCCATGTGGTCTTCGATAGGACCAGTGATAAAAATGATGCGTTCTTTGAGGAGTCGAGAAAATATGTCGAAAGCGCGCTCACCGCCTTGTGTTTTCTCGATAACCATGGGAACGAGGTAACTATTGATTGTTGATTCTTTTTCCATATACGTTTGATACTAGCAAATTGTGTGAGTAGTTTCTAGGGGTGTATTAAAAATGCCCCGCATTTCCTTAAGACATAGTCTTAAGGAACTGCGGGGACTAGAGCAATCTAGGTTGCAAAATTGAGGTTGTGAGTGGGCATTACTGAACGAATGATCTCAAATGCGGGGGCTCCGAGCCCGGGGATTTTTTGGACTTCCAGTTCAGTCATTTTTCCCATGTCTTCGAGGAATTCGATACCTGCATCCTTGAGATGTTTGCGTGAAAGATCATCAAGACCGGCAACACTTGAAATTGGAATTGCGGCAGGCTTCACTTTCCCCGATTCCAAGATTTCCCCAATGTATGTCGAGGCACTTCGAAGCATGTGAAGTATGTTCGCTTTTTTCTCAGCGAGACCTCGCATTTGCTGTTCAATTTCTTCGAGTTCCATTGAACTTGCGTTAATGGTTTCTATCAGACTCATGGCTTCCTCCTTCGGAATGTACTGCGTTGACGTACAGAAAATTGCTACAAAGAATAGTACATTACTTTTGTAGAAAGTCAATGAAGTGTGACGAATCGGAAAGTGAAACGGCCCTGAAACGCTACGTGCTTCAGGGCCGTTTCACGATACTTTGTGAGATGATCTGTTACGCCATTTCTTCGAGTTTCTTCATAACTGCTTCATTGGTAAGTACCGATGCTATGTATACACGTACGCGCTTCTCGTCTGCGTCTTTGTATCGCTCCATGAGATGCGATACCTCGTGATCGAGTGTGCCAGCATCGGGAGAAATATCTTCTTTCTTTGCAATTTCATTGAGAACAAGTTGGAGTTTGGCACGCTTTTCTGCATTCGGGGTCCATTCTTTTACCATATCTTCCTTGGTTTTTTTCACATGTGCAAGGTAATCATCCATTTTGAGTTGTGCGCGCGTGAGGTCGTCTTCCATCTGTGCAAACATTTGGCCAATCTCCGCATCTACCATTACTTGCGGTAAATCAAGAATAGTTTTTTCGATGATACTGTCGGTAATCTGTGCGCGATGGCGAGAATCGACATCCTGCGCTTTCTGTACCGTGAGATGT
The DNA here is from genome assembly GCA_016699245.1 of Candidatus Kaiserbacteria bacterium. NCBI lineage: Bacteria > Candidatus Kaiseribacteriota > Candidatus Kaiserbacteria bacterium. The sequence goes on along the minus strand of CP064968.1, from coordinate 763,678 downwards.
TCCTTAATCTTTGTACGGAAGTCCTCAACTGAGGTAAATTGCCCTTCTTTTCCAAGGGTCTTCACATACTCATCGGTGAGCTCGGGAATAGTAATCTCTTTTTCCTCAGTTACCAGAGCCCCATCTTCCTGCGGTTGCGCCTTGGCCTGAAGTTTTTCGTATGCAATTTTTTGACGAAGAATATCGCTGATTTGCTTAGTTACTTCTTCCTCAGTTACTTCTTTTGACTCTTTTTTTGCATTCAATTCACGCGCAATACCAAAGTAGTCAGGAAGCGTAATCTGAGGTACGACGGCGACAGTGATAGAGAATCCGAGCGGATTATCTTTTGCGAGTTTGGTAATACCGATTTGTGGGTAACCAATGACATCTAGTGTGTGTTCAACAACCATGAGCGGGTACTGTTCGCGGAGTGCGCGTTCTGCCATTTCAGTGAGGATTGCCATCTCACCCACATGGCGTAAAAGTACCTGCTCAGGCACATGCCCTTTTCTAAAACCATCAAGAGAAATCTCTTTCCCCACTGCTTCCACAGAATTTTTTCTGTGTTTCTCGAGTGCCTCAAAGGGGATTTCGCCGGTTAGTACGACGAGCGACCCAGGCTTCTTTTCGATAGTGACGTCTACATGTATTGCATCTTTCATAACGGAATAGTGTACACGAAAATAGTGAGAATACCACCCCAACGAACAGAAAAAATCCCCAGATGTGCGAAGCACACCTAGGGATTTTTTTGTTCCTTTTAAAACCGCTCAACTACAGGTATTTCTAACGACGCATTTAGTTCTGCATCGATAGTGGTAAGGTCGGTATCGAGTGCTTCGAGATTGCTACTTCCTAAATCTGCCTCAATAGCACTGAGTTCATCTGAAGTACTTACGGTCTCCAAAATTGCTTGGTCGGCGGCAGCACGCGGGGTTTCAGGTTCATTATTAACAGGGATATCGATCTCGATTACGGCCTCTTGATTGAGTTTGCTTCCCCAGAGAGATAATCCTCCTAAAATAAGAATAAGAGTAAGAATAAGTGCTCCAAGTATGGGGCCAAGATGTTTGTGGTGAGATACATTAATATTTTCAGTCGCTCGCATTTCGTTTGTATCGGTCATAAAATAAAAATTAGTCTATAACTATTCCGCGGTTTCTTGAGAAGTGCTTGCGGTTACTGCATCACGCACTTCATTTCCTGACTCATGAGTGCGTATTGCCTCTTTAAGTATTGTCACTGTATCAATAAGAAGTATATGGCTCTCACGCACCAAGTCTCGCACCGCAACAAGCTCAACGCGAATAGCTCTAAAAGATTCTCGCGGAGAATCACCCCGAATTGCACTACTTACTGAGGGGGTATTTTTTAGTTTTGTATTACCGGCTTCGATAGCACGTCGCGCCTCTTGAAGTCGGGATTGCGCTGTTCCTGTGTCGACACCAAGAGTTGTTAATTTATTAATACGAGTCTCAAGGCGAGTTGCGATATTACTCATTCTGTCGAGTGCTGCGGTAAGTCGTGTCGTGACATTGCTCGCAAGGTTAATGATGCGGTCTTGTGCACGACTCTCAAGCACTCCATGACGCTCTTCACGTATCTCTGCGCGTTCTTCTGCTCGGTCGCTTACACGTTCGACTGCAGGCATCGCTTCTGGGACTTCTTCATCTGCTATCGCGTGTGTAATGCCCACACAGGTCACACAACCAAAACCGAGTACAGCGAGAAGGGTGAGATCGAGTGCATTAATTTTTTTCATAGCACTATTCTAACAGGATTATGATGGTAACAAACAATGTGAGTCTGTTCACGTTGATGTACATAGTATAAAACAACCGCGAACAAAGGTCGCGGTTTTTTTATACAGAGAGTGGGTATTACGCTGTTTTATCTGCCTTGTACATTTCTACACTTTTGGTAAATGCTTCACGGGCAACGTCCTTTCCATGCCATTCTCCTACCGATACTTCTTTGTTTTGAATTTTTTTGTATGTTTCAAAGAAATGAGTCATTTCTTTGATGAAGTGTTTGTTGAGGTCAGTTATGTCTTGTACCTCAGCAAAACGTGGATCATCAACGGGTACTGCGACAATTTTGTCGTCGCGATCGCCACCATCAATCATTTCCATAATTGCGACGGGACGTGCCTTTACGAGAATACCAGGCATAAGTGGGTGGGTGGTAAGGAGCACTACATCGAGTGCGTCACCATCATCAAAGAGAGTTTGTGGTACGAAACCATAATCGAACGGATAATCCTGTGCGGTGTGCATGACACGATCGAGCGCGATAATGCCCGTTTCCTTATCAATTTCGTATTTATTCTTTGAGAACTTTGGGATTTCGATAATGACGTTCATTACATCCGCGGTTCCTGGGGCAATATCATGAAGTAGATTCATAGTATTTATTCTTTATTATGATTAGACTTTTAGTAACAGTAACTACACTTCTTCGGTTGCGACCACTGCTTCTGCTGTAGGTTGGCTCGAAACAATATCAATCTTCCATCCAGTGAGTTTTGCGGCGAGGCGTACGTTTTGTCCTCCACGACCAATCGCGAGCGATTGTTGGTCGGGAGCTACGGTGACGATTGCATGTCCGCGATTGTCTTCGTTACTCGTACCTGCTTCACTTTTGATTTCGACACTGAGTACCTGTGCAGGAGAGAGCGAATCTTCAATAAATTCAGAAGCTTTTTCTGACCATTCAATGATGTCGATTTTTTCTCCACCGAGTTCACTCATGACTGTAGATACACGTACACCACGCTGACCTACCATAGAACCCACAGGGTCTATGTGATCATCATGTGCACAGACTGCCACCTTTGAGCGTGAACCCGCTTCACGTGCGATTGCCTTTATTTCCACTGAACCACTTTGAAGTTCAGGTGCTTCAATCTCAAAAAGTTTCGCAAGAAAATCAGGATGTGAACGAGAGAGTTTGAGGAAAATACCGCGTGGAGTCTCATCGACCGCAACAAGAAGTGCACGAATGCGCTCTCCCGGACGGAAACGTTCCCCAGGGATTTGCTCGTCGTATGGCATAACGCCCGTTACACGTCCGAGGTCGATATAGAGATTGCCACGTTCGAAACGCTGCATATGGCCGATGATAATATCCCCCTCCTTCTGACCAAACTCTTTGAGTGCGGATTCTTTCTCCGCTTCACGAATTTTTTGAATAATAACCTGCTTTGCAGTCTGTGCAGCGATACGGCCAAAATCATCCTTAGGCTCGAGCGGGAAAATGAGTTCATCACCTACGGTGACGTCTTTCTTAATCATACGCGCATTCTCAATAAGAATGTGCTTTTCAGGATCAAAACGTACACGAAGGTCACCATCGACAACAGGCTCTTCTTCAACGGCTCGTCGTTCGTCTCCCTCTGCTTCATGGTCAACTTGTTCATCAATACGAACTGTCGTGTCGTCGGCAACAATTTTAATCTGATTGAATACGGTGGCTCCTGACGCTATATCAAAATGAGCGCGGATAATCTGGCCACGCTTCCCAAACTCTTTTTTGTATGCAGTTGCAAGCGATTGTTCAATCGCGTCAATCATCTTCTCACGCGCAATACCGCGTTCGTCCTCCATTTGGTCTAAGACTGAGTTAATTACCTTTAAGTCAAACATAAGTATTATGATAAGAGTATTCTCTTTTAATGGCTACCTAAATATTATTGAATAGGGGTCCTTCTTATCGTTCGACAGAACGCCTAACAGAAGCTGTTCAGGTTGTATGATACTTTCTCCCTTTCGGTCGAAATTATCGACAACCTCTTGCGCGACCAAATTTTCAGGGAGTGTAACGACCATGAAAATTGAAGTACTCTTGTGGTGAAAGTGCCCAGCACTTTCTCACCCCTTATTTTATAATTTTGCAACAAAAATGCCGGCCGCATGGCCGACTCCTATCGCATATCGAGTATAGCGAAAACACTCCATATGTCAATCATGGATGCTATGCACACATGACGTAAATAAAAAACACGATACGGGGGAGGGGTGATGGTATACTACGTTTGTAACTGCTCTTTGTGAGCATTGGAGGCAATGCGTATACAAGATACACAACTCAAGCGTTTTGTGATGGATTCGGGTTTGGTAACCCGAAAGGATATTGATGCTGCCGAAAAAGTAGCAATAGAAGAAAAGCGTACTCTTGCTGAGGCACTCATTTCAAGTGGAACAATGTCCGAGGATGATTTGCGACGCGTGGAATCATATGTACTCGGCGTACCCTTTTTGGCACTCAACGGCATAAAAATCCCTTTTGAAGTCCTTTCGCTCATCCCTGAACCTGTGGCCCGAAATCATAATATTATTGCCTATCGCAAGGCTGATGATGTTCTTGAGGTTGCTATGCTCGATACTGCCGACCTTCCGGCAATCGACTTTGTAAAGAAAAAGGTGGGACTCAAAATTCTTCCACGTCTCACCGACACCGAATCAATGAAGTATGCACTTCAGCAATATCAAAAAACCCTCAAGGATGAATTTGGTGACTTGATTGCAAAGGAGTCCTCCGCGCTTCGTATTCTTGCTGAAGATGGCGGGGAAGAAGCATCGGAAGAAGACTTGAAAAAGATGGCAGAAGATTTGCCCGTTGTGCGTATCGTGGATACACTCCTTCATCACGCTATTATTCAATCAGCATCTGATATCCATATTGAACCAATGGAGAATGAACTCCTCGTTCGCTATCGTATTGACGGTATCCTCCATGATGCAATGTCTCTCCCCAAGCATGCGGCACCTACCATTTCTGCGCGTATTAAGGTCCTTTCAAATTTGAAACTCGACGAAAAGCGTTTACCGCAAGACGGACGCTTTAAAATGGAGATGGATGGACAAAAAGTGTCGTTTCGTGTTTCTATCCTCCCTATTTTCTTTGGAGAAAAGCTCGTTATGCGCCTTCTCCGCGAAGGGCGTTCAGGCTATACCCTTGAAGGACTCGGATTTCACGGTCAGGCGCTTGAGCGTATTTACGCTGCCACAAAGCAAACAACGGGAATCATTTTGGTTACGGGCCCTACAGGTTCTGGTAAGACCACGACGCTCTATACTGTGCTCGATATTTTAAACACACCCGAGGTAAACATTTGTACCATCGAAGATCCTGTCGAATACCAGATGGCACGAGTGAATCAGACGCAAGTAAAGCCTGAAATTGGATTCTCATTTGCAAATGGACTGCGCTCACTTATGCGCCAAGATCCCGACGTCATTATGGTGGGAGAAATTCGTGACCAAGAAACGGCATCACTCGCCATTAATGCGGCCCTCACAGGACACTCCGTACTTGCCACGGTGCACACCAATTCCGCTTCAGCGACAGTAGCGCGTCTTGTCGATATGGGGGTAGAGACATTCCTTCTCGTATCCACACTGCATGTGGTGGTGGGGCAACGCCTCGTACGCCGTCTTACCGACTCTAAAGAATCCTACACACTGAGCGCCACTGAGCGTGCACAGATTGAAAAACACGTCGACATGGACCGAATTCTTGATGCACTCAAGAAAGAAGGAGTAGTGAAAAGTAACGCAACATGGAACAGTATTCCATTTTATCGGGCAAAGGAAGGTCCAGAGGATGATGGCTACAAGGGGCGTATTGGCATTCATGAAGTGCTCCACGTGTCACCGAGCATCAAAGAGATCGTCCTTGCCTCAGGTACCGCAGACGCTATTGAAGCACAGGCGCGTAAAGAGGACATGCTCACCATGCTCGAGGACGGTATCTACAAAGCGGCACTGGGACAAACAAGTATTGAAGAAGTACTTCGTGTTATTTCTGAGTAATGTGTTCCTATGGAAAAATTCACGTATACAGGCACCACAAAAGACGGAGAAAAAATAACCGAGACTGTTGAGGCGGTTGATAAATATGCGGTGTATGAAATCGCGCGTACGAGTGGTCATGTGGTCACGAATATACAGGAACAGGGGAAATTTTCGCTCGCGCGCTTCCTTAACATAGAGCGTATCAACTATTACCTCAGTCGCGTCAAAGCAGACGAGCTGGTGATGACAACACGCAACCTATCCTCGATGCTTAAAGCCGGACTCCCGCTTTCACGCGCTCTTTCAGTGATTGAACGTCAATCGAAAAATCCTCGCTTGAAAGGGGTAATGGTACATGTTCGCGAAAGTATCAACAAAGGTGACCCGTTTCATGAAGCGCTCAAAGCATTTCCCGGAACCTTTTCACGTTTGTATGTAGCGATGGTGCGTGCTGGTGAGGAGAGTGGAGGAATGGTGCCGGCACTGCAAACTATCGCGATGCAACTCGAACGGTCATCAAATCTCAAGAAAAAAATCAAAGGAGCAATGATGTATCCCACCATTGTTCTTTCGGTCATGTGTATTATTGGTGTTCTCATGATGATTTTTGTAGTGCCCACCCTTACGGAGACCTTCACAAAGTCTGGCACTGAACTCCCGAGTAGCACACAATTTGTTATCAGCGTGAGTGATTTTGTCACGAATCACAGCGCAATGGCAATCCTCGGCTTTGTTACTTTTGTGGGGAGTATCATTGGTATCAGTAAGACTACTTTTGGAAGGAAAGGTCTCCATTTTATTTTTATCCACTTACCGGTAATTGGAAACATAGTGAAGCAAACCAATTCCGCCTATACCGCACGCACACTCTCATCCCTTCTTTCATCGGGTGTTGATGTAATTAGCGCCATTAATATAACCGAAGATGTACTCCAAAATGTGTACTACAAGCGTGTTTTGAAAGAGGCAGCGCTCCATGTAGAGAAAGGGAGTCCACTTTCTGAGACATTTATTGCCCACGAGGAGATTTATCCTATTCTGGTAGGTGAGATGATCTCTGTTGGAGAGGAAACGGGTCAAATCTCACAAATGCTTACAGAAATTGCTGTTTTCTATGAAACTGAAGTTGAACAAAAGACCAAAGACCTCTCAACCATCATCGAACCAATACTCATGGTGGTCATTGGTGCTGGTGTTGGATTCTTCGCCCTTGCGATGATTGCACCTATCTACTCGCTCTCAGATAGTATTGGTTAGTATGAACAATAAACGCACATGTGCAGGAATTACACTCATTGAAGTGATTGTTGCGACAACGATTTTTCTCATGATTGCCCTCGCTTTGTACGAAACTTTTTCGACTGTTGTTCGAGTAGCCCTCGTGTCACAAAATAAAGTTACTGCAACTGCTCTCGCAAATGAACAAATGGAAATCATACGAAACCTTTCCTATGAGGATGTTGGTATTCAAGGAGGTCTTCCGAATGGTAGTATTCCACACATCCAGACACTTACACGTGATGGTGTTGAATTTACGGTTACCACAGTAATACGTAATATTGACGATCCTTTTGATGGACAGATTGGAAGTAGTACGAAAAATGATCTTTCACCATCTGACTATCGACTTGCTGAACTTACTATCGATTGTGCGTTTTGTAAGGACTTTGCGCCAATGTCCTTTACATCGCATATTGGCCCACGCGGTCTCGAAACATCTTCAACAAACGGTGCTCTCTTTATACACGTGTTTGATGCAGCGGGGCAGGCGATTCAGGGGGCTGATGTGCATATCGAAAACAATGTCGCCACGACCTCTATTGTTATTGACGATACCACAAATAATGATGGGTATGTGCAAATTATTGATGCACCACCAGGCATCAATGCATACGAGATTTCCGTATCGAAGCCAGGGTATTCGAGCGAGCGCACGTACATGATTGGTGACGTTGCAAATCCAAATCCCTCAAAACCTCACGCAACGGTAGTGTCCCAGCAACTGTCGCAGGTGAGTTTTTCTATTGATACGGTGAGTGAATTTGAGGTGACGAGTATGACCGATACCTGTACGCCTGTCGGCAATATAGATTTTAGTCTTACCGGAGAAAAAATTATCGGCACAACACCACCGGATGTTATAAAATTTTCACAAGCGTATTCAACGAATGGTGGAGGATTAGAAACAGTTCCAGATCTTGAATGGGACACGTATCATCTTGATGTGGCTGACGTAACCTATGACTTAGGAGGAACCATTCCATCATTGCCATTTACACTTAATCCCGATACACACCAAAACATATCGCTTATCGTCGTCCCCAAAAATCCACGCACACTCTTAGTAACCGTAAAGGATGTGGGTACAGGCCTCCCTATTTCGGGTGCGACCGTACGTCTTCAAAAGAGCGGGTATGATGTTACCAATATAACAGGACGAGGGTATATGTCACAAACTGACTGGTCGGGGGGAGATGGGCAGAGTATGTATACCAATGCAACCGAATATTTTGAAGATGACACCGATATTGAAAATATAAATCCCGTAGGGCAAGTACAATTAAAAGAGACCTTCGGTGCCTTTGCAGGGAATGGTACACTAACATCATCTACATTTGATACTGGAACGAGTAGCGCATTTAAGCAGATTCTCTTGCAACCACAATCACAGCCACCAGAGACGGGAGCAGATAGCGTCCGCATACAAGTTGCTACCAACAATGATATGACCACATGGGATTTTAAAGGACCCGATGGGACTCTGGGAACATATTATGATGTCACGAACACGGATATTCATGCAGTACATACAGGAGACCGCTATATCCGATATAAACTATTCCTTGCTACTGCAAGTAGTACCTGGACACCAACGGTATCTGATGTGGCATTTACGTTTACATCAAATTGTACTCCACCAGGACAGGTGTTGTTTACGGGGATTGGTGCCGGCACGTATACATTGACGGTTACTTCATCAGGGTACCAGGTGTATACCAAGTCGATTACGGTGAGTAATAACTGGACACACGAGGAAGTACTTCTTTTACCATGAGCACTATACAATCATCTCGCAAAAATCTAGGCTTTTCCCTTGTTGAAATACTTGTGGTACTTGGTATCGCGGTACTCATTGGTCTTATAGCCACAAAGCTTCTCATAGACATGTTTAGTGTGAATCGAAGCGTATCTGCATCGCTTTCACAGACAGGAGAAGGGCGTCGCGCGATAAAGACGATGACTGCTGAACTACGTACAGCATCCCCATCGAGTGTCGGTGCGTATGCACTCGAGCAGACAGGGACATCGTCACTCATATTCTATAGCGACATAGACAGTGATAGTGAAAAGGAGCGTATACGATATTTTCTCCAGAGCGGTGTGCTCATGCGTGGGGTGATCAATGCAACAGGAAGCCCTTTGGTATATAACGTCGCCAACGAAATGCGTACGGAGCTCGTGCACGCAGTCAAAAATAGTACTACCACTCCACTTTTCTCATACTACAATGAGACATATGCGGGTACGAGTACACCACTCGTTGAACCCTTTAACATCTCGGTAGTACGACTTGTCAAAATCTATATAGTGGCCGATACGAGTTCTTCAGCCTCTTCGACACCAGACATCTATACAACACAGGTTAATCTTCGTAATCTAAAAGACAATCTATGAGCATGCATACCTACAAAACAAAGGGATATGTTCTCATACTGGTACTCGTGTGTGCTTCAATCGGTGTGGTACTTTTAGGTGGTTTGGTACGATGGGGCATTACCGATGTTATTGCAACACAACGAATGTCCGATCGCGAGCAAGCAATTCAAATAGCAGAGGCGGGTATTGATTATTATCGTTGGCACCTTGCACACGCACCTCTTGATTTTATGGATGGGACTGCAACTTCGGGCCCGTATGTTCATTCGTTTCGTGATAAAGACGGCAACATTATTGGAGATTTCTCACTCCAAATCGTACCACCACCACTTGGATCAACAGTGGTGATTGTTACTTCAACAGGGAGGACCTTGGAGGGAGTGCAACGTTCACTCAGAGTCCAGTTTGCAAAACCATCAATTGCAAAATATGCGGTTGTTGCAAATAGCATGATGCGATTTGGAGCGGGAACGGAAGTGTTTGGGCCTATTCATTCAAATCAAGGATTGCGATTTGATGGTGTTGCACATAACTTGGTTACGAGTGGGGTAGCTACCTATGATGACCCCGATCACTCCGGAGTAAATGAGTATGGAGTTCATACTCACGATTTTCCCACTGACCCACTACCACCGACCGCCGTCCCCTCAAGAGCTGATGTATTTGAAATTGGACGTACATTCCCCGTACCCTCAATTGATTTTGGGGGGATTACCTCAAATTTGTCACAATTAAAATCAAATGCGCAGGCAAGTGGGTTTTATAGACCGGGCTCGGGCTCGCTCGGATATCATGTTGTGTTGAAAACAAATGATACATTCGATTTGTATCGCGTGACCAGTATGACGAATGCACCAGGGGGATGTAATAACAGTGCCGGACAATCAGGATGGGGAACATGGAGTGTTCAAAACCAAGTATTGCTTGGTAATTACGCCTTTCCGAGTAATGGCATTCTCTTTTTTGAGGATCATGTATTTGTGAATGGACAAATTAATAGTGCTCGTCTCAATATAGTATCTGCGGTCTTGCCAGACAATGCAGCAACACGAAAAAACATCATCATTAATAATGATGTACTGTATACGAAATATGATGGTACAGACACCATTGGTCTTATTGCACAAGGAAACGTACTTGCGGGGATGGTGAGTGAAAATGATTTGCGAATTGATGCTGCGCTCATAGCGCAGAATGGCTTGGTAGGAAGACTTTATTATGAGTCAGACTGTTCCCCCTATGACGATCGTTCGACCCTAACACTTTGGGGGATGATTGCCACTAATTTGCGCTACGGATTTGCATATACCGATAATACAGGCTACGCAACGCGTAATATCAATTATGATGGGAACTTGCTGTATTCACCACCACCGGGTTTTCCTCTTACCGGAGATCAATATGTGACGGTATTCTGGGAAGAGATATAGCATACATTTTGAGGAAAGCGCTCTCTGCCTATAGGCAGAGAGCGCTTTCCCTCTAATCCCCCCTGCATGGTAGAATAAAAGTATGAAAAAAGGCATTCTCCCGCTCGTCGTTGGGAACTGGAAGATGAATCCGCAGTCTATTTCGCTTGGGGCGAAACTAGCAACCGAACTCAAGAAAAAGTTACAATCTGTAAAAGATGTGGAGATAGTTATCGCACCATCTTACGTACATCTTTCTGGCGTACAAAAGGTGCGAAGTGGAAGTGATATTTTTGCTCTCGGTGCGCAGAATGTGCACCCAGCAAAACTAGGCCCCCATACGGGCGAAATTTCATTACCCTTACTTCAGGACTTAGGAGTATCGCATGTGATTCTCGGGCATTCAGAAAGGCGAGCACTCGGAGAAAAAGATCCGCTCATCAATGAAAAACTCGTGGCGGTGATAAAGGCTGGCCTTACGGGCATTTTGTGTGTTGGCGAAGGTCATCGAGACCACAGTGGCCATTATCTCAACACTATTGAGACACAAGTCAGGAAAGGTCTTGCTCTTCTTTCGAAAGCAAAATTAGGGCAGGTCGTCATTGCATACGAACCTCTCTGGGCTATTGGGAGTGGAAAAAATGCTACTGCAGAAGATATTCACGAAATGAAACTTTTTATTGAAAAAATACTTTCTGACCTTTATGGGCGTAATATAGCGCAAAAAGTGCGTATTATTTACGGTGGCTCGGTCACTGCACAGAATGCACAAGCACTTCATGCAGACGGTATGATGGACGGCTTCTTGGTAGGGGGGGCAAGTTTGCATCCTGATGAGTTTACGCACATTGCTAAGGCGGTGCGTACTATGTAAATATCTATGAAAAAAATACATTCGGTCATGGAGATATCTGACGTTCGCGGGAAACATGTATTGGTGAGGGTTCCTTTCGATGTTCCTATGATTGATGGAGTGATACAAAGTGACTTTAGAATTGTTCGTGCATTGCCTACTATCACACATCTTATGCTCGGAGGGGCGAAAGTGGTACTTCTCACCCATCTTGGCAGAAATCCTAAAACGACACTTGAGGTGCTCGCACAAGCGCTTCAGGAATATGTCCCTATTACGTATGTACCTGCGTTGTTGGGGTCGGTGGTCACAGATGCACTAGCAAAAATGGAGGAAGGGGAAGTGGTACTTCTCGAGAATTTACGTTCACACGAAGGAGAAGAAAAAAATGATGCCGCTTTTGGAGCAATGCTTGCTTCATACGGTGAGTATTATGTGAACGATGCGTTTGCGGTGTCTCATCGACCACACGCATCAATCGTTGGTATCCCAAAATACATTCCAAGTTTTGCAGGCGTCTCATTTTTAGATGAATACACCGAACTTTCGAAAGTGCTCAAGCCCCACAGTCCGTCACTTTTTATTCTTGGGGGTGCTAAATTTGAGACAAAGGAACCACTTGTTGAGGAATATTCTAGAGACTACACACACACATTCATTGGGGGTGCTCTCGCGAATGATTTTTTGAAAGGGAAAGGTTTCCCTGTGGGGGAGTCACTTCTTTCTTCTGTTGATATGAAGGGGAATTTGCTTCTCGAACGAGAAAGTATTATTTTGCCCGTCGATGTCGTGGTTGGTGGAGAGCATGGTAAGCGTGAGGTGCTTGTCGAGCACGTTCAATCTGACGAGAAAATTCTCGACGTCGGTCCCCGCTCGGTGGATGCACTCGCACCTTTTATCAGAGAAGCAGAAACGATTGTGTGGAATGGGCCTCTTGGTAACTACGAAGGAGGATTTGACGATGCCACGAAGCGTTGTGCCGAAATGATTGCTACAAGCGACGCATACTCGGTGGTGGGTGGAGGTGACACCGTGACTGCTATTGAGTCACTCGGTATAACGGAATCATTTGGATTTGTTTCAACCGCAGGTGGTGCGATGCTCGACTTTTTGGAACACAAGACTCTTCCAGGAATTGAAGCATTGAAACAATAGAAAATAGAAAAAAGAAAATTAAAATGAGGGTGTAGCAATTATTAACTGCGTAATATAGAGAATGGTTAGTACCGTTACACGCGCTATCCCACTTCTTCATATTGCCTCCATGTGCGGGGGGGGGGTTACACTTATCAGTAATATTGGGTTAATTAACATTAGACACACTCCACCATATATGAATAAAGCACTCCTTCGCTATACACTAACCACCGTTGTCTCCTTAGCACTTGTCGTTACTGTCGTATCAGCATGGACTGGTCCTTGGACGCCACCACCACCAGACCCAACATCACAAAATGTTTCTGCGCCTATTAATGTGGGGCCAGATAGTCAAACAAAAGTAGGTAAAATAAATACCGCATCAACAGTTGCTTTAGATGTAGGCACGACACTGGTGACGAAGGATTATGTTGATAATAGAGCAATCAATAAAAGACGAATCGTCTTTACGTCTACTCAAGATTGGGTAGTGCCTTCAAATGTGACTAGTGCAGAGGTGACAATGGCAGGTGGAGGAGGGAGTGGTGTTGGGTGGAGAGTAGTGAACGCGGTTTTTGCCGGTCATTCAGGGGGGTATGTATTTTCACATCCAATTTCGCTCACACCAGGAGAGACAATTCATATTCAGGTCGGAAGAGGTGGTAGGGGTAGTGCGGTGGTTAATACTGGAGTCCTCGCAGACCGTGGAGCACCTTATTATATATACACATACCCAAGCGATGATGATGGTCTTGGTGGTTATCCCGGATCTTCATCGAAGATTACCTCAAGTGTGAGCGGTACATTACTTGAGTGTTCAGGGGGGAGTGGTGCATACGTCGGGGGCGTGGATACGTACCTGGGCGGTATTTATACTGTTGCTGGTCATGTGGACGGCGCAATAGTAGGAGGTGGTACGCCAGCATATTCATCACCAAACAGGGTTGCTACAGGTTCATTTGTGGCAGGAAATGGTCCTGGTGCTTGTGGTCCAAGTTTGTATGGAATTGGAAATAGAGGTCCAATTCAGTGGGCTGTATCCTCAGGCATTTATCCAGGCGGCACAACCCCATTCGGATATGGTTCTGGAGGTAGTGTGTTCCGTAGCGGATGTCATACAACCGCTAGCTATGTGGGTACATGTACAAATTCAGACGTAGGACGTGACGGTGTTGTTATATTAGATGTCATAGAGTAACCTAAATTTTATTTTGTGAACCAATCAACGCGTACTATGTGTAAAGTATCGATAGGGATTATCGTCCTTGTCGTTATTTTGTATGCTATTCTCTTTTTTGTTAATACATATTACCGTGGCATGTATAATAACAAAGATATTCAAATTTCAGACATACCACAAAATGAAACAGAAGAGCAAATAGATGGAGACTATCAAAATTTTGAAATTTTGGGCTCAACAACTGATGAGCAGGTACAAGCAACATCAGGAATGCCTATGATAGTACCGTCTCTCGAAAATAATGCAGCAACGACAAGTTTATATAACGATGATTTGACACCAAAAACGCAAAAAACAGAAATTATAATTGATCTGTTACCGAAATAACACTATTCACTAATTTAGTATAACCTAAATGATCGCTCGACTTTTTGGAACATAAAACTCTTCCGGGGATAGAGGCATTGAAACAATAAAAGAAAGTATGAAAAAATACACACTCGCGTTTTTGCAAAGGAATGGAGAGATTTGTCTTGCAATGAAAAAACGGGGGTTCGGAGAGGGGAATTGGAATGGGTACGGTGGCAAGGTCGAAGATGAGGAGTCAATCGAAACTGCAACGGTGCGAGAAATACAGGAAGAATCAGGGGTGGTAGTTAAAGAGAGTGATCTTGAAAAAGTCGCAATCACTGAATTTCTTTTTGCAGACGGGAAACATCTTGAGGTGTATACGTTCTTTGTCGATAGGTGGGAAGGAGAACCAGTTGAAACCGAAGAGATGCGACCGCAGTGGTTCACGCACACTGAAATCCCGTTTGAAAAGATGTGGGCCGATGATGAGTACTGGCTTCCACGAGCTCTCAAAGGTGAGAAGCTTCGTGGAAAGGTATGGTTTCAAGAGGACGGAAAAAGTATTGAAAAAATGGAGTGGAAGGAAGTAATGGATTTTGATGAGAAGGAGTTGGAATTGAAATCAGAATTCTGATTTTCCAATACTTAAAAAAGCGATTGCTATGCAATCGCTTTTTTAAGTATCTCTGCCAAGTGAGCGCCTTCGCCATCAGTATATGCTTCATGGGAGGCCCTCACGAAAGCTTCAAAACGGGCAAATCGGGGAATTACATGTATGTGCGCATGGGGAATATCTTGGTCTGCCTCATGACCATTATTCATCTGGAGGTTTACTCCTTTTGCACCGAGGGTTGCTACTTGTGCCCGCGCAATTTTTTGTGCAACTTCGACCATGTGGCTAAGTGTCATTGTGTCGCAATCAAAAATATTTTCATAAGCTACTTTTGGCACCACAAGCGCGTGACCTTTCTTGATGGGGTTAATGTCGAGAAACGCAAGCACGTGTTCGTCCTCATATATAATGTCTGCAGGAATTTCTTTGCTGATGATTTTAGTGAAAATAGTACTCATGCACGTAATGGTATCAAAAAGCATTCACTCCGCAAAATACTCTTTTAGGACACATGTGGTTTGCGTGCTAAAATCACTTCACTATGACGAATCCTAAAATTCGTGCACCGCGCCCTATTCCCCCAGAGGTGAGCGATACACTTCGAATATATGACACGTTTGTACAGCAACTTTTATTTCATCGAGGCATTATCGATGCAGAGAGTGCAGAAAAATTTCTTAATCCCGATTATGAGACTCATCTGCATAGCCCCTTTCTTCTCACTGACATGGAAAAGGCAGTGGAACGAGTACTTCGTGCTATTAAAAACAATGAGCATATTGTTATTTATACCGACTATGATTGTGATGGAATTCCAGGGGGTGTGTTACTCCATGACTTTTTCACCGCGATTCTGTATACCAATTTTGAAAATTATATTCCCCACCGGCACGAGGAGGGATATGGTTTCAATGTGGACTCTGTGGCGAAGTTTGTAGAACGAAAGGCCGAACTTATCATTACCGTGGATTGTGGTATCACCGACCATAAGGCGGTGGACGCAGCAAATGTTGCAGGTATCGATGTAATTGTGACCGACCACCATGAGCCGAGTGCCACACTTCCGAATGCCTATGCAGTGATTAATCCAAAGCGCAACAACGCGTACCCTTTTCAGGGGATTTGCGGGACGACGGTGGCTTTTAAACTCGTGCAAGCAATTCTTATTCGCGGTAAAGAAAATGGTAGCATTACGCTAAAAGATGGATGGGAAAAATGGTGGCTCGACCTTGTGGGTATTGCGACTGTGGCAGATATGATGCCACTTATGGATGAAAGCCGTGTACTCGCACGCTATGGACTTTCGGTATTGCGTAAATCAAAACGCCCTGGCATACAGCAGTTGCTCTACAAAGCAGGAGGAAGCCAAGCACATCTGACCGAAGATGATATTGGATTTACTATTGCACCGCGCATCAATGCCGCATCGCGCATGGACGACCCTGAGGATGCTTTTCATATGCTTCGAACAAAAGATGAAGGGGAGGCGGGGATGTATGTCGCACATCTTGAAAAACTCAATAACGAGCGTAAGGGAGTAGTAGCGAGTATGACCAAAGAAGCTAAAAAGCGCATGGGTCAACTTTCTCTGATTCCTTCGGTGATTGTGATGGGAAATCCTGAATGGCGTCCGTCACTCGTGGGGCTGGTAGCGAATGCACTTGCAGAAGAGTATGGGAAACCCACATTCCTTTGGGGACGTGATGGAAAGGGAATCATTAAAGGCTCATGCCGGAGTGAGGGGACATCGAGCATTGTGCATATTATGGAGCAGGCGAAGGATTCATTCCTTACCTTCGGGGGGCACCATGCGTCGGGTGGATTTTCGGTCAGTCATGATGCAATTCATACCCTTCCTGAAGCACTCGTCCGTGCGCACGATGAACAAAGCAGCACCCCGCACGAATCAGACATACTTCAAGTGGATGCTCGTATTACACTTAGTGATATTACCGACACACTCATGCGCACACTCGACACCTTTGCCCCCTTTGGTGTGGGGAATCCAAAACCAATTTTTGAAATTGTGGAAGCAGTGCCCGAGAGTGTTTCGATTTTTGGAAAAGCACAAAATCACACAAAACTTCGTTTCAAAACAGAAAATGGATTTCAGGATGCCATTGCTTTTTTTCGTCTCCCATCCAGTTTTTCAGTGGTGCCAGAAAAGGGGAATATCTATACTCTCATTGGACATATTGAGAAATCGTATTTTATGGGCAGGCAGGAGATACGTATTCGTATTATTGATATTGTGAAGTGAGGATATGGAGCAGGTATCTTACGCAATACAGAAGGATTCATGATGGCATGATAAAGGCCCGCGGTGATTTGCGGGCCTTTTGCAAGATTCTTACTTTTGAACCTTGATGTACTGCAGATGTACTCCAGTAGGATAGTCTTTTGATGCGGGAATGTGAATGGCCCTTCCAATAGGGACAGCATTTGGCCTAGAAGAAGGATTGATCACTTCGCTCGCTTTACCCTCACCAAGAGAAAAGCGATCAAATATACTTTCATTCTCGTTTGTACTCATTTTTACTCCTCGTTGATGTTCCAAAAGGAATCATACAGAAATATTTTTATGCGTCAATGTTATACTGTGGTACACATATTCGGTAGAAGGTGAATTGATAGAGCATAACGATAATTGTGGACATATATATAGACCATGAAACTTTCTGATAAAGATACACAGACGACAATCTATTGTGACGGGAGTGCTATTGGGAATCCAGGCCCTGGGGGGTGGGGCTTCACGGTACTTCATGGAGACCATGCGTATGAAGGGGGTGGGGATGCTCCGCACACCACTAATAATCGCATGGAACTTACTGCGTCACTCATGGCACTCAGAAGTTGCAAGCCAGAGACAACACTCACCCTCAAAACCGACTCGCAGTACGTAATTAACGGCATCACCAAGTGGGTTTTTGGGTGGGAAAAAAATGGATGGCAAACAAAAGAAAAAAAAGATGTACTCAATAAAGATATTTGGCAAGAACTCTTCACAGAGGTGAAGAAGCATACGGTGACGTGGGAACATGTGCGGGGACATGAAGGGGTCGCACTCAATGAGCGTGTCGACATGATTGCAAATGGGTATGCACGCAAGGAGGTGGTGCAATTATTCAAGGGTACCAAACATGCATATGATGCATTCCTCAGTACAATGCCAAAGGCGCGCGTGGTTTCAAAGTCATCCTCAAAAACAAAAAAGACTGGTCCCGCGTATGCATACGTTTCACTCGTCGAAGGAAAAGTGCTCTCACAGAAAACATGGGCAGAGTGTGAAGCGCGTGTGAAAGGTAAAAAGGCAAAATTCAAAAAAGTTTTTTCAAAAGAAGAGGAGATGACTTTGAAGGCAGAGTGGGCAGGGTAGTGCAGAGGGAGAAAGTGCGATATGCAAAATACAATTTTTTATACAATTGGTATAGCATTCACGAGCGGAATTTTTATCCGCTCGTTTTTTGATATTGGCTATGAGGGCGCTGCACTCGTTCTTCTTATCGGGGTCGCGTGCTTGGTTGCGTGGCGTATTAAGACTTCTCAATTTGATGCGCCACTTTTTTTCTGTGCGCTCATATTTATTTCTACTTCGCTTGGTCTGTTTCGTCTAGGATATGCAGAAACGTACGAATCTCCCCTTCGTGCACAGGAGGAAACGAATGTGGTAATTCATGGAGTTATCGCACGTGAACCAGAGTATCGGGCGAAGACTATTCATCTCTACGTAAAGCCAGATACTGAAGAAAGTAATGAACTCGTCTTGGTAACTGCAGACAGATTTCTGTTTGCAAAAGAGGGAGTTTCGTATGGAGATGTCGTACACGCTGAGGGTGTTCTTAAAAAACCAGAAGCATTTGAGGCAGATGGTGGGCGTACTTTTGACTACCCTGGGTACCTTCGTGCAAAAAATGTCTTCTACACACTCCCCTATGCGAAGGTACATATTGAGAAAAGTGAAACAAACTCATTTCTCAGGGGTCTCTACCATGGAAAGAGTGCATTCATGGATGCTCTCGAGCGTGCGGTGCCCGAGCCAGCTGCTGGATTGGGAGAGGGAGTGCTTCTCGGCGTGAAGCGTGCGCTCGGAGAAGATCTTGAGCGAACGTTTCGTGAGACCGGCATCATTCATATTGTTGTACTCTCGGGGTACAACATCATGATTGTGGTCGAGATTATCACGTACGTCCTCGCATTTCTTTTCTTTCCACGAACGCGCATGTTTCTTGGTATAGGGCTTGTCATTACTTTCGCACTCCTTGTCGGATTTTCATCCACTGTTCTGCGCGCATCTTTTATGGCGATTCTTCTCATTGTGGCACGGGGGACTGGGCGACTGTATGCAGTCATTCGCGCACTCATGCTCGCACTTGTCGGTATGCTTGTGTGGAATCCGTACCTCCTCGTGCACGATCCTGGGTTCCAACTCTCGTTTCTCGCAACGTTGGGGCTTATCCTTTTTTCGCCACACATAGAAAAACGACTCACGTATGTACCAGAAAAGTATGGCATCCGCATGTTTGTGACCGCGACCATCGCGACACAAATTGCTGTTCTCCCACTCATTTTGTACCACATGGGACTTTTTTCCGTAGTGGCACTCGTCGTAAATGTGCTTGTGCTCCCCATGGTGCCTCCCGCCATGGGACTCACATTTCTCACGGGTGTCCTCGGGCTTGTCTCTGTTCCACTCGGTACCCTTTTTGGCTTCTTTGCATACCTTTCGCTTATGTACATTGTGCGCATTGCAGAATTTTTCGGAAATCTCCCGTTTGCCTCATTCTCAGTGAATGCGTTTCCATTTTGGATTGTACTCGTTTCATACGTGCTCGTGGGAGTGGGGTATGTGTATTTCACTCGTGAGAAACAGAACGAAGAAGAGAACCCCTACGCAGGATGGATAATTGAAGAAGAGGTTGAAGGAAAAGAGAAATTAAAAACTAAAAAAGAAAAATCCCGAGAAGCGCAAAGCGCTTCAGGGGATTCCAAGTCTTCTTTTCCGTTTCGGTGATAGACATGCATAAAAAGAAATCGCATCTTCTATTGTGTTTGCATCTCGTTAAAGCTTTCCTTTTCCTGAGGTGCCGGAAAGGGAAGTGAATGGAATTGGTGGATGAGTATTCGTGTCTGCAATTTCATGATGCCAACGCCTCCAGAATACCCACAATAAATCCCCAAACCCGTATGTATGAGCAACGCTTTCCTCATCCATCCCATCTCGGATTCCGATGATAAATCGATGAGTAATATCTGGTCGATTTTTGGATTGTTTTCCAAGTTCCTTTCCAAGATAGTAAAGAATCGCGGAAGATATACTATTGATGAGCTTCACTGTACTTTCCTTTCGTAGTTACAAACAGTCCATAAAGTAGCATAGACACCGGAGCCAATCAATAACACTGAGCAATTATTGTGCGAGTGTTGCGGCAAAGCGGCGTTCAGGGAGTGCCCAGTGTACATTCTTGAGGAATGCTTCGATATATTGCTTTTTCTCTGCGGGGAGATAGTCCACCATGAATGCGTGTTCCCACATGTCCATCGCGAGAATGATAGGGAGCCCACCAAGTTGTCCGAGTTCGTGGTCGGCGACCCATGCGGTGTGGAGTGTATTGTGGAGTGGGTCTGCATAGAGTACTGACCATCCAATACCGCGCATCATACCCACCTGTGTGAAATGGGTGATAAATGCATCTACCGAACCATACTTTTCCGTGACTGCCTGTGCAAGCGGGGATTCGGTATTGAGTGGCAGAGCACCTCCCTCAAATTGCAAGAAATAGTATTCATGCATACGCATACCATTAAATTCAAAGCCGAAGCGACGACGTGTCTCCATAATCGCGTATGCATACTTTTCCTTGTCGAGCAGGGTTAGTTCTGCAATTTGTTCACGAAGAACGTTTACATGTTTTACATATCCCTCGTAGAGTCCGAGATGTGCTTTGATTTGTTTCTCAGAGATTCCTGGTAATTCTGGAAGCGTGAATGTGTGTGGGGTGTATGTGTGCATAAAGTAAGTAGTAGATAATAAATAAGTAAATAAATGACGAAGCGTACTTTTTCTAGTATATCATTTTTAGGGAAGGGAGAGAGATATTAGAGAATGCGTATAGGATTTGACTGTATTGTTGACAGTCACCTGGTGATTCAGTATCTTAGAACGTGGTGGTTCTGCATATGCAGAACCTTTATGTTATAGGACCTTGAAAACAGGAGAGCATCAATGAAGCGCACACCATACCTCAACAATCTTTCTCTTGTCCATCAAGGGGAGATGAAGGAATTATACGCAATTCCGGATCATCCAAACCTTCTTCTCATGGTCGCAACCGATGCTATCAGCACGCATAATATTGTGCACACAACCCCCGTTCCACTGGTGGGGCAGATGCTCACAGCACTGTTGGTGTTTTGGGCACACGGTCCTCTTCAGGGTATACCAACGCATATTTTCAGGTTTGGGAATGAAATTTATAATTACCTTCCTCCGGGAGAATATCCGAGCGACCTCCATCTTTGTGCACTCGTCGTGAAGAAATTGCTCATGGCACCGTACAGGCTCATCTATGTACGACGAATGGTCGGGAGTCTGTGGCATGATTACTACAAAAAAAGGTTGCAAAATCCCTATGGAATCAACTTTTCCAGAGGACTCACATTGATGTCTTCTTTGCCACTTGTTGTATTTGCTCCGAGGGAAAATTGGGGAACTCATAATCCGGCAAACGGAGATAATGTTCGAACTATGCTTTCCCGACATGTTCTTGATCTTGCGTATAAAGTTTATGAAAGAGGAAATAACTTCACTCTGAAAAAGGGAGTTGAAATTGTTAACTTCAGGGCGTTAGTGGGAGTCTGCTCTCACAATGAGATTTCTCTTGGTGGAGAATGGCTTACGAGTAGTTGCTGTCGTTTTGTCGAAAGAAGCAAAATCATTGTCGGAGAAGATCCCCCCTGGGCAGACAGGGAAATCTTCAGAAAGGATGCTGTTCGCCAGTGGGGAGGAAACAAGAGTGGTCCGCCGCTCACCTTTTCTGACGAGGTTGTACGTGCAGGCGTCACAGCGAGCCTCACCTTCTTTGAGCGGATTACTGGTGATTCGCTCAGCACCTTTCAGAACAATTTTTGACCTCAGAGGTCACTTCAGAGCCGGCACTGTGCACATGCACACACCGGCTTTTTTCTTTGACTCATACGATACAATAACGATATGCGAGAACTTCGCCTCCCAACTATTGGTGCACTCATCTCTATTTTTATATTGTCACTTTTTTCTTTAGGGATACGCCCATCTGGAAATAGTGAAAATGAGACACTCAAGGTTTCTTTTCTTGATGTTGGGCAAGGGGACGCAACACTTATTGAGTCTCCTTCAGGGACACAGGTGCTCATTGATGGGGGTGCAGACAGTAGAGTCTTGAGTGTGCTCTCGCGTGAATTGGGATTTTTTGATCGCAGTATCGACATGCTTGTTGCGACACATCCCGACCAAGATCACATTGGCGGTCTTGTCGACGTACTCATTCGCTATGATGTGGACACGGTACTCATGACTGAAAATGAGAACGATACACCCGTCTCTGATGCGTTTCAAAAAATGGTAGAGGAAGAAGGGGCGAGGGTTATCTATGTACGAAATAGACAAGTGTATGACTTGGGAATCGGAAAGGCAGGAAGTACAACGCTCACTATTCTTTTCCCCGATCACGATCCGACGAATATGGAGAGTAACGATTCATCGATAATTTCAAGACTTGAGTACGGTGCAACTTCGTACCTCTTTACCGGGGACTCCCCACAAAAGATAGAGGAGTATCTTGTAGAGCGCGATGGCTCACTTTTGCATAGTGACGTTCTTAAAGTGGGGCATCATGGTTCTCGTACCTCAACATCAGAAATATTTCTTACAACGGTCGCACCCACGTACGCTTTGATTTCTGCTGGAAAAGATAATAAGTATGGACATCCGCACAAAGAAGTGACTGATCTTCTCATCCAGCACGGCATCACCTATAAAAATACTGCCGATCTTGGCAGTATTAATTCAGAGACTGATGGAGTAACCTTTTGGTTTAAATAAGCTTTGCTTTCTTTAGGGTTTCGAATGCGCCATTTTTTGCGATGGTGCGCATTGCCTTTGTGGAGATGGTCATAACGATAGTCTTGCCAAGTTCCGGAACGAAGATTCTCTTCTTCTGGAGGTTTGCCTGGCGACGAACCTTTCCACATGGATTAAACTGCGTCGCACGAGTGCGGTTGCTGTATCGTCCACCAACTTGTGATGTCTTTCCGGTTATTTCACATTGCCTTGCCATATATCGTTTGTTTAGTGTCGCCTATACTACCATGGTTCATTTAAATAGCAAGAAGACATACACGCACCCACTTTGGTAGGAAAAGCGGAATACGGTACAATAGTCACATACTCATAGCACACCTTCAGTACATCTTTTATGCTCGAAATAATTACTTTGGCCATTTTGATACTTTCTATCGTCTTTCACGAGGTTGCTCATGGCTACGCAGCTAACTGGCTCGGAGACCCCACTGCACGCCTCGCAGGACGCTTGAGCGCTAATCCTCTCGTGCATATCGACCCGATTGGCTCTGTGTTGATTCCGGGAGTGCTTTTTTTCATGGGAGCACCATTTCTTTTTGGATACGCAAAGCCAGTGCCGTACAATCCCTATAATTTAAGGAATCAAAAATGGGGTGAATCATTTGTGGCGGCGGCAGGACCCCTTGCAAACTTATTTTTAGCCTTTATTTTCGCCATTTTAATTCGTATGGCGGATACACTGGGGCTCCCTTCTTCTTTTGTCGATATGGCGACGTACGTTGTATTCATCAATATTCTTCTCGCACTCTTCAATGCAATCCCGTTTCCTCCACTCGATGGGTCAAAGATTATTGTGCCATTTCTTCCTCTTCGACTCTCGCTCAAGTACCGTGCCTTGACGCAGTACATTGAGAGACTCGGTTTTGTGGCTCTACTCCTCTGCGTTTTCATATTTATGCAAATTCTCTGGACGCCATTCCAAGCAGCAGTACTCTTTATTTATAATCTCTTTTTGAATTTCCCCTAACTTAATTGAGCATCTCTGCAATTTGGTGGATCGCATGAGATATTGCTTTTTTTCTAAAATGTGTTAAAAATAAGTTTCCCCTCAGTACTGGGAGTCCCCTTCGCTTGTAGGCACAGGCGACATGCGTGTGATTTTCAGTACTTTTGCCCCCCGCAGCAATGCGTGGGGCTTTTTTTGTAAAAAAATGCAGATATCTTGCTCCGTTTATTAAGCGATGCTTGCACATTTCCGTAAATATAGTAGAGTAGCGACACATTTATATGGCAACAATCAATCAATTAACAAAGAAGGGACGAAAGGACCAACCAACCCGAACAAAGAAAGGAGCGCTTCGTTCTGGTTTTAATACCATTATGAATCGTCCAAATGAGTATAGTTCACCCTTTAAGCGTGGTGTCTGTACTCGTGTTACTACCAAGACTCCTCGAAAGCCAAACTCGGCTATTCGTAAAATTGCTCGTGTACGTCTTACCAATCACCAGGAAATTACTGCCTACATTCCTGGTGAAGGACACACACTCCAGGAGCACTCGGTGGTACTCGTACGTGGGGGTCGCGTAAAGGATATTGGTGTGAACTACACCATTGTACGCGGAAAGTATGATGCAACCGGCGTTGATAAGCGACGAGTGTCGCGATCACGGTACGGAGCAAAGCGCCCAAAAGCAGGTAAATAGTTAAAATCATCCCGTCTGCTTTGTCGCGACGTCAGTTTTCTCGGTCACGGTACTGTTGTACCGCTTCCTCCAAAACTTAGTCGCTTCGCGCATCCAGAATAATTTTAACAATTTACAAAACTGCACAAATTAATTAATAGACTATACTCGCTATAGATAATAGATAGGAAAAAATATGCGACGACCAATTAAACGACGAGCACCGCTCGGCAAGGACGAACGATATGATTCAGTAAACGTCTCACGACTCGTGAACTACATCATGGTGAACGGACAGAAGGAGACTGCACGCAAAATCGTATACGCAGCATTTGAAGTAATTAAGAACGCAAAGGAAGGAGGCGGAGACCCTGTAGAAATATTTGAAACTGCTATTCGTAATGCAGGACCACAAATGGAGGTGCGCTCACGCCGTGTCGGTGGAGCAAACTATCAGGTACCTCGTGAGGTTCGCCCCGAGCGACGTCTCGCACTTGCACTTCGTTGGATTATTACTGCCGCGCGCGGACAGAAAGGTAAGCCAATGTTCAAGTCACTTTCATCAGAAATAATGCTCGCTGCAAAGGGAGAAGGAGCAGCCGTAAAGAAGAAGGACGATACCCACCGCATGGCAGAGGCTAACCGAGCCTTCGCCCACTTCGCTTGGTGACCGAAAAATAACGGGCAGAGCCCGTATATTTTTCGAGTCCGTCTGTTTTTTCTCCCCCCGGAGAAAAAACAGACGTCTCCAGACTCTGTAGCGACTCCATTTCCTTACTGCGTTAAAAGCCCGAAATTTTTGTTCACCGTACGTTGAGTACGGCTCACAAAAATTTCGGGCTTTTGCCTTGTACTGCACTAGAAAATAACATCTACCAGATTCAATCTTTTTGAATCACCATTAGATGGTTATAAGCATTTTGTGTACTCATTCACGGGCATGATACAATTATCGGTATATTAGGATAATGTGTTTCTATGGAGGGAATATCACGTGTTGAAAGTGCAGAAAATACTCAGATGTGGCGAGAATTGAAGGAGCAGGCACCTGAAAAAGCCAAGGAAATTATTGCGGGTATTTCTGATTTTGAAACCATGGACGCCGACGAGCAGTGTGCAGTACTAGAAGCACATATAGACAAACTTGTGGATGATAACAAAAATCGGTATCTCGCAAAAGAACTCACACGGAATGTACTAATGATTCGCGGACAAAATGAATTTGATAATCGCATGCGTTCACTTGCTGCATAGTTCTTCTTTTCCGTATGACTATTGATTTCGAAGCAGAGATTCAGGCGCACGTGAATGAGATACGTGCGCTCCGGAAACCAACAGGCGTCTATACGGCGTCTGCATCGAATGTTCACACTGGCTATGATAAAGCGTGGCTGCGTGACAACTACTTCACGGTACTTTGTTTTTTGGAATTGGGTGATATTGAAACAGTAAAAGATACGGCGCGTGCACTCCTTGCGCTTTTTATGAAGCACGCAGAAAAAATTGACTGGGCTATTGAGCACAAGCCATATGAGACATGGCAATACATTCATGCACGTTTTCATCCAGAGTCTTTTGAAGAATATTGGGAGGAGTGGGGTAATCGCCAAAATGATGCAGTGGGCGAAGTCCTTGATTTAATTATGCATCTCGAGATGCGCGGAGAAAGTATTGTAGCAACTGACGCAGAGCGAGCCCTCGTGCAAAAGATTGTGGACTACCTTGTGCGCATAGAATATTGGCACGACTTGGATAACGGTATTTGGGAGGAGGGTATGGAGATACATGCGTCTTCGATTGCAGCGGTAAATGCAGCACTTAAAAAAGCAGCACAGGTGCCATGGCTCACGGTGCCCGAAGGTGTCATTCAAAAGGGAGAGACAGCACTTCGTGCACTCTTACCACGAGAATCAGCAGAAAAGTTTGCTGATCTCGCGCTTCTTTCGATAGTGTACCCATTCCGCGAGGCAACTGAAGACGAGACTGTGGCTATTTTACGCAATGTGGAATATCACCTCACCAAAGATAAGGGGGTAATACGCTACAAAAACGACCGCTACTACAACGCCAATGTTGATGGACATAGTGAGGAGGCGGAATGGTGTATGGGACTTTCATGGCTTGCGATTATTTATGCAGAGCGTGGAGACAAAGCAAAGGCGGAATGGTATCTCATGCATGCAAAGAGTACGATAACCGAAAACGGCAAGATTCCCGAACTCTACTACTCCCATACACATAACCCCAATGAGAACACTCCTCTCGGCTGGGCAGAAAGTATGTATGTCATTGCACTCAAGAAGGTAGAGGAGATGCAGTAGTTTTATATGGCAAAACCAAAAGGCGCTCGCGCCGGAGGAAAGGTAACAGGTTCACACACGACGGTCGTTCCTGCTGCGGGGCTGGTTGTGGATATTGCGGAAAGGAATCCTTTCGTGAAAAAAATAGTGCTCGGATATATCAAGTCAGGACTTCCTACCACAAAGGGACTGCGTCGGGTAAAAATCTCTCTCGAGAGTGCATGTTTGATGCTTGTCGTGCGTGACAACATATCGCAACAGGAAATTATTGTGTATGCAGATAATCTTGAGTTAGTGAAAAGAGAAATAGCAGCGGCGGTTGCAGAACTTGGATTTAAAGTAGTGGGGTAAAATAAAGCGTTTGTCTGTTTAAGAAAGTCATGCACTTTGCGCGGGGTTTTCTGTGTCTGTTAGGTATACTCTTGCTATTTCAAGTTTGTAATGTATATTCTCGTGTAGATAATCCTATGAGGAGGACATCATGACTAAAGTACTTTTGGACATTGGCGCAGGTAATACATCATTCGTGAAGAACTTGAAGTCGTATAACCCAAAACTGAGATTTCTCTACTTGTGTGGGGATAGACGGCTTAAGGGGTTGTGGAATGGTGACGCTACACATGCAGGAATTCGTAAGATATTTGCACTGTACAGCGCATTCAATGTTCCCGATCAGAGTCTTGATGCGGTGACATTAAATGGCTTAAATCTCTTTGATGGCGGTACACATGGTATCGAAGCAGAACTCATACGTACATTGAAGCCGAAGGGATTGTTTTTTGCAGCACATCCTATTGGACTGTTCCCACGACTCGATGAAGATATCTTTAAGCCAGTACTTTTTACTGAGTGTACGGGTATGCTGTCAACGATATTTGCGTCGGCAGGCTTTAGCAGGCGAGGGCTTATTTTTTCACGATGGTCGAGCCTTATTGTCTTACCTGATTGCACAAAAGTGGAGTATCCTGCATCACCTACAATTCGAGATAGAATTATGTATATATCCTTTAAGGAAAGGGGTATCACACCACCATCACAAGGGTATATTTATCGGGGTACCGATAAACAGCCGTCAGTACGTGTATGGGTGAAGCAGGAATGAAGAATTACCGCGGCGCACTGTGCCGCGGTTTTTTGATGCACTAATACCGATTACGACGACCTAATCGCCGCGCAACACGATAGAAAAATACAAGAATTCCCAGAAGTAGGAGGACCTCGAGTATTGCGGGATAATTTAGAATTTTTGAAGTTGAAAAAAGTACCAGTGTCCAAAGGCTTGAAAGAAGTGCTGCAACACCGGCAACAAAGGATTTAAGAAAACCCTTTTCGGTGTCTATCTGTGTGCGTGTAATGGTGGCGTTTTCAGTGAGTGTTCCCAATTTCATTTCGGTTGGATGTTCTAACTCAGTTGGTGAGGTGTTTTCCGCGAGTGTTGTGTCCCGTCTCTCACGGTATGTATCGAGCGCTGTTTTCGCATTTTCAATTTTTTCGGTGACACTTCCAAAGAGTGTATCTACTTTTTCGTTTTCAATATACTGTTCGAGTCCTCCACGCGAAGGAGTAGATTTTTTTGTCTCTGTACGAGTATCTGCAGTGAGTACTTCAGTATTCGGACTTTCAGAGTCTTTAGAACTTTCAGTTTCTTCAGAAACAGATTTTGGGTTACTGACAAGCGGATTACTCCCTCGTTCGGTTTCTTCAGTATCAGACACAGAATCGTTGTCGTCATCGGTGTCTTCGGTGTTACCTATGCCATCACGATCAGTGTCATAATCCACGATGAGGGTATCACTTGCCGTGATACCGGTAATATCAGCAGACTCCGTGTTTCCCCCAATTACATGAAGTACTGCATCGCTTACGGTTGCGGTGATGACATGCTCTCCTTTTGTCGGAATCCAGTCTACCCATGCCTCTACAAGACGTCCCTCGAGCGCACTCACCTCAAAAGAACCAATACGCTTTTCGTTGTCGGTAAAACGCACGGTGCCCGTGAGGTCATGCCCCGTATTGTTGCGTAGTGCAATGTAAATGCGTGTGGGGACCTCAGCAAAAACTGGTTGTGATGAATACCAAAGTCCTTGCACGAACCCCGCGTTCTCAGTATTCGCATGTGAAAAGAAAGGGAGGAAGAGTAGGTATACAAGAATGAGTGAACGATACTTCATGTATACAGTATAACGTACGAAAAAAATAAAACCGTCGCAAGCTGTGCTTGCGACGGACCACACATCATTCAGTGTGTATTTGGAACAGCGGCGAGCACGCGACGTTTTGGTGTGGGAGTTGGTATGGTTTTGGGAGTTTGATGAGGAAGTGGATGAATCCATCCTTCCCAGTACGTCGCAGCACGACTTACGCGTTTCCCCGTGCAGTCTACGCCTTTTGCATGGGTGTGCCCTTGGCTCCAGGAATATACTTCGGAATAAACACCGTCTGAACATACTGCAGTCGCAGTGAAGTGTGTCCCTTGTGGGTTTCGTATCAGAACGATACTTTCATTCCTTCCGATACCCTCGATATTGAGCACCCAAGCATCTTGCCCATATTGTTCCCACGGTGAATCGTGTGGGTTGTCTTGTGCATACGCAGATGTTGTGCTCATTACGAGAGCGAGAAAAACAAAAAAGCGCCTCATGGCAATCTCCTTCATTAAAAGTTGATGATGTGCTACCGAACATTATTATGACATACTTTTAGTGAAAAGCAAAATGCTGATGAAATTGATATTCACGTGTTTGAATATAAAATCATTTTTTTGAAATCATCCTATTGCTCTCGTGTGTCATATATCGTATAGTAGGCGCCAATAGGCCCCCGTGGGCTTTTCTTTTCTCAGGCGATTTATTCGCCCTCAGGAAGGGGAAACCAATCAAAATTTATTTTTCATTTTGGTTTTATTATTTAGTATTTTAGATTATTTATATGGCACGAGCATTCCCATTACATAAACTTCGTAACTTCGGTATTGTTGCGCACGTTGATGCCGGAAAGACCACGACTTCAGAGCGTGTGCTTTTCTACACTGGTATGAGCCACAAAATCGGTGAGGTGCACGATGGTGCAACAGTGACCGACTGGATGGAACAAGAGCGTGAACGCGGTATTACCATTACTGCAGCGGCGATTTCTTGTAACTGGACACCGTCACTTATCGCAGACCGTATCGATCCTGAACTCAAGTACACCTTTAACATCATCGATACTCCTGGACACATCGACTTTACCGCAGAGGTAAAGCGCTCAATGCGTGTACTCGACGGTGCGATTGTGGTGTTTGATGGTGTTGCGGGAGTAGAGCCACAGTCAGAGACGAACTGGCGGTATGCCGATGAGGCCGGAGTTCCCCGAATTTGTTTCATCAACAAGATGGATCGCACAGGAGCAGATTTCGAGCGGTCGTACGCATCTATTCTTAACCGCCTTTCACCAAAGGCAGTTCGCTATCAAATCCCTTGGGGCTCAGAAGAAAACCTCGCAGGTACTATCGACCTTCTGAAGATGAAGGCGTATACCTTTGAAGGAGAGATGGGAATGAAGGTGGTTGAACATGAGATACCTGCGGAACTCAAAGAGACCGCAGAGAAATATCATGCAGAACTTGTTGAGCGCATCGTCGAACACGATGATGAGCAAATGAGTGCATACCTCGAAGGGATGATTCCTTCATACGAGGAACTCCAGAAGACACTGAGAAAGGCAGTGATTGCAAACGCAATCTTCCCTGTGATGACGGGTTCTGCACTCAAGAACATTGGTGTGCAACGAGTTCTCGACGCTGTAGTGGACTACCTCCCGTCACCAGTAGATCTGCCACCAGTAAAGGGGACGAATCCAGATACTGATGCCGAGGAGTTTCGTAGTGCATCAGATGAAGAACCTTTTTGCGCACTTGCATTTAAACTCCAAACTGACCCATTTGTGGGACAGCTTACCTTCTTCCGTGTGTACTCAGGTACAATCAAGGCAGGAAGTTACCTTTACAACGCATCAACAGGTGAAAAGGAACGACTCGGACGCATCGTGCGCCTGCAGGCAGACAAGCGAACAGAAATTGAGGAAGTGTTTGCGGGTGAAATTGCTGCTGGTGTGGGAATTAAGGATGTGAAGACTTCACATACACTCTGTGCAGAAGATAAGCCTATCATTCTCGAAACTATTACGTTCCCCGAGCCAGTGGTAGCAATGCGTATCGAACCAAAAACCAAGAACGACCAAGAGAAGATGGGTATGGCAATGAAGAAGCTTTCAGACGAAGACCCAACTTTCAAAGTGTCTACTGATGAAGAAACTTTCGAAACTATTATTGCGGGTATGGGAGAACTCCATCTCGAAATTATCGTTGACCGCATGAAGCGTGAATTCGGTGTAGAGGCAAACGTAGGCAAGCCACAGGTGGCGTACCGCGAAACCATTCAGCGACCAGCTGAGGCAGAGTATAAATACATTAAGCAGTCAGGAGGTAAGGGGCAATATGGCCATGTGAAGATTCGCATTAAGCCAATGGAACCACTTCAACTCGCTGAAGGAAAGTCACTCGCAAAGAATGTTACGCGTGAAGACCACTTCGAATTTGTAAACAGCATTAAGGGAGGTGTGATTCCTGGAGAGTACATTCCTGCAGTAATGAAGGGATGTAAGGAGGCTATGGGTCGTGGATTCGTGGCAGGATACAAGATGGAAGATATTTCTGTCGAACTCTACGATGGTAGTTACCACGAAGTGGACTCTTCAGAAATTGCCTTTAAACTCGCTGCAATTCACGCCTTCAAAGAGGCTGCAAAGAGCGCAGGTGCCGTACTTCTCGAACCTATCATGAAGGTTGAGGTAACCACTCCTGAAAAATTCATGGGAGATGTGAACGGAAACATTAGTTCAAAGCGTGGACTGGTGGAAG
Organism: Candidatus Kaiserbacteria bacterium; assembly: GCA_016699245.1. Classification (NCBI taxonomy): domain Bacteria; phylum Candidatus Kaiseribacteriota; species Candidatus Kaiserbacteria bacterium. The sequence continues at coordinate 731,756 of CP064968.1, read as the reverse complement.
GAATGGATGACCGTGGTATGGCAAAGGTGGTACACGCAAAGGTACCGCTCTCCGAAATGTTTGGATACACCACGACCCTTCGTTCTATGACCGAAGGCCGCGCATCTATGACCATGGAATTTGACCACTACGACGTAGTCCCACCAAACGTCGCCATGGAGATTAAGAAAATGCGTGGCGTAAAGGATATAGACGAAGAGGCATAGGCCTCTTCGGAATCCTTTACGAGCCGTAGCGATGTTTTGCCGACTACAAAGGAGGCAAAACCGCGAGGCTGGGGAGGAAGTGCTTAGTATAAATATTTATGAAATAAATATTTTACTTAGCAACTTGACCCTCAAAGATGTAGAGGAAGCGTAAGATAAAAGGAAATATAAAACCGCGCGCCCAAAAGGCGCGCGGTTTTATATGCTACTATGTACGACACTATGAAAGGAAATATTCCCGAAAATGCACCAAAAATCGGAGAGGTATATCGACACTACAAAGGTGATTCATACGAGGTCGTAGAGAGAGCTCTCCACTCAAATGATGATGAGTGGATGGTGGTTTATAAGCCGTTGTATGAAAATCCTGATGCCGATCTTTTTACTCGGCCGGTGCGTGAGTGGAACGATACTATGGAGTGGCCGGTAGGCTCGGGAGAGAGGCATACACGATTCACGTTGGTGCAGTGATGTGTGTGTTTGAAAAGATATAAAAAAGGTGCGCGGGTGCGCACCTTTTTGGGTATTACGGAAAATAATTATTTTTCCCGCGGTTTTCGTTCTGCTAAAGGTACTGGGTCAATCGGGTCAACGAAGCGAGGAATTGCTCCGCTATCCCAGACCTCTTTGCGCGCTAAGACAATGTGGGCATGAATGTCGTCGCGTGTTCCAGAAATTGCATCGTTCGAGCAGGGTTGGAGGCCAAATTCTGAAAGTGGGATGTTGTCATATTCAGGGAAGATTTTCCAGAATGCTCCATTCATGAATCCAGGATTCGCGCGCTTCATATTCATGAATTGAAGGAGAAGATCAACCCCGCACACATCTGGGTGGTCTGCCCATTTGACGCCACCTTCCGTGGCTAGTGCTATATGGTCTCCGTTTCCAAACTCCTCTTTGATGAGTGCAAAACGATTTGAACGAGATCTCGTCATGGTAACCACAATCCCTCGCCCCCGCATCCCACCGATAGGAATGACAGGGGATGATACAACCTTAACTTTGTCTGCTGACATGGTCTACTCCTCAAAAAACACCCGTTTCAAATAACGGGAACAGTGAGACAATACTATAAGAAGTGGTATGTGTAAATATTTAAACTGGTAGATTTTTAAACATTTCAACTTGATATTTTTAAATAGAAAATCGCCTCACGTATGCAAGGAGATTTTCCTTGCATCTATGAGGCGATTATGGTGTCAGTTCCTTGAAGATACCCCCGAAAAGACTTCCAACAAGACCTAAACCGAGGCCTGCAAGGGAACTCCCGAGCAGACCCCCAACAAGACCATAGACAAGTTCTTCGACAGCACCCCCAAGGACGCCAAATACAAGACCACAGATAAGGCATGCACCGAGACCCATTGCAAAGCCCATGGTGAGGTGCCAGACGAGACCCATGTCGTCCCACACCTTGAGTGGCTTGACGACATTGATTGCTAAACAGATATTCCCCGTTATCAAAAGATATCCGATGATAGGTGCAAATATCAATCCGAGGTGGGATAGGGTGACTGTTTTAGGGTCGATGGTTATGATTTCATTCAGCCCTGGGCCAATGTATTTCAAAAACAGATGATACGTTACACTGCCAAAAAACAATAATCCACACAGAGACCATAGTGACCGATTGAGAGCGGGCACGTTTTGTTGTGTACTCATGTCAAACTCCTTGTCCGTAGCACTAGGAATCTAGGGCTTTCTCTGTAGGTACAATAGCATATTTTTAGGAGTATGCATGTTTTTGTTGCATACTATGCTGTCATTTTCACTGCACTGAGCACCTCGTCATAACAATTTTTTTGCGCAAAGAGTACGCCATGAGGAATTCGGTGTTCTGGATTACCGTATGCAATGTCGTTTCCAAGACAGTCGCTCACGACACCTCCTGCTTCACGAAAGATAATTTCAGGTGCGCAGACATCCCATTCACCAAGCCCTCCTTGGGTGAAATAAAAGTCACCGAGAAAACAGTATTGAGTGCGGGTGCATCCACAACGCCGAGTAGTGGTTTGCCATTCTGAAGAAGCGCAATCATAACGCAGAAGTCAGTGCTTCCTTTCATATAATCCTTGGTGCCATCGATAGGGTCGATGACCCAGAGATATTCAGGATAGGGCATAGGAACACCGTTAGATTCCTCAGAAAGAATCATAATATCCGTGGGAGTAAGATGTTCCATGATGATGTCGTGCGCGCGCGTATCAGCCGCGGTCACGGGAGAGCCATCCCCTTTTATTTCATGAGTGACCCCCTCGCGCATGGCGATTACTGCCTCACTTGCCTCGTGGGCCGCATTTCGGGCTATTTCTAGAAGTTGTTGCATGCGCGCAGTATAGCAGATAGATTTCTGTTTTAGACCAATATAAAATATCCGGCAACATTGTTGCCGGATAGAGCCACGAAGGCTAATCCTCCCCATCATAATATTTAGACCTCAAAGATCTTCGAACTGCTGCATCTGAGTAAATCTCCAAGACGCGGGGGGAAATGAGTGAGTCATTCCCTGTACGAAGGTATTTTTCCATAATCTCTTTGTGACCGATGACTAAATCAATCAGTCCGGGACACGTACCACTGTCATTATCCTGCGTCGTAATTATCCACCCCAAATCTTTGATTTCTAATGCCGGGAGAAAGTGTGCACTAATTCGCGCCATGTTAACCTCTGCGAACAATATCAAATCAGCAAGGAAATAACCGTTTAGAAACAAGTCTTGCCGCGACTCGTATTGCGGTGTCCTTAGGGTGAGATGAACAAATTGGCTATCCTGCATACGTTTCTTGAGGAACGCAACCGTCGAACTGGGATCACAAAGATTTACCTCTACGGATAGGGGATAATCCAATTTCCCATTGTAGGTACCATAAAATGGACCCGAAAGGCATGTGGACTTTAGGCTCTTCATTTCAATTCTCCTCGTTGTTGAAAGAACACCCCTATCTATCTGGGGAACGGGCACACGATACAATGCAGGGTATTCTATGTCAATATACTACGCAGGAGTGTTCAGTTGAGATTATTATTCCTCTTTCTCGCGAACAAAAGAGTCTTGACGTGTCGAACATGGTGAGGTCAGACTTCCGCTTGCAAAAATAGATTCATTCTTGTACTATTGCGACACCGCGCCTATACCCTTTGGGGTTATGGGTTGAGGGAGTTTTTGCTCTTTTTGACATGCAACTTGTGTGCACCTAGAGGTAAGGTGGCGTTCTCGCGCCCTTTCCTCTGAGTACTTGCAAGTCTTCATTCGTTTTATACGAAGGGAGTCGCACGTGCGGAATTATTATCTAATAGTTAGTTACTAATACTATGGCAGCAGAATTTGATCGTTCAAAGCCGCACGTAAACGTAGGTACTATTGGTCACGTTGACCATGGAAAGACCACGCTTACCGCTGCGATTCTTACTGTACTCAACCTGAAAGGTGAGGGATACAGTGCATCAGTTAAGGGTGTCGATGATATCGACAAGGCTCCTGAAGAAAAAGCTCGAGGAATTACTATTTCTCTTTCTCACTCAGAGTACCAAACTCCAAGTCGTCACTACGCACACATCGATGCGCCAGGACACGCCGACTACATTAAGAACATGATTACCGGTGCCGCACAGATGGACGGTGCTGTTCTCGTGGTTGCTGCAACAGACGGAGCGATGCCACAAACACGTGAGCACGTTCTTCTTGCAAAGCAGGTGGGTGTACCAAACATCATCGTATTCTTGAACAAGTGCGATATGGTGGATGATGAGGAAATGATTATGCTCGTTGAGGAAGAACTTCGTGAACTTCTCACAAAGAACGGATACGACGGCGCAAACGCTCCTGTTATCAAGGGATCAGGACTTAAGGCACTTGAGGATCCAAAGGGACCTTGGGGAGAAAAAGTACTCGAACTTGTGAACGCAATGGACTCATACTTCCCACTCCCTATTCGTGATCTCGACAAGCCATTCCTTATGCCTATTGAGGACATCTTCTCTATTGAAGGACGTGGTACGGTAGTTACCGGTCGTGTAGAGCGAGGAAAGGTAAAGGTAGGTGAGGAAGTTCAGATTGTCGGTATCAAGGATACTGCAGCGACAACCGTTACCGGAGTTGAAATGTTTAACAAGCAACTCGATCAAGCACAGGCAGGAGACAACGCAGGTATTCTTATCCGTGGTGTGAAGAAGGAGGATGTACACCGCGGACAGGTACTTGCTGCGAAGAATTCAGTAACGCCACACACAGACTTTGAAGCAGAAGTATTCGTACTTTCAAAGGATGAGGGAGGTCGTCACACACCATTCTTCACAGGTTACAAGCCACAGTTCTATGTTCGTACTACAGACGTTACCGGAGAGGTAACACTTGCCGAAGGCGTTGAGATGGTTATGCCAGGAGATACTGCGAAGTTCAAGGTAAAACTTGTAGCGCCAGTAGCACTTGAGGAACAACAGAACTTTGCTATTCGTGAAGGAGGTCGCACCGTCGGTGCCGGCATCGTTACGAAGATTGTTGCGTAATAACGCTCTTAATTACAACTGAACCATGACAACAAAAACAACTGCTGAACCCAAAAAGGTGAAAAAAGCAACTGCTGGCGGAGAAATCCAAAAGCTACGGATTCGTGTTCGTGCGTACGAGCATAAGATTCTCGATACATCGGTAAAGCAAATTATTGACACCGCATTGCGTTTCGACGCAAAGGTAATCGGTCCAATTCCATTGCCTACTGAAATCAAGAAGTATACGGTAAACCGCTCGACATTCGTTCATAAGGATGCGCGAGAACAGTTTGAGATGCGAATGCACAAGCGTGTCATCGATATTATGAATCCGGGCGCTAAGGTAATCGAAGCGCTCACCAACCTCTCTCTTCCATCAGGCGTGAGCATTGATGTGAAGATGATGTAGGAGTGTTATTGTTGTCACCAGTTTGTTACAAAACCCCGCGGCCCTTGGCCGCGGGGTTTTGTATTTGTTAGGCAAAGAAAGTCACGTGTCTGGGGTACGTAATAGATTCACCTTCACGATCTTGTTGCAGTGCGCCTCGTGGCGTTGGGGAACAACGAGTATTGCAAAAGTATATACATAGTATATACTTTCAACATATGGAAACTAATATTCAAAAATGGGGGAATAGTCTCGGAGTTCGTCTGCCAAAGAGTATTGCTATGAGCAAATCTTTAAAAGCAGGGAGTCGTGTTTTGGTAACAGAAACAAAAACAGGGATTTCCATTGAAGTTGTGAAGAGGGAGCGTCGTACTCTTGACGATATGCTTAAAGGTATAACAAAAGAAAATCTTCACGAAGAGGTGGATTGGGGTAAGCCAGTGGGTAACGAAATATGGTAAAAGAGAAATATGTCCCCGACAAAGGTGATGTTGTGTGGATTGACTTGAGTCCCACGAGAGGACACGAACAGGCGAATCTTAGACCAGTGCTCGTTCTTTCTCCAATAAAATATAATGAAAGGACAAATCTTATGGTTGCTTGTGCCATAACTTCACGCATAAAGGGGTATTCGTATGAAGTTCCGCTCAGCGAAGAGAAAGTTGACGGTGTAGTGCTTTCCGACCAAATGCGCAATTTGGATTGGAAAAGTCGAAAAGTTCGTTTCATACAAAAAGTTTCTACGGAAGTTATTGAGGAAGTAAGTGAAAATATTAAAATTCTTCTTTTCCGATAATTAGGACATCTGATGTCCTAATCAGGTGTTGCAATTAATTATTGAACTTGGGGGACTGCATCATTGCATCTTTCGAGTATTCCTGTATACTCCTCCTAGCTTTTTAAGACCTACGTACCCCAGTGAAATACACGGCAAAGCCGTGTGACGAGCAAAGCTCGTATTTCACCGGGAGACCAATGGGCGCAAAACCGCGATTTTTTAGTCTGCGAGCTTGTGCTTGCGACTAGGAAATCGCGGTTTTTCAATTACCTCGGTCAAAAAGCATTTATCAGTTAGTTTTTAAAATAAATGAAATTTATTTTGGGAACCAAGGAGCAGATGACCCAGGTGTTTGATGCACAGGGAATCGCGCATCCGGTAACCATTCTCCGTGTGACACCTGCAAAGGTGACTCAGGTGAAAGGCAAGGAGAAGGATGGATATGAAGCCATACAGATTGCTTCGGGTGCTCAGAAGGCGCATCGCGTCAACAAAGCACAAACCGGGCATATGGGTGGCGCATACCAGCACGTGGTGGAGTTCCGTCCACGTATCGGCTATGCAGAATCTGTAGAAGGTTTTGCAAAGGATGCGATGCTTGATGCATCAATCTTCAAAGAAGGTGATGTTGTTGTCGTGTCAGCCATTTCAAAAGGAAAAGGGTTCCAAGGAGTGGTAAAGCGCCACGGTTTCCGTGGAGGAGCAGCAAGTCACGGTACGAAGGATATCCTTCGTGCACCGGGCTCAATCGGTTCAACAGGTCCACAGCGCGTCTTCAAGGGCGTTCGTATGGCGGGCCGTATGGGAAGTGACCGTATTACGGTAAAGAATTTAAAAGTTATGGCAGTCAATAAGGAAGAGAATATCATCCTTATCAAGGGTGCTATTCCAGGTCGACGAGGCACGTTAGTAGAAGTACGTAGTGTATAAGCATATGAGTACTACAAAACTAGAAGCGAATGTATATTCGCAAGAAGGAAAAGAGGTCTCACATATTGCACTCCCTGAAAAGGTGTTTGGTGTCGCATGGAATGCTGACCTCGTACACGAAGTCGTGGTCTCGATGCAAGGTAATGCCCGTTCAAATACTGCGCATACCAAAAACCGCGCTGAAGTGCGTGGAGGAGGTAGAAAGCCGTGGAAGCAAAAGGGTACTGGCCGCGCACGACATGGATCTTCACGTTCTCCAATCTGGACTGGTGGAGGTGTAGCACACGGACCACGCAACGAGCGTGACTTCACACGCAAAATCAACAAGAATGCACGCGCAAAGGCACTCGCCTGCGTACTTTCACAAAAGCATGCACAAGGGGGACTTGTCTTCGTTGATGCACTTACTTTTGCAGAGCCAAAGACTGGAGAGGCACGCAAGTTCCTCACGGCGCTTGGCACTGTTGCACACATGAAGGATATTGGAACAAAGAAGGCGAACGCAGCACTTGTGGTACTTACCGCACGTGATACGCAGGCTGAACTCAGTTTCCGTAACTTCGGGAACGTCGAGGTGATGAACATCAAAGACGTCAACCCAGTAGAATTACTCACCTATAAGTATGTTGTAGTCGCAAAACCTGAGGAAGCACTTAAGGCTCTTGAAGCCCGCGTTGCAACCAAGACGGCACGTAAGGCTACAGCCACAAACTCGTAATATGGGATTGTTTGGAAAGAAAGATGCAGACGCAACCACACAGCCAGAAACGACTGTAACACCAAAGGTGTCTACAGGACCTGTGGTACAGCGTCATATCGCATCAGTCATCATTAAGCCACGTATTACCGAAAAGGCTGCGATTCTCGGAGAATCAAATGTATATACATTTGAAATCCAGAACGGCGCCAATAAATTCGAAGTACGTGATGCGATCAAGGCTCTCTACAATGTCACTCCTGTTCGGATTAACATTGTGCATCAGAGGCCACGCCACTTCATGTCGCGCGCACGCGGTCGAGACATGATGCAACACGGATTACAAAAAGCGTACGTCTACCTCAAAAAAGGTGACCGTATCGAGCTCGTCTAATGCTGACCTATGAAAAAATATAAACCAACATCGGCAGGTCGCCGCGGAATGACGGTAGTTTCGTACGGTGACGTACTCACCACTTCAAAGAGCGAGCCACTCAAGCGACTCACCATGGGCGCACGCTCTACAGGAGGTCGTAACAGTAGTGGACGCACCACCAACCACTATCGTGGAGGGGGAAACAAGCGCACCTATCGTGATGTAGACTTTGTCTACAACAAGAAGGATATTCCTGCAATTGTCGAGACTATTGAGTACGATCCATTCCGTTCAGGATTTATCGCACTCGTACTCTTCAAGGATGGAGAACGACGCTATGTGCTCGCACCAAAGGGCTGGAAGAAGGGCGACGAATTCGTTGTCTCTGAAACCGCAAAGCCAAAGATGGGTAACCGTCTTCCTCTCGGGAGCATTCCTGTCGGTACCTTTGTCTTTAACGTCGAGTTGAAGCCAGGAGCAGGATCACGTATTGCGCGTGGAGCAGGAACCTACGCAGAAGTAGTTGCACAGGATGCAGGCTACACACTCGTCAAACTTCCTTCATCGGAGGTACGACGCATCATCTCTACTGCATGGGCAACTATCGGAGCGGTATCGAACGAAGAATATCGTTTGATTACTCTCGGAAAGGCTGGTCGCGCACGAAAACTTGGACTTCGTCCAAAGACTCGTGGATCAGCTCGAAACGCTGTTGACCATCCATACGGAGGAGGTGAAGGACGTGCTCCTCGTGGACACAAGCACGCCCGCACCAAGCAAGGACGTCCAACAGGCAAGGGCCAAAAGACCCGCAAGCCACGAAAGTACTCAAACACTTTCATTGTTACCCGCCGAAAGCCAGGTAAACTCATGGCAAACTCTGGAAAGTAATATTTTCAGAGAAATCAACAAAACCCCGCACCTCCGGCGCGGGGTTTTGTGTTCATAAATCTATACTAAACAACTATTATAAACAGCGCATTAGTTTTGAGAGATTATGAGCGACTTACGATGTCGTTCATAATACGTACATACATTTGACATTCAACAGGCTTTCGCGTACTATAGCCCTCGTTCAGAACTCCCATGTGTATGCACCCTGGTGGGTGATGCAACATACACATTTGTGGGTACTTCGTTTAGCACTGGCCGTTACCTGTTGTTACACGAGGTTCTCACCAAAGTGGCTATATTAGGCCATTTTATTGGTAAGAGCAACCTTATTATGCGTTCACGCGCTTTTTGAGTTATGTCACGATCACTATATAAAGGACCATATGTAAATGAAAAAATCCTGAAGAAAGTTCAGGGTAAGAAGGCAGTTGATACTGGTGTTATTAAAGTGTGGGACCGTGCGTCTGTAATCACTCCAGAAATGTTGGGATTCACGTTTGGTGTCCATAACGGCAAGACCCATGTTGAGGTACTTATTGTTGAAGAGATGGTAGGGCATCGTCTTGGCGAATTTTCACCAACAAAGAAATTCATCCGTCACGGAGGAAAGATGCAAAAGGAACTCGAGACGAAGCGAAAGGACGCAGAGGTAGCAGCAGCAAAGGCCGCAAAAGTAGCCCCCGCTAAGAAATAGTCTCTCATATGAAAGCAATACTCAAAAACTATCGTCAATCACCACGTAAAGTACGTCTCATTGCAGACCTCGTACGTGGCAAAGATGTCAAGAAGGCACTCGATATGCTTACCTTCGTCAATAAGCGTGCTGCACTTCCTTTTACCAAACTCATCAAGTCTGCTGAGGCAAACGCAAAGTCTCAAGGAGCGGATGTATCACGCTTGATTGTGAAGTCAATCGCGGTTGATAAGGGTACGGTGTTGAAGCGTTTTATGCCACGTGCTCGTGGTACTGCCGCACGCATCAACAAGCGCAACAGCCATATTAAGGTTGAACTGAGCACCAAGTAATCGTTCTTAATTTTAATTGTAATCACTACCATGACACACGTCGCACACCCATACGTACAGCGCCTCGGAGTCATCCGTGACTGGAAGTCACGATGGTTTGCTGCTGATCCAAAGAAGTACCGTGAGTACATTCGTACCGACGGTGCAGTGCGTAAGTATCTCGCAAAGAAGTTGCGCGGTATGCACATCGCTAATGTTGAGATTGAGCGCAACGAAAAGGTCTTTCGCGTTATCATCAGTACTTCACGCCCTGGCCTTATCATTGGCCGTAGTGGAGAAGGAGCAACAAAACTTCGTAAAGAAGTAGACATGCTTCTCCGCACACTCAAACTCACTGAGAAACCAGACATAAAGATTGATATCGAGGAAATTCGCTCTCCTGAGACAAGTGCGTCAATCGTGGGTCAAATGGTAGTAGAAGGTCTCGAAAAGCGTATGCCATTCCGCCGTGTTATGAAGATGACTGCAGAAAAGGTGATGGCGAACCGCGATGTAAAAGGTGTGCGTATTATCACCTCAGGACGTCTTGGCGGTGCTGAAATGGCACGTAAAGAAGAAATCAAGCGCGGCCGTATTCCACTCCAGACCTTGCGCGCTGACATCGACTTTTCACGCGAGACCGCAACCCTTCCATACGGCGCTATCGGTGTAAAGGTATGGATTTACCGCGGAGATATTTTTGCAGACCGAACCGCAAATACTGACGAGAGAAGCACTGCTCAGAGAGAGCGTCGAACACGTAATCAAGCATAATCAATTCGCGTATGTTATTTCCTAAAAAAGTAAAACACCGAAAGTGGCAGACAGGGCGCAAGCATCCTGATCGCCTCAACGCTCCAGAGACACGTGGTATCACGGTAGCCTTTGGTGCATTCGGACTCAAGGCTCAGACACAGTCTCGTGTAAAGAGCAACCAAATTGAAGCTGCGCGACGCGTGATTTCACGTACACTCGGAAAGACGGGAAAGATTTGGATTCGTATTTTCCCTGACAAGCCAGTTACCAAAAAGGCAGCAGAAGTACCAATGGGTAAGGGAAAGGGAGATTTGGATCATTACATGTTTGATGTACGCCCAGGTCGTATTCTCTTTGAGATTGACGGTGTAAGCGAGGTCGTAGCGCGTGAGGCACTCAGAAAGGCAGCCGCAAAACTTCCGCTCAAGGCAAAGGTCGTTACCCGTGAAGAAACTACTGTGTAATCGTATGACTATGACTGAATTACAAAAGAAGACTGACGGAGACCTTGTACAATTTATCAACGAAAAGCGAGAGGAACTCCGTAAACTCCGATTTGGAGTGACTGGAAGTGGCATGCGCAATACTCGTTCAATTCGGGCAATCCGACACGAAATTGCACAAGCACTCACTGAACTTCGCACTCGGGCAAAAGCATAACTAGTCCTCTATAAATAATATGGCAACAGAAACAACAACAGAAACAACACTCGCCGGAGGACGCGTTCTCCGTGGGACTGTGGTTTCCATAAAAATGACGGACACCATCACGGTCGCTGTTGAGCGTTACGTTATGCACCCAAAATACAAGAAGTTCATGCGTCGTACCAAAAAGTACCTCGTTGATGATAAGGGTAATACTGCAAAGGAAGGGGATTTAGTCGAAATCCGCGAGACACGTCCACTCTCAAAGCGAAAGCACTTTGAGCTCGTAAAGGGTTAATCGCGCTAAATATTTACGTATGATTCAACCACAATCAATTGTCAAAATTACTGACAACTCAGGAGGAAAGATTGGTCGTGTATTTAAGGTACTCGGCGGCTCAAAGAAGCGCACCGCAGAACTCGGCGAACTCGTGGTGCTTTCCGTACAAACAGCAGAACCACGAAAGCCTGTGAAGAAGAAGGATATTGTGTACGGAGTAGTGGTTCGCCAGGTAAAGCCATTCAGGCGCAAAGATGGTTCGTATGTCAGTTTTGACGACAATGCAGTTGTCTTGGTCGACAAGGAAAAGAAGGAACCAAAGGCAAACCGTGTGTTTGGCCCTATTCCACGCGAATTAGGTGAAGCAGGTTACCAGAAGATTGTCTCACTCGCACCTGAGGTGGTATAAACGATATCTAATGTTATCTATATGAAAATAAAAAAAGGAGATACCGTTTTGGTAACCGCAGGAAAGGATAAGGGAAAGGAAGGGAAAGTGATGATTAGTTTTCCGCGTCAAATGAAGGTGCTTATAGAGGGAGTAAATATCTCGAAACGCCACCAAAAGGCAAAGCGCCGCGGCACACTGGGACAAATCATTGAGAAACCAATGCCGATTCCTGTATCGAATGTTGCATTTAAAGATGCCAAGACAGGCAAGCCAGTACGCGTTGGATACATCACCGAGGGCGAGGGTGATGCAGCAAAAAAAGTACGTGTCGCACGTCCGACTGGTACAAAGATTTAGTACGAGGTAACGAATAATATTTGGTCGTATGAAAACAATGAAAGAAACATTACAAGGAACCTATGCAGCCCTCAAAGAGGAGTGTGGGTATACGAATGTAATGCAAGCACCACGTGTTTCAAAGGTGGTGATTTCAACCGGTACCGGAAAGATTCAAGACAAACAAAAATTGGTACTTATTCAGGATCGTCTTGCACGTATCACAGGGCAAAAATTAATGCCCCGTCCTGCTAAACAGTCCATTGCATCATTTAAGCTTCGTGAGGGTGAGATTATTGGCTACCAGGCTACACTTCGTGGTCCGCGTATGCATGATTTTCTCCATAAGTTGATTCACCTTTCTATTCCTCAGACACGCGACTTCCGCGGACTCAAGGTGGGAGCAATTGATGAAATGGGTAATTACACTATCGGCATCAAGGAACACACCATTTTCCCAGAAACTGCTGACGAGGAAATCAAGGATGTATTTGGATTTGCAATCACTATCGTTACCACTGCAAAGACAAAGAAAGAAGCAGAGGCACTCCTCCGCTACATCGGACTCCCCCTCAAAGCAAAGGGAACTGCTGAAGAAAAGAAAGTAAAGAAAGATTCAAAACGCAGAAAATAGACACACAAAATCAAAACTCCTCCAGTATGCTTTGCATACTGGAGGGAGTTTTATTTTATGTTGACTCCTAGGGCTATTTTTGGTATAGTCTCCCACGTAGCGATATTCGCACACTCTCGTGTTAAGCCCATAGGGAAACACAGACGCGCCGATTGTACACTCGACTGAGTGCAACGGAAAGCGAGTCTTTTTGAGTACTGCGTAAGGAGAGAACGGTCACCACTTCTCGGTGAGACCACTTTTCGCCAATCAAAATAACGCTTCTTTTGGTTTACCAAAAGTTATTAACCAACCCATAATCGTAATGGCAAGAAAATCAGTCAAATTGCGTGCACTCCGCACGCCAAAGTACAAGAGCCAAGTAGTACGCCGATGCTTCAAATGCGGTCGAAAGCGTGGGTACATGCGAGATTTCGATATGTGTCGAATCTGTTTCCGCGAAGCTGCGCATGAAGGACATATACCAGGTATTAAGAAATCATCATGGTAAACGACCCTGTAGGAGATTTCATCATTCAGCTCAAGAACGCTGGAATGGTTCGAAAAGTATCCATTAGTATTCCGTACTCAAAGTTGAAGCATGCAATTGCGGACAAACTCGTTGAATCGGGTTTTATCACAAAAGCAGAAAAATATGGCAAAAAGGTTAAGAAGACGCTTGATATTACCCTCAAGTATGACGAGGCGGGTACCCACGAAATTCGTGGCGTAAAGCGTGTTTCAAAGCCAGGTCGACGTCTTTATCTCGGTGTTGCAGAGATTTTCCCCGTCAAGTTTGGCAAGGGAAAGCGTATTCTCTCAACTCCCGCAGGCATTCTTACCGGTGAAGAAGCAAAGGAGAAGAATGTAGGTGGCGAGGAACTATTCATCATTTGGTAATCTACACACATTATGAGCAGATTAGGAAAACAACCAATTCAGATTCCCGCAAACGTAGAAATTACGGTTGCTGAGGGTTTGATTAAGGTCAAAGGACCGAAAGGTGAACTTTCACGCATTGTTGCGGGTGATATTGCTGTTACCGTAGAGGGAAGTGTTGCAACGGTAACCAAAACCAAAGAAAACAAGAAGACTCAGGCACTTTGGGGTACCTACGCAGCACACATTCACAACATGATTAAAGGCGTTACCGAAGGTTTCACGAAGATTCTAGAAATTGAAGGAGTGGGCTACAAGGGTGAAGCACAAGGCAACAAGATTAAGTTGAATGTCGGTTTCTCACACCCCGTAGAACTCATTGCACCAGAAGGAGTCCACATCACTACTGAGAAAGGTGTTATTACTGTTACCGGTATTGATAAAGAAGTAGTCGGACAGTTTGCTGCCGATATTCATAAGGTAAAGAAGCCAGAGCCATACAAGGGTAAGGGTATTCGTTACCGAGGTGAATTCATTATCAGAAAGCAGGGTAAGAAGGGTGTTGCATAATCGCACGCTTAGAATCGTACTATGAGTATCACATCACAAAAAGTAGCAAAGCGCATTCGCCGACATGCACGTATTCGTGCAAAGGTCAGCGGTACTGCAACATGCCCACGTCTTGCCGTCTTTCGCAGTAATCGTTTTATCTATGCACAACTCATCGATGATGAAAGTGGAGTAACACTTGTCGGACTTGATACACGAAAGGCTACGGGGGCCACAGCCCTTCTTCGCGCGCGCTCTCTCGGTACTCTCGTGGCTGAGGCTGGAAAGAAGAAGGGAGTAGAGCGCGTAGTCTTTGATCGCGGTGGATTCCAGTATCAGGGCGCAGTGGTAGAACTTGCAGAAGGAGCACGCGAAGGAGGACTACAGTTCTAATTGTAAAATTAATTATATACATTCATGAATGAAGTTACACAGCAGGAAGCTACAACTGGAACTGTTGTTCCAGCACCGGTAGCCGGAGATGCACCAAGTGCACCCGCTACCACCGATGCACCCGCTGGCGCTACATCATCTTATCGCGGTCAGCGCGGAGGGGGTGCACGTCGTGGTGGTGCAGGAAGCACAGGAGGATCAGGAGGTGGAGATGATCGCCGTAATCCACGCCGCGCACGTCGCACGACACGTAGGGACGACCGTGTTCGTTCTGAGTTTGACCAGAAAATCATCAGTATTCGCCGTGTAACTCGTGTGATGGCCGGAGGTCGTCGCTTCAGTTTCTCGGTGGCAATCGTCATTGGAAACAAGAAAGGAAAGGTTGGTGTGGGTATTGGCAAGGCAGGGGACACACAACTTGCTATTGAAAAGGCGGTCCGCAGTGCTCGTAAAAATATTATTGAAATTCCACTCAACAAGTATCAGCACATCCCTCACGATGTGCAGGCAAAGTTGTCTTCAAGTGAGGTTATGATTATGCCTGCGCCAGGCAGGGGACTCGTTGCAGGAAGTTCTGTACGTACGGTCCTTGAACTCGGTGGCGTAAAAGATGTTACCGCAAAAATCTTTTCACGAAGCAAGAACAAACTTAATAATGCCCGTTCAGCAATTGCAGCGCTTAAGAAACTTAAAGCGTAGCAACCTCTAATAATAAAAACTAAGCATGCAACTACATCAACTTCAACCAAAGACAGTTCGTAAAACGGCAAAGCGTATTGGTCGCGGTGGTAAGCGTGGAAAGACTTCCGGAAAGGGAGGAAAGGGACAGACTGCCCGAGCAGGTAGCCGTCCACGACCAGAAATGCGCGATGTCGTAAAGCGACTTCCAAAACTGCGCGGGTTCGGTAAGAATCGAGCACGCACGGTGAACAATGAGCGTGTACTTCCTGTTGTCATCAATCTCGCGGCACTCAACACCGCATTCGAAGCTGGCGATACCGTATCACCACAGACACTTATTGCGAAGGGACTCATTAGTCTTCGACGCGGAAAGGCACCTCAGGTAAAGATCCTTGGAAATGGGGATATCAGCAAGAAAGTTACTCTTTCAGGCTGTGTATATTCAGCATCTGCAAAGACTAAAATCGAAGCAGTAGGTGGATCGATACTATAATCCAGCACCACTCAGGAGTGGTCTAGAAATTAAGAAATGCACTGATTATATTTCTGACCCGTCATTTTTTCTTCCAAACAAAGAAAAAATGACGCATAACCTGATTATGATAAAATACCACTATGTTCTATAGTTGATTGACCAATCTTGTTTACTAGCTTCATACCACTAGGATGGATATCTTTCTTCAAAAATTAAAAATCATTGTCGGAGAAAAAGCGATTCGCGATCGTGTTCTCTTCGTACTCTTTGCACTCGTGGTCTTTCGCATTCTCACTGCAGTACCAATTCCGGGTGTTGACCCCACAGTCCTACAACAGTTCTTCCAGAATAACCAATTCCTTGGACTCATGAATGTCTTTTCAGGAGGGGGGCTTTCCAATCTCTCGATTGTGATGCTTGGTGTCGGGCCGTTTATTACGGCATCCATTATCATGCAACTCCTCACCGTGATGTCACCATCTCTTAAAGCAATGTATTCAGAGGAAGGGGAGACCGGTCGCGCAAAGTTCACACAGTATTCTCGCCAACTCACACTCCCTCTTGCTATTTTACAGGCGTTTGGATTCCTCTCGCTTTTGAAATCACAGGGCGTTATCTCAGGACTTACCACGTTTGAGTTTATGATCAACATTCTCATTGTCGTCGCTGGTTCTTTGCTTCTTTTATGGCTTGGAGAATTGGTGACCGAGTATGGTATTGGGAACGGTGTGTCTATCATTATCTTTGCGGGTATTGTCGCTTCGCTTCCTGCGACAATCGGTCAACTCATGTACAATTTTGACGCATCACAAATTCCGCTTTTTGTTGGATTTGTAATCGCTGCACTCGGTATTATCTATGGGGTGGTGGTAATGACGCAGGCCGAGAGGCAGGTACCGATTACATATGCCAAGCAAGTGCGTGGCGGCAAGACCTATGGGGGTACTACCAGTTATCTTCCACTCCGCCTTAATCAGGCTGGGGTGATTCCCATCATCTTTGCACTCTCTATCATTCTCTTTCCCCAGATGGTCTTGAATATTCTTTCATCATTCAATGTCCCGCATGTGGCTTTGTTGCTTGAGAAAGTGACTGCATTCTTTAACAATCAGGAACTCTACGCCGTGGTGTACTTTGTCTTTGTGATTCTCTTCACCTTCTTCTACACTGCGGTCACCTTTGACCCTGATGCGATGTCAAAGAATTTGCAGCGCAATGGTGCGTTTATTCCGGGTATTCGCCCCGGAGTACATACCGCAGAATATCTCGGAAAATTGATTACGAGGCTCACTCTTGCAGGAGCACTCTTTCTTGGGTTTGTGGCCGTACTTCCTATGGCGATGCAGATTCTCACGGGAGTTACAACACTCGCAATCGGTGGTACGGCACTCCTTATTGCAGTGTCGGTGGTTATCGACCTTGTACGTCGTATTGATTCACAGGTTTCGATGAGACAGTATTAGAAGCAAACAAATACAGAAAAACCGCACGCCTACGGCGTGCGGTTTTTTATACCCACCGTTTTCTTGTTTTCTATTCAAACAAAGATGTACAATATATATATTGGCATTACTATAATTATTTTATAGAACTCTTTTAATTTTTGCCACTTGTTCCCGTGCTCACACACTAATGTACATTACTAAGTAAAACTACAACAATTATTTACATGAATAGCAATTTAGTACAGTCAAAGCATCTACTCGCGTATGCACTCGTGCTGATAGGTATTGTGGTGGGAACTTTATTCAGCATGCGTGTACCGAATGCTGAATCAAGTGCATCTGATTATCTTTCAGGATATGCATGGAGTGAAACCATGGGATGGATTTCATTTAATTGTACTGATACAGGATCATGCGGAACGTCACCATATGGGGTTACTGCTGCAAGCAATGGTGCGCTTTCAGGATATGCATGGAGTGAATATATAGGATGGATAAGTTTCAATGAAACGTCGGGGTGTCCTTCAGGTGCAGGTACCTGTGCACCATTTTTTAATAGTACAACTGGCGTGGTAACAGGTTGGGCTAAAGCGCTTGCGGGAGGAACTGCTAATTCAGGAGGTTGGGATGGGTGGATTAGTTTATCAGGCACAGGTCCTGATTACGGTGTTACTGCAACAGGGTGTGCATGGAGTGGCTATGCGTGGGGGTCTACCGTCGTTGGGTGGATAAGTTTTGCAGGAGTAGCAACAAATGGTACTCCTTACGGTGTAACAGGAAGTGGTTACGCTTGTATCCAAAATGATGCTGACCTCAAACCCATCGGCTTTACCGCCACCGTCCCCTCAGTAGGAAACGTATTCTTTGATGGACAAATCGTTGTCTTAGACGGGACTATGACAAATATAGGAGTCATCCCTACTCCCAATGCCTTTAAAAACAACTTCTCATACCGCTGGAATGTCACTGGTACATGGATCGATATCACTCCATATACCGATCACCCTGCAGGTTTTGACGTAAACGAAATTGGTCAAGACATCGCTACGCTAGACCTGAGTGGGTCTGGTACCTTGTATATTCAGTATTGTGTCGATTCAAACAGAGATATTGTTGAACCTGATGATCCTCCGGGAATACCCAACAACTGCATGGAGAAAAGCTTCACCGTACATCCAAAGCCAACCGGTAACCTCACGGTCACTTCTCCAATTGCATACGACACAAAATCAACTATCGATTGGTCTATTACACCCACAGGTGGATGTACACCAACAAAAAGTCACTGGTGGTGTAGATACATGGGGTGGGACATCAGGCTCAGAACTATCCTCATCCCTCACAAGTGACACCACGTACTCACTCACCTGCGCACCGTATCCAGGACTCCTCGATAGTAAAGTAGTTGATGTGAATACAGAACCCTTCATCAAGGCAGACCCACGCAGGGTGCCAAGTAGTGGGAAAGACGTACTCGTTGAATGGGGTACCGGCATGGAAATTAATTGTGCCATCACTAGAAATAGCATGCCCTGGGTACCGTCAACCACAGGCCTTGGGTCACAATCATATTTCGTCAGCGTGAACACCACATTCACCATAGATTGTCCGATTGTTGATCAATCAGTCAAGGTGGAAGTGCAGGGGTATGGGCAGGAGACGTAGTTAGTCTTATTACTCAGAAGATACATAAAAAAATAGCAAGGCGTCGCCTCGCTATTTTTTTGATACCAAAATGCAAATGGTATACGGGAGTACCTATTTTTGCGTGCTACGGTAGAGTATTGATTCTATCTATATTGAGATTGTTACTGGAGATTTTATCCTGTAGTAGCGTGTCTATACCAATATACTGTTATGCATAATCGAAGTAATTTTTGATTTTGTGATTATGCATCAGTGTTTAAACGAGAATCCTAGAGGTACTCTGCTGATTACTTGTTTCCAACTTGAGGATTTCAACCATCTTTTATAGGTATCGAAAATAGTAAGTGCTACGGTTTGTGGGCTGTGTTGCGCGGTGTCAATCACGAGATCAAAATGTTCGATACTATAGGGATTAACGCCATAGAGTTTTTTGAAACGAATGCGCTCACTCCGCATACGTTTTTCTACCTGGTCAGCCACATCGTTCATTACGTCACCTCCTTCACCAGCGCCACTGCGGCCAGTATTAAAATTGGCATCTTTGAAGATACGTGCAATTGCTACATCGCTATTGAGGTCAAGGAATACTTTGAAGGATTCGGGAATCCAGTAGAAACCAAGACGTGCATCAATGACGATATCACTCTGATCGCGAAGTTTACGTAGCGCAATATCAATTTGTTGATCCATTTCAGGATGTGATTCAGCACGGGTATTAAAGTCACTCAAGGTTATTTTATGTTTCTGCGTAATAGCACGTACATACTCACCAGAAGAATACCGTGTATACCCAAGCATTTCTGCGACACGGTCGGCCGTTGATGATTTTCCACTCCCAGGCTTTCCGGTAAGTGTAATAATGTGCTGACGTTCCATACAGCAAGTGTACACTATACGTTTTGCACTTCAAAAATATTTATCCAGTGAAATACACGTGCAGTGCACGTGTCAGTGAGTGAAACTCACATTTCACCGGATTTATCCAGTGAAATACACGTGCAGTGCACGTGTTGGTGAGCAGAGCTCACATTTCATGAATTTATCCAGTGAGCCATGACTGATATTCAGTGTGCACAATATCTGCGACAACCTCTGGTGTGCGTGCCTCAGTATCAATGATTAAACAATACTGCGACTCGTTGTACGGATTGATGCCATAGTGTTTCGCATAACGCTCAATGTGATTCTGAATACGCATTTGTGTGCGCGTGTATGCTTCCGCATGTGATGCCATAGTGTCACCACTTTTTATGCGAAGTGGAGAGGAGGCGTCATTAAAAATACGCTGTGCTGACAATTCGGGAGATATTGAAAGAAATACGGAGAATGCACTCGGTACAAAGTGAAACGCGAGATGTGAGTCGATGACATAAAAATCTTCTTCTGCCTCAATACGCTTTAAACGCTCATCGATCAGTAGATCGAGCGTTTTGTCGCGCTTCACGAGTTCATTAAATTCTTCAAGAGTGAGATTGCGCTCATGCGCCATTTCACGAACAAAATCTCCTGTCGAAAAGGTGGCATATCCAAGTTTCTCAGCTAAAAGGCGTTTTACCGTGGATTTTCCACTACCGGGAAGTCCTCCGAGAGTAATGATGTGTTTCTTCATGTCTGGTACGATACCACACTTTGATGGGTTACAGAATTCTCATATAACGGGTTGTGTTTTTCGTAGTCTTGGGTAGACTCTATAGGTACAGGGCGTTATACCAATAATTGGGACTTTGAATGCAAACATATACTATTATATTCGTTGGACCACAGGGAAGCGGAAAAGGAACCCAGATTGAAATGCTTTCGAAGTTTTTGAAGATGCATGATCCCACACGTCGCGTCATTGATGTGCAAACAGGGCGTAGGTTTCGTGCACTAGCGATGAAAGGGGAGGGGTTTACGGAAAAAAAGGTGCACGAAACCCTTGATACAGGGATGCTACAGCCACTGTTTCTTTCGGTAATGCTTTGGAGTGATGCTTTTCATCAGCATCTCGACCCCGAAGCTCATCTCCTCATTGATGGATTTCCACGTACCATTCATGAAGCTGAAGTACTCGAAAGTGCACTCGCTTTTTACCGTCGCAACCACGTAATTGTGATTGATTTAGTAACCGAAGAAGCGGTGGTGCGTGAACGTATGATAAAGCGTGCACGGAAGGATGATACGAGTGCCTCCATAGAAGCGCGTCTTACCTGGTATCGGGAAGAAACACTCCCCGTGCTCGACTACTACCGTACACGGTCAAATACTTCGGTCATCGACTGCGATGGGTCAGATACAATTCTTGGTGTCCATACACAAATATTACAAGCGCTTTCACTCGCATAGATATGGCACTTATTAAAACCCCTGAAGAGATTGAGCGACTTCGCGCGGGAGGAAAAGTGCTCGCTCAGATACTCAAGGAATTGGCTACATACGTGAAGCCTGGCATTTCAACCGAAGATATCAATGACTACGCCCTAAAACTTGCCGAGGACTATGGTGCTGAACCGGTACTGCTCGGCTACCAACCCACTTTTGCAATGGATCCATACCCTGCAGCGTTGTGTACCTCGGTCAATAATACCGTGCAACATGGTGTACCTCGTGCAGATGAGATTCTCGAAGAGGGAGATATTATCAACCTCGATATGACGATTGGGTACCAAGGAATGATAGTGGATTCGGGTATTACTATTCCTGTAGGGAAGACGGATGCAGAGTCTATGAAACTCATCACAACAACGCAGGAAGCGCTTATGCTCGGTATCAAGCAAGCAAAGCCTGGGAATCATATTGGTGACATTAGTCACGCGATTGAGACCTTCGTACACTCACGCGGATTCAGTATTGTGGAAGCCTTGTGCGGGCACGGAGTGGGACATGCAGTACACGAAGACCCACAGATTCCTAATTTTGGAAAAGCTGGAAGGGGGCCACTTATTAAAGTCGGTAATGTCTTTGCAATTGAGCCTATTGTAAATATCGGAAGTAAAGAAGTGATTTTTGATGACGAAGGTGACGGATACAGTGTCTTTACGGTAGATGGTTCACGAAGTGCGCATTTTGAGCACACTGTTGCAATCACGGAAAATGGCCCTGAGATTGTGACCAAGTTGTAGTAGAAGAATATAAAACACCGGACTTTGGGCAGAGCCCAAAGTCCGGTGTTTTATATTCTCCGAACCTTGAATTACGGCTATAGTACGGTATACTCACCATATATTTTGAATAACTAATTAGCATTTTATGAACAAAAAACCACACCAAGAGCGGACATTTGTCATTTTGAAGCCCGATACGGTACAACGGTCGCTTATTGGTGAGGTTATTGGCCGTTTTGAGCGCACGGGACTCAAGTTTATTGCAATGAAGATGTTTGTGCCAGAAAGCGAGAAACTGATGATTCATTACAACAAAGACGAGGCATGGTTTTTGAAAAAAGGGAATCGCATTATCGAAGATTTGAAGGCACAAGGACTTCCGGTAGAGAAAGATGCTATGACATACGGTCGCGCTATTATTGATACCATTGTCACCTACATGACTGCAGCGCCCGTAGTGGGAATGATTCTCGAGGGTAATCAAGCAGTAGCCGTAGTCACAAAGCTCGTGGGTACCACAGAGCCATCCACTTCAGATGTGGGTACTATTCGTGGAGACTACACGGTAGATTCATATGCCCATTCATCATTTGAGAATCGTGCAGTACGAAATCTCATCCATTGTTCTGAGTCTCCAGAAGAGGCGGAGCGAGAGATTAAGGTCTGGTTTACCGAGGAAGAAATCATGAATTATGTGACTGCACAGGAACGTATTATGTATGATGTTAACTTCGACGGGACGAAGGAATAGTATAGAAGAAAGCGGATCGTGATTACCCTTAATCACCTCTCCGCTCCCTGCCAAGCGACTACGCTATGAGGTGATTAAGGATAATCATTTGAAACCATAGAATTTGAGTGATGTATCGCAGAGAAAAATCTAAATGAAAAAGTTGTACACATATTGAACGAAACCTCCACCCCGAAGGGGTGGAGGTTTCTGCTATACTATTTGTGGAGCTACGGATACGCATGTTTCTGCTTAAGCCTATAGAAAGGGCTGCCTGTAGTCACAAGTACAGATGAGACTTCGACGCGACGAAATTTCAAAAGTGCTTGGAAAGGGTGCCCACCTGAAGTCAATTCAGGGACATGCCCCGTAGTTCCACTAAAGAGACGCACTGAGGTGCGTTTTTTTAGTACCTATCCCAGGTATGGTACGATATATCATATGGGATTACTTCTCACACTTTTCTTTTTAGCAGCAACGACACTTGCACTCACGCATACTCTGGCAACTTCGTTTTTCTTGTATTGGAAGTATCTGTGGCTTGATATACCGATGCATTTTCTTGGTGGACTTGTGTGTGCGTTTGGTATTGCGATTTTACCATTTTTTCGTTTGCAGTATATTGAAAAGAGAAGTTCATTTTCGCTTTATATGTTCCTCGTGCTCGGTATGGGTATATGTTGGGAATTATTTGAATACAGCACTGGAATGTATCAATTTGAAACAAATATTATTCCAGACACGATACTTGATATGTGTATGGATTTACTCGGAGGGGCAGTGGGGTATGGTATGGTGAAGAACATTAAACAATTAGATACATGACAAAACTAAGTTTTCACGGGGGCACAGGCAGTGTAACGGGAGCAAATTTTCTTTTTGATACAGGGAATGCCCGCTTTTTAGTAGATTGTGGATTGGTGCAGGGTGATAGATTTGCTTCTGCGAAAAATGCAGACCCCTTTGCGTATGATCCCAATACCGTGAATGTTCTCCTCGTTACTCACGCACATGCCGACCACATTGGTCGTATCCCGAAGCTTGTTAAGGATGGTTTCAGTGGTGTTATTTATTCCACACCACCCACACGTGATTTAGCAGCGGTAATGCTTCAGGATGCATACAAAGTGATGCTTTTTGAAGAAGAAAAATTTGGCACTCCACGTGTGTTTGAAAGGCAGGATATTGAGCATGCACTTTCACTTTGGAAAACCCACACGTACCACGATACATTTTCTATACCGGACGAGGTGAGTGTTACCTTTACTGACGCAGGACATATTCTCGGTTCTGCCATGATTACTTTAGAACGCAATGGAAAGAAATTCCTCTGCACGGGTGATATTGGTAATATTCCACAGCCACTTTTAAACCCACCTGAAATTGTTCCTGACTACGATTACCTTCTTATGGAAAGTGTCTATGGTGATCGTTCACATGAGGAGGTGAAGGAACGTACCGACCTCCTCCGTATGTATATTGAGGACACGATTCATAAAGGGGGCACGCTTATTATCCCCGCCTTTTCTCTCGAGCGTACCCAAGGAATGCTCTTTGAGATCAATAATCTCTTTGAAAACGAGGGACTTCAGCCAATCCCCGTATTCCTGGATTCGCCACTCGCTATCTCGGTGACCGAGATTTACCGTGGGTACACCAGCTATCTCAAGGAAGATGTGCAGACACAGATTAGGGAAGGGGACGATATCTTTAATTTTCCAAAACTTTCCTTTACGCACTCAATGAAAGATTCTGCAAAGATTGGACAGGAACATGGAGCGAAGATTATTATCGCAGGTTCGGGAATGAGTCATGGAGGACGTATACAGGAGCACGAGCGCAATTATCTCGAAGACCCAAAGACCACATTACTCCTTGTGGGGTATCAGGCGGTGGGTAGTATTGGACGATTACTAAATGATGGCGCAAAAAAGGTACGTATACTCGATACAGACGTTAAAGTACGTGCTAAGATTGCGCGCATTCGTGGATATTCAGGACATGCAGACCGAGACCAACTCGTTCATTTTGTGGAACAAGGAGGAGAAAAGGTTAAGCAGGTCTTTGTAACTATGGGAGAAGAACGTGCCTCTCTTTTCTTGGTGCAACGTCTCCGCGACTATTTAGATGTAAATGCGGTTGCTCCGGCAGAGCACGAGACTATCGAAATAGATTTTTAAGAATAAACAGAAAAGGTACTTTGATATCATCTGGGTATAGTAATCTAGGATTGTTGTACCCATCTGCAACTTATGTGTGTTAGAAGAAGGAGTATTATATACACATATGGATATACAAAAAAATAATATGATGCGAGTGCTCCTCTATGTGTGTGTAGGACTCCTCTCTGTACTTACGCTTCTTGGAGCTTATTCCCTTTATACACTTAATTATGTCATTCCAAAAGTGTCTGTAGAAAAACCAAGCGATAGCGATACAAATAAAGATAGTCATCTTCTCACTGAAGAGGAAGTAAAAGCCCAACTCGAAGCACTTACCCCAGATGAGATTCCAACAGCGCTCACTGAAGAGGAAGTAAAAGCCCAACTTGAAGCACTTGCTCCAGAGGAGAGTGTCCCCGTCCTCACTGAAGAGGAAGTAAAAGCCCAACTAGAGTCATTGAAGAAATCCCAATAATTATATAAAAGATGAAGATAAAAACCTGCACCAGAGTGCAAGTTTTTGAATGTGTGTACAAATTACACATCGTCTCGCAAATATTTTGTCTCAATCAAACCACTTATCCCACCCATTCCCATTGCTTACTTACACCGTGGAGGGTAGCATAGACTTATAAATTTAATTATACAGATAATATATCACTCTCATGTCATACAAAAACTTCTCTTTTGTTTTCCTCGGTATCGCACTCGGTGCCTTTACTATGGGTGCATTGCAGGTTACCTTTGCGTGGACAGCTCCTACAGGTGCTCCGCCAACTTCAAATGTTGCCGCGCCAATTAATGTGAGTGCAACTGCACAGTCGAAAGCAGGTTCGATTGGGGCTACAACATTTTCCGATTATAATAACTCAGGTTACTATATAGACCCAAATTCTACGAGTATAGTTAATGCACTGAATACGTACGGTGCAATTACTAGTTCGGTTCGAAATTACTCAGTGACCGATGATTGGGCACTTACTACCTATGGTGCTGGATGGGATCCTAATGCCCAAAAGCAAAACTCAAGAGCATCTATTTACACCAATGACGTGTATATTCGAAGTTCTGGGAAGTGGGTGAGTCAGATTGATGATGCAGTAAGTACTAGTGCTGTTCTTCCTGGAACACAGTGTGGAGCTTGGAGTACTTATGGTTCACTTTATCCAAATTTCCCCTGCAATGGTCATACACCTAATGTTAGTTGCCCAGCGGGGTACTACCAGGCCTATACTGCGGGTAGTAATGAGGATAATTGGGTAATGAGTTGCATAAAAGCATAGTTAGTCGTTGTAATTTTTATGTCATTTAAAAATACTACCCTAGTTGTAGGAGTACTTGCACTTGGTGCATTAATTATTTTAGTTTTATTGTTTGTATACACTACTAAAATAAAATCGAGTGAATTAGTAAATCAAAATACTCCAATAAGTGCTCCAATAAGTTCAAGTACACCTCCGGCAGTTGCAGAAGAGGAGAAGCATGAAGAGGTGATTGAAGTACTTCAAAATCAAAAAGAGTTTTTTGTTATTGGTGAGGTTACTTCAGTAGAAAATACAACATTACATGTAAAATTATCTCCTGAGTCCGGCTATCCAACTGAGAGAAGTATTCTCGTAAGTACAGATGCTAAAACATTACTGTTGTTAATATCTAACAAAGAACCTGTAACATACGAAAAAGAAATTAAGGAATTTGTCAACAATGGTAATCAAGGAAAGCAACCGAAGACATATATTGAAAAGGAAATAGCTATTAATGAAATACAAGTGGGCGATAGAATCACCGCTGTTTCATTTGATGAGGTATCAACGAGCACGAATTCTTTTTTAGCTAAAACCATTTCCATTCAAAAAAATCTCCCTGCAATACCTAAAGATCTTCCAGTAAATTTAACTGAGATACCAGAAAATACTACCAAAATGCCTGAAATTTTGCCTTCTCCCGTAGAAGAATAGTTAGAACATTTAACTCTCAAAATTTGTGGTAATTAGTTCTAAAAAGGTGGACAATTTCGTGTCCACTTTTTTCGTACTCAAACTAATAAGTGTATTCGAAACTTGATGCGCAAAGCAATTTTTATTATAAATAGCAAACTGAGATGAAAATTCATAATAGTCGCTTACTCTTTATAGGAATCATAATTTTTTACAGCAAGAGTAAATCAATTTTTTAAAGAAAGATTTGGTCGCTCAAAACTACTCAAGTAGTCAAAAGCGCCCTGACGGGCGCTTTTGACTACTTTACTTTTGCGAGAAATCGTTCGAATGATTCTGGACGTTCATCGGCGAGGAGAGCAAGCATCTTGCGATTGAGAAGGATGTTTTTATCCTTCAAGGTCTTCATAAAGATGCTGTACTTAAGTCCTGATGCTCGGAGACCTGCACTGAGGCGTGTCGTCCACATGCGACGGAAGTCATTCTTCTTGTCTTTGCGGTGTGCGAATGAGTGAAGGTGTGCGTGGTGGATTGCTTCGATAGCTTGCGCTGTTTTTGTAGAGCGGCCAAAGATGTATCCTTTTGTTTGTGCGAGGATTTTTTTACGGCGTTTGTTCGCCATTACTCCTCCTTTTACTCGTGACATATAATGAAATTAGTAGTTCGTTAAGTGATGTTATGCGTTAGCGAGAAAACGATTCTTAGCGCGTGGCGTCATAGTGAGTTCTTGTGTACGACGACGCTCCTGACGTGTGCGACCAGATTGCTTCGCATTGAAGTGGTTGCGTCCCGGCTTACGCGCGATGAGTTTACCATTTTTGGTAACTTTGATACGCTTCGTGTACGATTTGTTTGTTTTTATCATAAATATTTCTCTAATTCGGTGGTATCGCGCTAGGCACTTTTCTGCTTTGCTACACGTTCAAGTGTGGTCGTAAAGCCTTTGGGACTTCGTTTCATTTCGTCGGCTATTTTATACTCAGTGGGGATTATTTTCAAGAAGCGTTCAAGACGTTCCTTGAGGAACCCTTCTTCCATGTATTTGTAGCGTCCCCAGAGGAAAAGGTCAACTTTGACTCGATGTCCCTCCGTAAGCCACTCCGCTGTGCGTTTTGCCTTCAAATTGAGGTCATTGTCTCCAGTCCCAATCTTTACCTGTACACATTTGGTTTCGGTAACGTGTGATTTAGCCTTTACTTCCTTGGCTTTTTTGTTGATTTCGTATTGGTATTTTCCATAATCCATTATTTTCGCAACAGGGGGTTGCGCATTTGGGGATATTTCAATAAGGTCGAGATTTGCTTCAACTGCTGCAGCAAGCGCCTCTGGTGTAGGGAGTACACCAAGATTTTCGCCATTCGCACCAATTACACGAAGCTCTTTCGCTCTAATTGATTGATTAATACGTACGGAATCTACTTTCAAGGTTATAAAAACAAAGAGAGCATCTGCTCTCTCGGATGCCTAAAAATGTACCATATACCACTACAATACGCAACATTGCATTCTACCCCTGCGAACTGAGGAGAGCATTGAGGAAGTACAGTCCAACAAAGAGTGCAATTGCAATAAAAATGGCTTTCATAGGTGAAATTGTACCATACACCCATGTGTGTATTTGGCATATTATACTTTGCAGTGTTTGATATAGTGTTATACTACTATACATATATTGCTATGCCACGTGTCTCTAAAAAATCTGTAGTAGAAGCACCTACACGTTCTTCTCACACACTCACGCCTGGATTCATTGCGGGACTTGTGGGTGTGGGAGTTTTAGTGATTGGGAGTGCAGTGATGATAGGACGTTCAGATAGTGGCGCCATCAACGTGTCTGCAACTATTAC